>CAZKHW010000011.1:0-22893 GCA_964552525.1 uncultured Ruminococcus sp. | reverse complement strand
CAAAGATGATCGGTGCACCGCTTTGCAGCAGCTCCTCCATGCGTGACGAAAGCTGGGAGGTCTTGATGAACGATCCCTCATTGCATGGCCAGTCGGTGTCAAGGAGAATGTACATTTCCTCACCAAAGGTCGATGCGGAGTGCTGCACCATCGGATCAAGGGTGAAGTCAGTACACTCCTTTTTGATCATACACTGCATGCAGTACAAGATGGAAACGTGGAGCTGCTGACTGACCTCCTCAAGGGTGTTACACCCCTGCACATGTGCGGAGACCTCGCTGAGCCGTTCGGTCTCGTTGATGAAACGGTTGAACACGTTGTTGATATTGATGACGGATTCTACCATGTCGATCTCGTGCTTGTGGACACAGCCGCAGGATTCTTGTGCAAGGAACTCCGGGAGGATCTCCGTGTATTCCGGGAGCGTTTCGCCGTTGCCGGAGGCAATGCAGAGCTGTGCGGCATGTTCTCCCAGCTTGCGGTAGTCGCAGGTCGCTGAGGTGACCTTGGGGGTGGAGAAGTAGATCTCGTCAATGCCGTCAAAGCCTGTGACGATCACGTCCTCCGGGATGCAGTAGCCGTGATCCTGAAGTTCTGCAATGACCGCGATCGCCATGCTGTCATTGGCACAGACAATGGCACGGGGGACGCGGTTCTCCTGGATGAGCCGCCGGACAGCCGCGCGTGCAGGCTCTGACCAGAAATCACCATAGCTGACATGGTGCTCCTTGGTAAAAGGAATGTCGAACTCGGCAAGCACCTGGCGCATGACCTCGATGCGTGTGTCGGAAAAGTCGTTGTTCTCCATGCCTGCAATGAAGTGGAAGTCGCGTACCTTGTGAACCTCTGCCAGATGCCGCACGACCTGCGCAAAACCATTCTCGAAGTCGAAGTTCAGGCAGCATGCGTTCTTGTGCCTGCCGTTAAGGAGAATGACCGGAACATCATGGGATGCAGCGCGGCTCATGATGCGCTCTAAGCAATTCGGATCGAGGATCTTGTCGCCGAAGATGACAACAGCATCCGTGATGGCTGGATCGATCAAGTCGAAGATGGTCGCCTGCCCGACGATGGACGGCGTATTGTAGTACAGGTCAGAGCCGGTCGTAAAGATGAGTGCACGCCATCCGTTTTCGGCGAGTTTCTGCGAGAATGCCTCGATGCACTCACGAAGCACATCCTCGTGGACACGCGAGATGCAGACAGCAGCGATCTTATAGCCGAACAGCATGGAGTTCACCCCTTTCCAGGAAAATCATAACAAGATTCAACTCCATTATAGCACATTCTTGCTCAAATTTCAATAGTTAATTTAGATTTTTATACAATTTGCGGATTTTCTGAAAAATGATGCTCTATAAGCGTTCTAAAGATAGGCGGATGGGGAGGAATATCGTGCAATCTGTCACAAAAATAATATCTAAAATTTGTACAGATTTCCGAATCTTCTTCAAATATCTTGATTTTTGTATCGGGAAGTGGTATGATAGTACTGCAAATAATTTAGCGCATAAAAGCTTTAAACCCCAAAAACAAGGGGAGCGCATATCACAGGAGGAAACAGCTATGGAACGCAAAGGTAATCTGATGACCTACAGACCCGACATCAAGGTATTTGATGCCACCATTCGTGACGGAGGACTTGTCAACAGCTTCTTCTTTGACGATGAGTTTGTCAAGGCACTGTATCTGGCAAATCTTCGTGCCGGTGTGGATTATATGGAGATGGGATATCTGGCAGATACTGATGTGTTCAAGCGCGAGGAATTCGGCGACTGGAAATTCTGCAAGGAGGAGGATATTCGCCGCATCGTGGGCAATAACGATACTGACCTCAAGCTGTCTGTTATGGCAGACGTTGGCAGAACCAATCTTCAGCGTGACCTGCTGCCCAAGGCGGAGAGCGTGATCGACTGCATCCGCGTGGCGACCTATATCAACACCATGCCGGCAGCCATTGAGATGATTGAGTACGCGCATTCTCTGGGCTATGAGACGACCTGCAACATTATGGCGATCTCCAAGGCAAACACACCGGACATCGAGGAGGCACTGCGCCTGCTGGGCGAGTCCTCTGTGGATGCGGTCTATATTGTAGACAGCTACGGCTCGATGTTCCCGGAGCAGATCCAGGAGCTGACCCGGATGTACACAGCAGCCATGGAGCCGTATGGCAAGAAGGTCGGCATCCATGCGCATAATAACCAGCAGATGGCGTTTGCCAACACCGTTGAGGCATGCTCGCTGGGTGCATCCTACCTGGATGCCACCGTTGCCAGCATGGGACGGGGTGCCGGCAACTGCGCAATGGAGCTGCTGCTCGGTTTCCTGAAGAATCCGCGTTACAATCTCACACCGATTCTGCGTTTCTATGAGGAGTACATGCTCGGGCTGAAAGCCAAGGGCCTCAAGTGGGGCTACGATGTGCAGTACCTCCTGACCGGCAAGATGAATCTGCATCCGTCCTCTGCCATTGCCTTCACCAAGGAGGATCGTACCGACTACGCGAATTTCTATCATCAGTTGTTTGATATGGAGTAATGGCGCGGCGCGGCAGCCTTGGGCGGAATGAACCCAACAAAATTGGTTTTCGTAGATCCCGGCTTTTTTCCTCTTGACAAACGCATTTTTTTGTGATAAGATATAGTTGTAAAGCGTTGATGAGGAAGTGCTTGACGGTGGGGATTCTCGCGCTTCGATCAGAGAGCTGCCGCCGATGGGCTGAGAACGGCAGCAGGAGCGTTTGTCCGGCAAGTGATACCACCTCGGAGTCTGCCTAATCCGCAGCGGTCAGCCGCCGTTATCCGGCTGTAGAATGAGATGTGATGCACTTCACATGAATTCGGGTGGAACCACGGTAGAAGTATCGTCCCGGAGTTTGGAATTTTTCCATAGCTCCGGGGCGTTTTTGCATTCCGGGACTGTGAGGGGAGAGTGATGCTCATGAAATTGTCGGCACTGCTGCACAGAACCGCAGAGCTGCATGCCGATGCCGCGCCAGAGGATGCCGAGCAGATCCTGACCGGAGTGCTGGGAACGCAGTTTACCGGCAAAGCAGCCGAGTCCGTCTGGATACTTTCGCGCATAGACCGCAATCCGTTTCGTCCAGCGATCCGGCTCCGGTTTGTGCCCGAGGAGGACGGCACGCTGCTGTGGCTGGATTATCGTGCTGACAGGACGCTGCTGCTGTTTATGCTCGTGTGGTCACTGGTGGTGATCGGCATTGCCGTCTGGAAGGGCTGGCTGATGCTAGTGATGCTCCCCATATTCTGGGTATTCGTGCTGGTCGGATTTTCGTCCGGCATCAAAAAAGCAAATCAGGATCTCATTGACCTGTTCGGGGCGTATGAGATCATGGACTAATGTAAAGGAGAGAGAATCATGCTGAAATTAACACTGAAAGACGGCTCCGTCCGTGAGGTACAGGAAAATACCTCTGCTGCCGAGGTCATCAAGGGCATCGGAATGGGCTTGTACAAGGCAGCCTGCGCGGTCAGGCTCGATGGCGAGGTCTGCGACCTGCGCACCGTTCTGACCAAGGACTGCACCTTTGAGGTACTGACCTTTGATGATCCGGACGGTAAGAAAACCTTCTGGCATACTGCGTCACACGTTCTGGCACAGGCGGTCAAGCGGCTGTATCCGGGCACTAAGCTCGCCATTGGTCCGGCGATTGACGGCGGTTTCTACTATGACTTCGATGTGGAGCATCCGTTCACACCGGAGGAGCTGACCAAGATCGAGGCAGAGATGAAGAAAATCGCTAAGGAAAAGCTCCCCATCGAGCAGTTCTGTCTGTCTCCGGAGGAGGCACTTGCCAAGCTGCGCGATATGGACGAGCCGTACAAGGTCGAGCTGTGCGAGGAGCATGCCGGCAAGGGCGAGCCAATCAGCTTTTACCAGCAGGGCGAATTTGTGGATCTGTGTGCGGGACCGCACCTGATGACTACCGAGCCGGTCAAGGCGTTCAAGCTCCTGTCCTGCACGGGTGCTTACTGGAGAGGTTCTGAAAAGAATAAGATGCTTTCACGTGTTTACGGCACGGCATTTCCGAAGGCTGCACAGCTCGATGAGGAGCTGCAGCGGCGTGAGGAGGCTGTCAAGCGCGATCATAACAAGCTCGGCAGAGAGTTGGAGTTCTTCACCACGGTCGATACCATCGGTCAGGGACTGCCGGTGCTGCTCCCGAAGGGCGCAAGAGTGGTACAGCTCCTGCAGCGCTGGGTGGAGGACTACGAGCAGGCACATGGATGCCTTCTCACCAAGACACCGCTGATGGCAAAGCGCGAGTTCTACAAGATCTCCGGTCACTGGGATCATTATATTGACGGCATGTTCATCATCGGCGATGCCTATGATGAGGAGAAGGAGTGCTTTGCACTGCGTCCGATGACCTGCCCGTTCCAGTATCAGGTATACCTGAACAAGCAGAGATCCTACCGCGATCTGCCGATGCGCCTGACCGAGACCTCCACGCTGTTCCGCAATGAGGATTCCGGCGAGATGCACGGTCTGATCCGTGTGCGTCAGTTCACCATCTCCGAGGGTCACTACATCCTCAGACCCGATCAGCTTGAGGAGGAATTCAAGGGCTGTCTGGAGTTTGTCAAGTACTTCCTGGATGCGGTTGGTCTGCTGGATTCCTGCACCTACCGTTTCTCCCAGTGGGATCCGGAGAACCCGAAGAACAAGTACGAGGGTACAAAGGAGCAGTGGGACGAGGCACAGCGCGTCATGGGCGAGATCCTCGACCATCTGGGGCTTGAGTACACCGTTGGCATTGACGAGGCGGCTTTCTACGGTCCGAAGCTGGACATCCAGTACAAGAACGTGTACGGCAAGGAGGACACGCTTGTGACCATCCAGATCGACATGCTGCTGGCGAAGAAGTTCGGCATGGAGTATATCGACAGGGACGGCACCAAGAAAACGCCGTATATCATTCACAGAACCTCGCTGGGCTGCTTTGAGAGAACGCTGGCGTACATGATCGAGCATTTTGCTGGTGCGCTGCCGCTGTGGGTATCGCCTGAGCAGGTGAAGATCATCCCAATCGCGGATCGTCATCTCGACTGGAGCTATGAGGTGCAGAAGGCACTTACCGCCAAGGGCATCCGCTGCTCGATCGATGACCGCAACGAAAAGGTCGGCAAGAAGATCCGTGAGGCGACCCTTGAGAAGATCCCGTACATGCTCACGATCGGTGACAACGAGGTCGAGGCAGGAACGGTTTCCGTTCGCTCCAGAAAGGGCGAGGATCAGGGCGTAATGTCTCTGGATACGCTGCTTGCCAAGCTCCTTGAAGAGATCGAGAGCAAGGCAAAGTAAGAAAAGCCCTCGTAAGAGCGATACGCATATAGAAATTTTAAGCCATGGTATTTTTGATGATACGTCAAAAATACCATGGCGTTTCTATTGACATATCACTCCTCTTGATGTATAATTTCAGTAAGACAAATCGGAATTTGCGCGGCAGCCCGCGCTGGCGAGTTGGCAGTCAAGATAGATCGGATTCTGGTGTCCGCAATGCCCTTTGCCTAGCGGCAAGAGGGCAAAGCTGATGCTGTGCTAAATCGGAATTTGTGAGGTTGCTTATGAAAGATTTATTTGAATATGGAAACTGTGACATTAGTGAATTTGAATATCAATTGTGGGAAATTTATGATGCTAATGCATGGGAGAAGATAATACCACCTCCCGAACGTTTTCTACCATTTTTGATTGTAAAGCATTATCCATATTCATTATCAGTACTACTAAAAATAAATGATAATATTCAATCAAAAGTTTTTAAAAAAGCAGGATTGCACGGTAATAGTCAGGATTGGGAATTATTAACAAAAAGACTGATTCAACAATATATATATGACAATAGCTGTTATCCGGATATATTTAAATTTGATTCTGATGAAGATTATTTTTGTGTTTATTCAGAAAGTATAGATTCTGTTGCACGCTTAACGTCAATTTATTTAATTTCTGTATGTAATGATGATGAAAAATTGTTGTATTATCTACAACATGATGAGAATGAAATAGATTATGATTTATACTAAGGCTGTTATTACTAAATGCAAATTCTGATTTATGTGAATAAACCAATCATTAAAATAAGCCTGCGATCAGCTCCAAAAGCTGCTTTCGGGCATTGATTTGCGTGCAATTCCTTGTCAGAGACTTGACAAACCGTCCGCATTGTGCTATAATAGGCTTGTAAAACCTTTTGATTGCCTGAAACTGAGGGAAGTGCGGTTTCATTCCGCCGCAGCAGCCACTACCGTAAAGCCGGGTCGCTCGTCAGGCATGTAAGGTTATGCGTTTTTGGGCAATGAAAAGCGCGTTTCCTCTTTGTCAGGATCATTGCGCTTTTTGCCATGTGCAAAAAGCTTTTTTTGTTGCCAGATCCATCGCAATGCAGAGGATACCTCCGATGATCCGGCAGGAGATCTCTATTGCACCAGAACAAAAGAAAGAAAAGGAGAATACCACCATGAACAAACTGATCGCATCTGCCGCAGCCATTTTGCTGAGCTGCACGGCATTGACCATGACCTCTGTATCCGCAGCAGATTCCGCCGAGGTCTATGTGACCATCGCAGATGCCAGCGGTAAGCTGGCGCTCATTCAGGAAAAGGTCACCGTAACCGACACAGACGGGGACGGTGCACTCACCATCAACGATGCCCTCTATCTCGCACACGAGGCAGCCTACAGCGGCGGTGCTGCCTCCGGCTATGCCGCAGAGGAAACCGAATATGGTCTGTCCCTTGTAAAGCTCTGGGGCACGGAGAACGGTGGTGCTTTTGGCTATTATATTAACAATGCCTCCTGCTGGAGCATGACCGATGCTGTGACTGACGGCGATTTTGTGAATGCCTTTGTCTACACGGATACTGCCGGATTGTCCGATGCATTCGCATGGTTTGATACAGCCCGGACAAGTGCTGCATCCGGTCAGGAGATCACTCTGACGCTCAACCGCGCCGGATATGATGCCGACTGGAATCCTGTCACACTTCCGGTCGAGGGTGCTGTCATCACCATTGACGGCAATGACACGGAATACAAAACGGATGCAAACGGCAAGGTCACTTTTTCCCTGTCTGCTGCCGGCGAGAACGTGATCAGCGCACACGCTGATGCACTGATAATTGTTCCCCCGGCGGCTGTCATCACGGTCGAGGGCGCAGAGATACCGGCTGAAACCACCACAACAGTCGCTGCCACGACCACCGCATCCAGTGCAACCACAACTGCCAATGCCGGCACGACAACCACGGCTGCGAGCACGGCACTCCCGGACACCAGGGATGCTTCCGGTGCGTATGCCGCGATCGTTCTCGCTGGCGCGGCAGCAGCAGCGGCTGTTCTGGCGATCTCCCGCAGGCATGAGGAGTAAGGCACATGCGCCGATCCTGTGCTGTCTGCTGACACTGATCCTAGTTCTGCATCTCGTTCCCATCCGGACGCAGGGCTATGCCGATACCGTTGATGAGGTGCAGAGCCTGATCGACGGTATCATTGCATGTAAGCTGCAAGCATCCGGTGCAGACAGCATTCAGGCATGGATCGACGGCGAGATCACCGCAGATGCCGGCGTGAGTTCCGACTGGTACGCCATCGCGCTCAGCCAAAGCGGAGAGTATGATCTTTCCTCCTATCGCGCCGTCCTTGAGGGATTTGTCGCAGAAAACGAGATCGCCTCGGCATCCTCGCGCGAAAAGACCGCCCTCGCTCTGATTGCGGCTGGCAGCACCGATCCGTATATTGAAGGATGCCTTGACAGCGCGATCGGACAGCAGGGAATTATGAGCTGGGTCTATGGGCTGCATATCCTCAATAATGGCTATACCTGCTCGTATACGCCGGATGCAGTCGTGAATATGCTGCTCTCCCTCCAGCTCCCGGACGGCGGATGGGCACTGTCGGGGGAAAACGGTGACATTGATGTGACGGCAATGACCTTACAGTCGCTTGCACCGCACTGCCCGGAGCGAGGTGATGTGCAGGATGCCGTAAACCGCGGTATTGCCTTTCTCTCTGACAAGCAGCAGGAGGACGGCGGCTACAAGAGCTTTGGCACAGCCAATCCCGAAAGTGCCGCGCAGGTGCTGACCGCCCTGTCCGTTCTTGGCATCGACTGCGTACAGGACGAACGTTTCATCAAGAACGGTCTGACTGTCATTGACGGCATTGTGAAGTATCGTCTCCCGGACGGCAGCTTTTCCCACACCGAGGGAGATGGCAGCAATGAAACCTCGACCATGCAGAGCTTTTACGCGTTTACAGCCTACCAGCGTCTGCTGCGCGGTCAGGGTTCGATCTATGTGTTTGACCAGCCGATCGCCGCAGAGCCTGCGGAGACTGTCACCGCATCGAACAGCACCGACATGGCTGCGATAGTCTCTGATGCTGCTCCGGCACAGCACGGCAGCTATCGGCAGATCGCGGTTATTGTCGTTCTGGGGGCAGGTATGACCGCTTGTCTGATCCTTTTTCTGCGAAAGAAACGCAGTCCGAAAAACTTCGTCTTTGCCGCCATCCTCACTGGGGCAGGCATTGCCGCCGTGCTGCTCACGGATATCCGCACAGCGCAGGACTATTACAGCCGCACCGCTGTCCGCAAGGAACACGCTGTCGGCACGGTGATGCTTGAGATCCGCTGTGATACGCTGGTGGGGAAATCCGATTCTCCCTACATCCCCAAGGACGGTGTGATCCTCCCGGTCACGCCCTTTGAGATTGAGGAGGGAAATACCGTGTTCGACATCCTTGCCGAGGCTGCACAGACCTATGGCATCCAGTTTGAGCATGACGGAAATACCTCTGATACTGCCTATATCCGAGGGATCGGATATCTCTACGAGCAGGACTTCGGTGAGCTTTCCGGATGGGTCTACCACGTCAACGGCACCAGTGTCGCATGCGGATGCGGCAAGTATGTCCTAGGCGATGGTGACCGGATCGAATGGCTCTACACCTGTGATCTTGGCAGCGACCTCAACGAGGTATACGAGGAATGAAACGGCTGTCCGATCTCAATCCCATCACCGCCTCGCTGTGGTTTTTCGCTGTGACGGGTATTGCGATGTTTTGCAGCGATCCGCGGCTTATCGTGATCTCGCTGGCAGGGAGCGTTGTATTTTTCCTTGTGAGAAACCGCACCGCACACGCAAAGATGCATCTGTACTTTGCAGGCATCTTTCTGGTGCTTGCGCTTATCAATCCGCTTGTCTCGCACAACGGCGTGACGGTGCTGTTCGTTCTCAACCACAACCCCATCACGCTCGAGGCTGTCCTCTACGGTCTGCATGCTGCGGCAATGGTTGTGAGTGTGCTGTACTGGTTTTATGCATTCACGCAGATCATGACGAGCGAAAAGCTCCTCTATCTCACCGGCGCATTCTCTCCTAAGCTTTCTCTGGTGCTGTCGATGGCACTGCGGTTCGTTCCGCTGTTTCGCAGGCAGGCGGAAAAGATCAGCAATGCCCAGCGTGCCCTGGGACTGTATCGGAACGACAACGCCATTGACACGCTGCGCGGCAAGCTGCGTGAATTCTCCATCCTAGTAACATGGGCACTGGAGAACGGCATCATCACAGCCGACAGCATGGAGGCGCGCGGTTACGGGATCGGCAGCCGGTCACAGCTCCGGCAGTTCCGGTTTACCCGGCAGGACGGGATCATTCTGGCGGTAACGCTTGTGCTTGCCGGTATCATCGCCGTGTCCGTGGGAACCGGGCGGCTGTCCTTTACATTTTATCCGGCACTGTCTGCTGCTGCACCCGGCATTCCGGGGCTATGCGGCATTGCCGCCTACGCGGTACTGGTGCTGCTCCCTGCTGTTATGGAACTGGAGGTGAATCTGTGGTGGAAATTCTTGCGCTCTCGCATCTGAACTTTACCTACCCGGCGTGCAGCGAGCCGACGCTCCGGGACATCTCGTTTTCGCTGCACCGCGGAGAATTTGCCGTTCTGTGCGGCGCGACCGGATCGGGAAAATCCACCCTTCTGCGGATGATCAAGCGCGAACTGACGCCGCTGGGCGACCGCACGGGTGAGATTCGCTTTAACGGCACGCCCCTTGCAAAGTTGGATGCGTACACCGCCGCCGCTGCCATCGGCTTTGTCATGCAAAAGCCGGAGCAGCAGATCGTCACCGACAAGGTCTGGCACGAGCTGGCGTTCGGGTTGGAAAATCTGCATATCCCTCATGCCGAGATGCAGCGGCGCATTGCCGAAACTGCAAGCTATTTCGGTATCGGGCAATGGTATCACCGCGATACTGCCGGGCTTTCCGGAGGGCAAAAGCAGCTCCTGAATCTGGCATCCGTCCTCGTGATGCAGCCGCAGCTCCTTATACTCGATGAGCCGACCGCGCAGCTTGACCCTATTGCGGCATCGGAGTTCATCCGGACGCTGTATCGGCTCTGCGAGGATTTCGGGCTGACCATCCTCATGACAGAGCATCGTACCGAGGAGGCAGTTCCGCTCTGTGACAGACTGCTCGTGATGGAGCGCGGCACACTCATTGCAGACGGCGCACCGCAGGAAACCATCGCCGCTTTGCAAGATCAGCCGGAGATTCTGTGCGGCATGCCGGCAGCGGCACGGCTGTTTACGGAGCTAGGGGGAAGCTCCGGGTGCCCTCTGACTGTCCGGGACGGCAGGCGGTTCATCGAATCGCATTACGAGAATCACATCCGTTCTCTCCCCGAAGCGCCGCACCAGCCGGACAGTGTGCCTGTGCTGGAATTGCATGACGTTTGGTTTCGCTACGAACGCGGCGGCGAGGACATCCTGCGCGGTATGGAGCTGACCGTCCGGACGGGCGAGATCTTCTGTCTGCTCGGCGGCAATGGCTCGGGAAAATCCACCGCGCTTGCTGTTTGCGCAGGACTTCACCGCCCGTACAGCGGCAGTATCAGGATATTCGGAAAGCCGTTGCGTTCCTACAAGAACCAGTCGCTCTACCGCGAATGTCTGGCACTTCTGCCGCAGGATGTGCAGACCGTCTTTCTCATGGAAACCGTCCGCGCAGAGCTTGCCGCGTGCGGTGCAGCAGAGCCGCCGTTCGATATGACCGCACTCCTTGACCGGCATCCCTACGACCTGTCGGGCGGTGAGCAGCAGATCGCTGCACTTGCCAGGGTGCTGGCAGCCAAGCCAAGGCTGCTGCTGCTGGACGAGCCGACCAAGGGCATGGATGCCGCGATGAAACAGCACATGATCCGGATCTTGCATGATCTCCGGGAACAGGGCGTGACCATCGTGATCGTTACGCACGACATCGAGTTTGCAGCCGCATGTGCTGATCGGTGTGCCATATGCTTTGACGGGAGCATTGCCGCTGCCGAAGATCCTGTCTTGTTCTTCTCCGGCAACAGTTTCTACACTACCGCTGTCAGCCGCATGACACGCGGCTGGTTTGACGGTGCGGTCACGGTTGGACAAGCCGCTGCACTGTGCCGTGCAAACAGCAAAAAGGAGGATGCATCATGCTCATGATCCGCAGCAGACCGCTGCGCAGCGTGATCCGCACGGCAGTTCCCTTTTTCGTAATTCCGGTACTCGCGGTGTGCGGTGCGGCTGTCTTTGACCGTAAGCAGCATATTATCATTTCGATGGCGATCGCCGTTTTTGTGATGCTTCTGTTTGCATCGGGCTACGAAAAGCGTTCCACCGGCACACGGCGGATGGTGATAGCGGCGGTCATGACGGCACTTTGCTTTGCAGGGCGGTTCATTCCCATTCTCAAACCGGTCACGGCACTTACGATCATTACCGCCCTTTACCTTGGCGGCGAGGCAGGTTTTCTGGTCGGCGCACTCACGGCACTGCTCACCAATTTCTATTTCGGGCAAGGTCCGTGGACGGCGTTTCAGATGCTTGCATGGGGGCTGATCGGGCTGACTGCCGGGCTGCTCTCACAGCCGCTGTTAAAGAGCCGGTGCTTTTTGTTTGTGTACGGAGCTGTCACAGGGCTTGCCTATTCGCTGATCATGGATATCTGGACTGTGCTGTCCTATGCCGAGCATTTCGACCTCGTTTTGTACCTCAGCGCGATCACAGCAGCGATTCCCACCACGGCATCCTATGTGCTCTCCAATGTTCTGTTCCTCGCGCTGTTTTCCAAACCGTTCGGGCAAAAGCTCGGGCGCATCAAACAAAAATACGCACTATAACTGGAGACTGCTTTGTAATAAAGCAGTCTCCAGTCCGTGTGCGCCCGACGGCGCACGTTTCTAACGGGTGAAAGACCCGAATCCGCCTGACAGCGGGAAGGATATAGCCGAACGGCAAGGGTGTCCATTGTGAGGTGGAATCTGAAGGAAGCCGCAGGCAAAACTCCGGTCTGACGAACAGAAATCACATCAGGCTAAGTATAGGGGTGAGGTCGCACGACAGACTGAAGCCCGAAGGCTGTACGGAACTATACATAGTAAATGTGGCAGATAGATGGAGCGAAAGAAACGTGTGGTACTCGGGGAGGTCTCGTCAGCGGTGGAAACAGAGTAAGAAGCCGTAGTAACAACGAATGGCGAGAAGTCAGCAGAGTCCATAGTACCGAGATGATTGCAAGCGTTTCGGGAAGGGACAAACCTTAGGAGGTGTAAGCAAATGAATGTAACCAAAGACGGATTTAAGGACAGACAACTTCAAAGAGAAGGCTATGTGCAAAAGGTACCTGCGGAACAGAGAGAATATGCAGAAGCGTCCGACCGTGTGCGGATTACTGAAAAGTGCAGCACTATCACAGACATGCAAGAGACAGGACTGCTGGAAGAAATTTTACAACGAGAAAACCTGAACAAAGCATTCAAGAAAGTAAAATCGAACAGAGGCTCAAGCGGTGTAGACGGAATGTGCGTGGATGAACTTCTGCCGTACCTTCGGAAACACGGTCAGGAGCTGAACCAACAGATAGAAAATGGCAAATACAAGCCAAATCCTGTCAGACGGGTAGAAATACCCAAGGAGGAGAAAGGAAAATATCGTAAGTTGGGTATACCGACCGTGGTAGACCGAGTATATCAACAGGCAATCACGCAAGTACTGACACCGATTTACGAGAAGCAATTTTCCGAAAACAGTTTTGGCTTTCGTCCGAAGCGAAGCGCGCACGATGCGTTGAAGCAATGCCAAAAGAATGCCAATGACGGCTGGGTCTATGTGGTGGATATGGACTTAGAAAAGTTCTTTGACAATGTATGTCAGAGCAAACTGATCGAGGTATTATCGAGAACTATAAAAGACGGAAGAGTGATTTCACTGATTCATAAGTATATGAATGCAGGAGTTATGACAAATGGCTTGTTTGAGAAGACGGAAGTGGGCGTACCGCAAGGCGGACCGCTGAGTCCGTTGCTCAGTAACATTATGCTGAATGAGTTGGATAAGGAGTTAGAGCGCAGAGGACACCGTTTCGTGAGATATGCAGATGATTGTATGATTTTCTGTAAAAGCCGAAAGAGTGCCGAGCGTACACTACAAAATATTTTGCCGTTTATCGAAGAAAAGCTTTTTCTGAAAGTCAACCGAGAGAAAACGTGCGTAGCTCATATCAGCAAGGTAAAATATCTGGGCTATGCGTTTTACAATCACAAGGGATTCAGATTCAGAGTACACCCGAAATCGGTGGAAAGGATGAAGAAGAAAGTACGAAAGTTGACGGATAGAAACAACGGTTGGAGTAATCAAAAACGCATTCAAATGATAAACCAATTTGTCAGAGGGTGGGTTAATTACTTCAAATTAGCGGATATGAAACAGCTATTACGAGAAACTGACGAGTGGATGCGGCATCGAATCAGGGCAATTTACTGGAAACAGTGGAAGAAAGTCAGAACGAGGATTCGAAAATTGCGAAGTCTACATCTTCCAGAATGGGTCGTGTTTGAACTGGCAAACTGTCACAAAGGAATTTGGCGGAGTGCGTTAGTATTAAATCGGGCATTGACCAAAAAGAAAATAGCCGACCAAGGATATTTGTCCTTGATCGACTATTATTTGCAAGTTTGTGAAAACTAAGGAACCGCCGTGTACCGAACGGTACGCACGGTGGTGTGAGAGGTCGGGGGATTTGTCTATTCCCCCTCCTACTCGATTTTTTAATGCCATTTGCTCAGGATCGTGAAAGCAAGCAGACCTTTCCGAAATCCGGAGAAGTGCCGGATTTCGCAGGGGACTTTACAATGTCATTTTTTTGTGCTATACTGAAACTATGGACAGTACGCCGGAGCTTTGCGGTACTGTCTCATTGAGAGGAAACGGAGGAGCATATTATGAGACACCGACTTTTGGCAGGACTGCTGGCAGCCGCTGCTGCGGCAGCCGTATTTCCCGTGATCCCGGCACAGGCAGAGACGCTTGTCGATTCCGGTATGAGCTACACGGAAACAACCGAAACACTAAATCAGCCGGGAGCAGGCTATACCTCGACACTCTGGTATGTCTGCAAGCCCGGCGATACCAAGATCCAGAATCCGACCGGAAATCTGGTGCTGATGTTCATCGACATCGGTGCATTCTCCAGCGGCGTGAACGGCACGACCGATGAGGAGGGCAACTACACAGAGGGCACGGACTATGACCTCGATGAGACGTTTTTCAAGGCAATGCGCGGTACTTTTGAGAACTGCCGGAGAAACGGCTGCACCGTTGCAGTGCGGTTTCGCTACGATGCCCTTGGCAAGACGAATCCCGAGCCTGCCAGCTTTGAGCAGGTGCTGCATCACATTGACCAGATCAAGGCAGACGGCTTTCTGGAGGAGTACCAGGACATCCTGATGTTCGTGGAATCGGGCTTTGTCGGTGCATGGGGCGAGCAGCACAGCGGCAAGTACACCTCGCTCCCCCACAAGGCGCAGCTCCTCGATGCCGTTCTCGACATGACTCCCGGGGACATCCCCGTGACGGTGCGCACGCCCAATATCTTCCGTGAGTGGAAACAGCTCGACATGGACGGCATGGCGGCGTGGACCTCCGAGCCGGGCAGCCGCGAGGCGCGTGTCGGTCTGTACAATGACGGCTACATGGGGTCGGATTCCGATCTCGGCACTTTCTCCAACCGCGCCGTTGAGACAGGATGGCTCGGACGGCAGACCACCTCGACTTATTATGGCGGCGAATTTTCCGGCAATCTCGACTGGACGAAGAAGTTCGACACATACCTGCCGGAGAATGCCATCCCGGAGATGTACGCTACCCACCTGAGCTACATCAATTCCAACATCTACGCACTCTACGAGGACACAGCATATTCGGCGCAGTTCGATCCGGAGGGTGTGGACAATTCTGCCTACTACGGTCAGACCGTGCGCAAGTTCATGCGCGACCATCTCGGCTACCGCTTTGTCGTGCGCGACTGCGACCTGTCCGCAGCATGTGAGCAGGGCGACAGCTTTGACATGACGTTCGAGGTCGAGAATACGGGCTTTGCCAATCCCATCCGGCAGCAGAGGGCAGAGCTGATCCTTGAGCAGAACGGTATTTACATCACGGCTGATACCGACCTGGATTCGCGCACATGGAGTTCCTGCACGACCTCCAAGGAGTCCCTGCATGTCAAGCTCCCCGGCAGTCTGCCGGCAGGGGAATGGAATGTATTCCTGCGGCTGTCCGTGGGGGAGCAGAGCATCCACGATGCCGTGATGCGTACCGTGCAGTTCGCCAATGCCGATATCTGGAACGCCTCGCTGGGTGCTAACCGCATGGGAACGATCACGGTCACGGAAACCTCCAGCAAGACCCGCGCCGCCGATCAGACATTTTCCGTCAACGGCAAAAGCACCGGAAATGCCATGCTTTACACTGTTAATAACGCCGTGATCCATGATGGCATGCAGTCCAGTGACTCCGAATGGACGGAAGAAACCTGCCTTGCCGAGGAGAACGGCAAGTACCTGTGGGTCACGAACGATGACGAGTACCTGTATGTCGCTGCCAAAATCCCCAAGGACGTGGAAAAGCCCGTTGTAAACCTGCGTGTCAAGCCGGCGGATTCGGATACGACCTATTGGTATTACCGCCAGGCGGCTGGATGGATCTATTACAGCGCAGGCGATCACAGCGGCATCCAGCTCAAAACCAGCGGTGATTTCATCGAATTTCGCATCAAGCTCGATTCGATGGGACTTGCGCCCGGCAGCGATCTCGAAACGGTGAAGATCTTCCTACAGGACGAGGCAAACGACTGGAAGGGCATCGGCGAGATCTCGGGCGGAAATTACACACTGACCTCGGGCGTAACGCTCTACACCGTATTCCAGTGCATCACGCTGGGTGAGGGCGATGCCTATACGATGCAAGCCCCCCTCTCGGTGACGGATGCAAAGACCGAATGGCTTCATGACGGCAAGGCTGCCGGAACGGGCGAGACACTGACCATCTCCCGGGCATCGGCAAGTGACCGCGGCATGTACAGCGTGCGTGTCACAACCGCATCTGGTGCGGTGCTGGAGCAGGATATCTGCGAGATCACCGCCGTCCTGCCAAAGGGAGCGGCTGTACCGGGAGACCTTGATCTGGATGGCAAGGCGGATGCTGCCGATCTCCGGCTGCTGCAAAGCTGGCTGCATGGAAAATCCGTCACCATCCCCGGCGATGCTGATCTGAACGCGGACGGTGTGTGGGACGTGTACGATCTGGCACTGCTCAAACGGCTGGTGCGTTGAAATAGTGCAATAATTTTCCCAAAATTCTGAAAAACACTTGCAATTCTGATTTATTTCTGATATAATTATTTTTTGTAGGGAATAACTGGTTTTTCTGATTTCCCGGCAAACGATAATAAAACAAGGAGGATATCCACATGCAGATCAAAAAGCTGCTGGCAGGATTTCTGTCCGCGGCTGTGATGACCATGACAGCCGTACCGTGCTATGCACCTGCGGTGCAGGCAGAGGATTCGACAGAAACACCTGCTCCGGTCACGCAGAGCGAGGCAGAACCGGAACCCGAAACAGAAATCGTTACGACCTCTGTTCCAGAAAGCACCACGACAGTCACCAGCATGGTCATGGCAGACGAAACGACCGCGCCGTTGTCCACAAGCACCTATGCAACGACCACATCCGAGGTGATCGTAACAACATCGGCTGCGTATGAGACAGATGCATCCACAGCGCAAACCACCACAACAATGGCAACGTATACGTATACCACAGCAGCATCCTACACGACAATGAGACCGGCAACGACCACAACAGCCTACATTGTCAAGATGGATGCAGGTCTGACGTACAAGTTGTATCCCGACCATGTCGAGCTGGTGGCAATGGAGGTCGCAGACGACCAGACCAGCGTCATCGTTCCGTCCGAGATCGAGGGACTTCCGGTCACGGTAGTCGGCGGCTCGTACAGCTATGAAATCGAACCGGGTGTCCGTGTCAGCGGCGGTCTGTTTGTCAAGACAACCGAGCCATATACGACCACCAGCACGACCACCACCACAACGACCACTACCACAACAACCACGACCGCGACATCTGTGAACGGCACCTATGCCACGACAAGACCAGCAACAACGACAAAGATGCCAGCCACCACGGCTCGGGCACTGCCTCGTGAAAAGCAGACCGATGTCGTTTCGGTGGTGCTGCCGGATTCGGTCAAGGAGATCGCAGTCGGTGCATTCAGCGGTATAACGGCACTCACCTCCATTAACATCCCCGAAAGCGTTGAGAGCATCGGCAATTCGGCGTTCAGCAATACGGGATTCAAGAGCTTTACGCTCCCGGCATCTGTGAACACGCTGGGTATACAGGCGTTCAGAGGATGCCGGAATCTTGAGAAGCTGGATGTAGCGGCAGGCAACACCGCATATGCAGCGGCAGACGGCGTACTCTACACCAAGGACATGACGACCATTGTCGCATTCCCCAGCAGCAAGACGGGCAAGTATGTGATCCCGGCAGGTGTGACAACGGTCGGCAACTATGCCTTTAACGGCTGTCAGCTTTCCGAGATCGTGGTTTCGGAGGGCGTTTCGGCAGTCGGCACAGCGGCGTTTGTGAACTGCCCGAACCTGCGGTCCATTACATTCTGCAATGCCAACTGTTCGCTCCAGGATGTTGCTGCGGTGAATGAATACATTTCATCGTATAATACGTTTACAGTATCGAATGGCAGTGCGGACGGTAAGCCGTATTATGACGGTGTGATCTGCGGCTATGACGATTCGACCGCGCAGCTTATGGCAGACAACCGCAAGTTTATGTTCGAGTCGCTTGGTATCTCCAGCACACCGCTGGAAACGGCTGTCACCATGACAACCACAACGACCACGACCGCCGACCCGAACTTCACCGGTACGACAGTTATGACAACCACCACCTGGGCTATGACGACAACAAAAGTGAAGCAGACAACTGTCAACCGTGCAGAGAACGTGCAGACAAAGACGGTCGTTGCAGCAGAGGGACTGAAACTGCTGCTGATGGGCAATGGGGATACCGGACGAGGTATTGCCGAGATCATTGCCGTGGATCAGACACGGGAGAGCATCGAGATCCCCTATGGTGTCACCTATCAGGGCAAAGGGTATCTGGTCTCCAGCATGGGTAATGTGTTCCAGAATTGCCCGAACCTCAAGCACCTGACCATTGGTGCTAATATCCACTGGTCGGGGATTTCAGGTCTCTCGTTCCTCGGCAGTGACGCACTGCATGACATCAAGGTCAATCCGTACAATCCCTATCTGCAAGCGGATGAACAATGCTTGTATAGTGGCATAAAACTTATATACTATTTCGGTGAATCGAACCAGACCGTTGAGATTGCCGAAGATGTTACTTCCATCGGCAGCAACGCCTTTGCAGGGAAAAGCGGCATGACCGTGATCGTGCATGAACTGGACACACACTATAGTTATGGTAACATTTATGAGGATGCCTTTGACTATATGGACGGTGAGGTATATATTTACGACAAAAACCCTCGCTGGGTGTATAAGGACGCCGCTGTTGGCACAGGTTATCAGCTCCCGAAAGAACGTCCCGGACGAGATGGTTACTCACTGACTATACACGCCTATGCGGGAACAGAGGCGGAGCTGATAGCTGAAAGAATCGGTGCACAGTTCGTGCCTCTGACACCGGATGAGCCAAAGGATGGCTACACGGAGATTCGTTTCTTCCTGAGAGATACAAGCATAGGAACAATTTCTAACTTAGGCAGTGTCAGCGCATACTTTGATCCCGATATGCAATACCAGTACACCTATGATGGTGTAGTGTATAATTGTAACGAATCCGGGACAATAAGTGGTTCACCAAGCAACATAAAAGAGTTCAGAACAGGTGACCTGACAGGCAAGATCGGCACGGTGAAGTTTAAGGAGCTGGCTGGTTATAACGCAAATTATTTCAAGCCTCTCCCGGAGGATGCACAGACTGAGTTTGAGATCGAGGCAGGCAAGGTAAACATCATCCGGATGGACTTTGATCGGGTTGAGACCACCACCGATGTTGCCACGACCACGAAACCGACAACAACCACAACAACCACTACTACGACAACCACAACGACCGAGACCACGACAACATCTTCCACAACAACCACCTCGACCACCACAACCACTACGGATACTGCTCCCTGGGTAAAATCTGTTACACCGAAGTCGCTCACGATGACTGTGGGAGAGACGCAGCAAATCGATTTGGAGTGGTCGTATTTGCCCTATAATCAGGATCACGGATTCTGCACAAGGAGTGATCTCTGCATTAAAATTGATGATGATTCTGTTGTTTCCATTGATGAAAACGGTGTGATCACTGCACTTTCAGCAGGAGAAACAAAAATTGTTTTTGGTAACGGGTACGAGATGCATTCTTCCGTATACAATACAGTTTATATCAAGGTGATCGAGAACGAAGAAACGACAACGATTGCCACGACCACGACAACCTCTACTACCACGACGACTTCCACCACAACAACCATCGCGACCACGACCGTGCCTGCTCCCTATATATATAGTGTTTCACCGAACTCGCTCACGATGGCTGTGGGAGAGACGCAGCAGCTTGAGTTGGATTGGTCAGAGTGGGACTTTAATCAGAATCACGGATTCGGCGAAAATGCAAGCAGTTATTTCAGCTATGAAATTGATGATGATTCTGTCGTTTCCATTGATAAAAACGGTGTAGTGACTGCACTTTCAGCAGGAAAAGCAAAGATTGCTTTTTATAACAGGTTTGAGGTGTTTTCTTCCGCAAACAAAACAGTTTATATCGAGGTGATTGAGGATGTAACGACAACGACAATCGCCACCACAACCACACCGGAAACGACCACCACGACATACACCACAACCACATGGGAAACGACCACATCGACATACACCACAACCACACCGGAAGCGACCACCACGACATTCATCACTACACCGGAAACAACCACAGAAACCAACACAACAGAAACGACCACAACTACAGAATCCGATACAACAGAAACGACCACAACTACAGAATCCGACACAACAGAAACGACCACGACTACAGAATCCAACACAACAGAAACGACCACGACTACAGAATCCAACACAACAGAGACGACCACAACCACAGAATCCAACACAACGGAAACGACTACAACCACAGAATCCGATACAACAGAACCGACCGCTACAACCACTGAAACCACCACAACACCGGGCACTACAACGACCACCGAAACAGGCGATTTCAACGATGACGGCAGTATTGATGCAAGTGATGCGACAGATATGCTGATCGTGGCAGCAAAAGCCGGTGCAGGCGAGGATACCGGTCTGACTCCGGAGCAGCTCGCAGCGTATGACCTTGACGGTGACGGTCAGCTCAACGCAGGCGATGCAGCGATTATTCTCCAGTATGCAGCATTTATCGGATCCGGCGGAACCGGAACACTTACCGAATATCTGACACAGCAGTAATCAATCAGAAAACCCCCGGTTCGTCAGAACCGGGGGTTTTTGATTGTGATGATGCGATCACGTTCCGCTTTCGCCGTAATTCGACAGCACACGTGCAGACGGATCGTCCACGTTGCAGCCTTCCCATTCCTTGTTCGGCATCCAGAAGTCCGCGATCATCTGGCTCTGTCCCGGATAGTAGGACTCGAACAGCTCACGGTACAGGAGCGATTCCTTGGTAAAGGGCTGTGCATGGGTGTATTTCTGACGTTTTTCCTCAAACTCCGCGTCTGTGTAGCAGGTCTCGGCATAGGCTTTCAGGTCATCGACCATAGAGTGCCCCACCGCATCCGAGAATGCTGCTTTCTCTCTCCAGAGGATCTCATCAGGCAAGTACGTGCCCTCAAAGGCATGACGCAGGAGATATTTGCCTTTCCGATAGACATTCATCTTGATCTGCGGATCCAGCGACATGACGTACTTTACAAAGTCCAGATCACCGAAGGGGACTCTCGCCTCCAGGGAGTTGACCGAAATGCAGCGGTCAGCACGGAGGACATCATACATGTGCAGCTCACGGATGCGTTTTTCCGCTTCCTGCTGGAATGCCGCAGCACTCGGTGCAAAGTCTGTGTATTTGTAACCGAACAGCTCATCAGAGATCTCGCCGGTCAGCAGCACGCGGATGTCCGTCTGCTCGTGGATCGCTTTGCAGACCAGATACATGCCGATGCTTGCGCGGATGGTCGTGATGTCGTAGGTTGCCAGCAGATGTACCACATCCTCCAACGCATCCAGCACATCCTCTTTTGTGATGATGACCTCGGTATGCTCGCTGCCGATGTACGAAGCGACCTGTCTTGCATATTTCAGGTCAATGGCATCCGTGTCCATGCCGATGGCAAAGGTACGGATAGGGGCTTTGCTTTTTGCCGCAGCAATGGCGCAAACTAAAGAGGAGTCCAGTCCGCCGGACAGGAGAAATCCTACCTTGGCATCAGCTACCAGACGCTTTTCCACACCTGCGATCAGCTTTTCGCGGATGTTCTGACAAGCCGTCTCGACAGGATCTGTGCAGATCTCCTCGACTGCGGCAATGTCGCAGTAGCGGACAAAGCTCCCGTTACGGTAGAAGCATCCGGGCGGAAACGGCTTGATCTGCGCGCAGATCGGCAGCAGGTTCTTGGGTTCGCTGGCAAATGCGATCGCTCCGGTCTTGTCATAGCCATAGTACAGCGGACGGATTCCGATCGGATCACGCGCTGCGATGAATTCGTGAGAATCCGCATCATAGATCACACAGCAGAATTCCGCATCGAGCATGGCGAACATGTCCGTTCCGTATTCCTTCCAGAGGGGCAGGAGGATCTCACAGTCCGAGTCGCTCTGGAACTGATAGCGTCCGGAAAGCTGCTCCCTGAGTTTCTGAAAGCCATAGATCTCGCCGTTGCACACGACCATGCTGCCATCAAGGCAGAACGGCTGCATCCCCTCCGGGGTAAGCCCCATGATCGCCAGACGGTGAAAGCCCAGGATGCCATCCGGCGTGGTCATGATCCGTGAGCAGTCCGGCCCTCTGGAAATTGTCGCAGAAAATCCCTGCTCAAATGCCTCTTTATCAGCGTTTGGGCTGCACCATCCCATAATTGAACACATATGCGTCACTCTCTTTCTATTCATAAATCCTGCCAGCCGACAAAGTATCAGACTGGTTAGAATCAATAAAAAGGCGTTCCACCCTATGGGGTGAAACGCCTTTGTTTCCTGCTATTAGGATACCACAAAATCAGGAAAATGTCAAGAAATTCATGGGCTTTCTTAAAAAAATCAGAGAAAAATCGGCGTTTTGCACAATTTTCATCAGAATATCTCTCAAAACCGTTTCTGATGTTTGCAGCAAGAGTACATTTTCGATTGACATATTTGCTGTTTTGTGATAAAATAGACCTGTTTAATAACCGGAAAAATGCTGAATGACGCAGGATTTTTTGCATCAG
>CAZKHW010000010.1:0-23901 GCA_964552525.1 uncultured Ruminococcus sp. | reverse complement strand
AGTGATTACAGTATATAATTATATCACACTTTTGGTGATTTGTCAAGTCGCGTGCAGTTTTTTACGAAAATAAATTTACTTTGGATACCACTTTTTGACGTCCTTGAATTCCCCACTTGACAAATCCCCCAAAATATGCTATACTATAAACATCCCCACTACCGGGGATAAGTATGTCCGACAATCGAATATAAGCGAACGACACACGTTTTACCTTTTGGTATGTAAATCTGATTACGGTACACAGCGTATCAGATTTTCTATCAGGGGGCAGAACGTGTTTTTTGCTTATTCACGCAAGAAAGGAAGAGATCACATGCCAAAAAACCAATTTCAAAGATGCATCTTTGCTCTGCTGACCGTCATCATCACGGTACACGGCTACGTATTCTACAGCCTGTACGTCATCAACGGCAGCACACTCATGCAGGTCACCGGAACGCCGGGCGTTCTTGCCGCCATCCGGGCACAGGGAGGTGTCATGCTGTGCGGCAGAATGGTTCCCATATGGGCGGTCGTTCTGGTGGAATTCGCGCTCGCCTATCTCATCGAGATCTTTGTAGGAAGTCCGCTTTCATTCAGGCTCGCCTGCAAGGTCTTTGACATGAAAACAACGCATCCGGTGCTGTTTGAAACTGCCATTATCTGCGCAACGGTCGGCATCATGTGCCCGGTCATGAGCTTTATTGCGGCGTGGCTGTACTATCCCTACTATACGGGATTTTCGCTGCTGACGCTGCTTGCCAACTGGGTAAAGCTGGTATGCTATAATTTCCCCTTCGCCTTTTTCAGCCAGCTTTTCTTCATCCAGCCGCTTGTGAGAACCGTGTTCAGGGCGTTGTTTTGCAGAGGGGAGGCGCGGTGACCGCGCGTGCGAGTTAGCAGTGAGGGGTGGATTGGGTTCTATCGTCCGCAATACCCTTTGCCTGCGGCAAGAGGGTAAAGCTGGCGCAGTGCAGAGTCAGGGTTTCACCTGTAAGCCGCTGCCCAAGGCTGTCGCCTTTGAAACCGCCTTTTAAAAATTGATCTCCGTGGCTGCTGCCTGACGGGAACTGCCCATCTTTTCACCAAAATACATAAAACGGAACGGCAGCATTCGCCGTTCCGTTTCGTTTTATTGCAAAGCCTGTCAGCTGATCTCCGAAAGATACAGAGATACGCGTCCCTGAATGGCATCGGCAGCTGCCTGTGCCGTGGTATCGCCGTCAAAGTACTTTGCCGCCTCCTCGTGAATAATATTGCTGATGACCGTGTCGGTCTCCTCATACATGCGGATACCGTCGATATAGTCCTCAAGCACCGCCAGCTCCTGTTCGGTCATGTTGCCGCCAGAGTGGTAGCCGCGCGTTGCTGCCAGCATGACGTTGTGCAGCGGCTCGCGCATAATGGGCAGGGAGTCGCCGTTGTAGTTTCCCATGTTTTTTTTGCTCTGCTTCTGGGTGCCAAGCTCATCCATGATGAACTCCCAGACCGGCTCTACCTTGTCCGATTGCGAGCAAAGCGCGATGGTGTAGTCCATTCTGTACATGCCGCCGTTGCCGCCGCAGTTGTCCGGATATCCCACCAGCGTGACATCTGCACGCTTAAAGCTGCCGTAATGCATAGCGTGGTATTGGATGGGGCTGAAAAGATACAAGGAGGCGAGCAGGGTGTGATCCTCCGAGTAGTTCCAGCCGTATTGCATCATTTCCCAGTATTCTTCCATATTATTTTCATAATCATTTCTGTCAATGGACTCCAGACTGTTGGTCAGTGTCAGCAGATCTACAAAGCTCTGGGAATTGAAGCTGCATGTCATCGTTCCGCGGTCAATAAACGAGTTCTGAACTGTGAGGAGAAAGTAGGCGATCATCGACTCACGTGATGGATCGGGCAGGATCCGCATGCTCTGCGGGACGCTCTGGAGCATTTTCAGATATTCCTCGGGTGTCCGCCCCTGCTGCTCTCCGACATGCGCGGTCTTGGCAAGCATTGTGCTAACCATAAAGCTAAAGCCGATGCGTTCAAGCTTGTCTCCGGTTTTCAGACCGTCAAGGAGGTTCATGTGGTAGTCATCCGCATTGAACCGTTCGTCCTGTTCGAGCATCGGGACAAAGTCGGTCAGCAGTCCCTTGTTGGCAAGCAGTTGATAGGGCATCTCGTCCATGCAGATGATGTCGGGGACAGTTCCAGTCAGCAGATCGGATTTGAATTGCTCGATCGCAGGGGTGTAATCCAGAGTGGCATAGCGCCAATCTTCTCCCCATGTCTGTACCTCAGCAAGCATCGCCATCGACGTCGGATCTGTCAGATTTTCGACCATCTCTCTGCCGTAGTCCTTGATGACGATGCGGTATTCGTCCTGTGACTGGTTGTACGCGCAGACCTCCTGCACGAGCTTTTCGTTGATGCGAACGCCGGCAAGCGAGATGAACTGTGTGCGTTCTATCTCCTCCTCAGAGCGCGGCGAGAGACGGTAGTAGCCAGAGGTGTTGCCGTAGGTTGTATTGTAATCCACGATAAAGGTGCCGTTCGGCAGGGAGTAGCACTGCCAGACATTATCCGGCAGATCAGAGTTCATAAAGTCCACCACAAGCGAGGTCGTATCGTCCGCGGTCACGCCGTAGATGCCGTCGCTGGTGTTGTAGTACAGCTCATAATCGCCGCTGCCCTCCATGGGATAGCGTGCCGAGCCGGGGATGGTATTGTCAAGGCGTTCGTAGGTCAGGGTGTTGCAGTCGATGCGGTAGATCTGCGTGTTGTTACTGTCAGGCTCGCCTGTCAAAGCATATACCGCACCGGACGGACCGACCATGACCCTGCTGGTAGGGAGCGCATCCCAGTTGAGCTTGCCCTTGACAGAAAAATCCGGGTTCAGGATATAGATATCCTCAAATGTTTCGGAGGATCCGTTTTCTTCATCCTCCTCGATCGCATAGACAACCAGCACCCAGCTGCCGTCCTGCGTCATCGTGATGCCGTTAAGCCGCGTTACCGGTACTTCGTCAGGCAGCGGACGGGATTCTACATGCTGCATGTTGCTGTCAAGGATCTCGATCGTGCGCGATTTGCCGTCAGTGACAGATGTTCCGTGCGCTCTGCCGACTTCGTCATCAAACAGTACGATCACCGTGCCGTCAGGGAGAAAATTGGCACTTTCCAGTACACCGACCGTCTCTGTCATCAGCTCTGTAAAGGTATCAGCCGGCTGATCGTAGTAGTAGTACCGCGGCGGCTTGTTTCTCGGATAGTATGCCATAAGCAGACCATCCCCCATTCTGCCGCAGGGATAGAGCTTGGTACCCTGCATGTCAAATTTCTCGCAGGCATAGGATGTGGACAGATCGATCTCAAGCGTTGCGCCGGTGCGGTGTCTCTCCTGACCGGAGCAGCCTGCGGCAAGCGTGAGCATGAGCGCTGCGGATGTGATGAGCGCCGTCATTCGTGTTTGTTTCATGATGATTCCTCCTTATACTGCCCCCTTGGCACGAACAGGCGTCAGGGAGCAAACCGGACAAGTTGTGTTCTGCCCGTCTGTAGGAGATACACTTCAGCCCCCGGAAACCTGACACTTTATCACGATCTTTGTAGGAATGCACAAAAAAATCTCCCCGATTCGTGCGTATTGCTGAATCGGGGAGGTGTTGCTGTCAGGATACAGAGGGCTGGAGGGATGTCACATACTCCTTGACGGACTGACCGCTGCCGGCACCCTGGTCGGCAAGATACAGGAGCAGATCTGTCGCATCCAAGGCGTTGACATAGCCGTCGAGGTTGAAGTCGCCGGTTTGGTAGTAGTAGTTTGCGCCGGGGTGACCTGAACCCTCTGCGCCGTTCTGGGCAGCAAGAGAGAGGATCTCGGCAGCATCCGCAGCATCGACTGCTGTGTCATCGTTGTAATCGCCATAGCTCTCCCAGATGTCCTCAACATGAAAGACCTGGGTCGTGTCTGCCTCCGGACGCACGGAGAAACGCAGGTCAACGAGCTGAATACCGGCTGTCTCGGCAAAGCCCCGCGCCTGGTATGCCGTCTTGAATTCGTTTGCAAGGTCGGTCGCCTTTTTGGTGATCTCCCAGTCATTCATGATCCCGGCTGCTTCGAGAGATGCGGCGCGTTCCTGTTCGGTCAGGCTGTTGTAATCAACAGTATCGCGCCATGCAGAGTAGGAGGCAAGCCATGCAGGGTACTCCTCACGCGTGAGCTGGGCGAGCCGTTCAGGCAGCTCCTCACCAAAGTAGTAGATAAGGACATCTTTCTCGGTAAAGCCGTCCACGAACTCCTTCGTGTCCGGATCGGTCCATTCTTCGAGGATGGGCGTATGGAGGATGAAGCTTCCGTCCCAGATGGCGGCGGTATCTGCATATCTGACAGAATCGTAGACATCCAGCACATGCGGATCACTGACACAGAACGCATACTCCACCGTTTGGGTAAGCGACAGTGTATTCCATTCGATGTAATACAGCCGCGCACCATCACCGTGCGACTGCATAAGCTCCTCGCCGTTCTCGGGGAAGTCATCATCCCCGGGGAATACCTCCACGCCATTGAGCTGCGTGGTGTAGGGCGGAGCGAATTGATCCCAGTCGATATTCTTGTCGATATCTTCAATGCCGGTGGGATAAATGTGATATGGATAGATGCCGTCACGGGGGGTGTACTCGGCAGAAAGCCCCTCGGAGTCTGTCACAACATACACCCGTAAATCCGGATACGCACTGTGATAGAGTACTCGTCCGTATTCGCCCTCACGGACAGCCTGGACTACATCGTTATTACTGTACCAGGCATACGCCCACTCGGGCTGTTCCGGTGCGGCTGGCACCTGTTCCTCAACACGGATGGTGACCGTGCCGTCGGTGTCGCGTGTCAGAACAAGCATTTCCTCCGCGCCGGAGGGAATCGAACCGGCTGTGCACAGCGCGGTCAGCAGGACGGAGGCTGTCATCATGGCAAAAGTACGTTTTTTCATAGAAATCATCCTTTCAATATGTAGGGCTATTATGTGGACAGGTTCTCAAAGATCCGGATCCGTTCGACAAGTGTTTGCAGCTCCTCCTGTGACAGATTGGAGCGCAGCACCACCACGGCGGAGGGGGTTGCCCACAGGACATATCCCATGCCGCTTGCATCCTCGAACCAGAACGCATCCTTGTCGGTAACATCCAGCGGTGTCAGCTCTGTCTCGGGCAGGCTCAGGCGATAGCGGAACACGAGCTTGGAATAGCACGAGAATTCGACAAATTCCCCCGTGTCGGCGTTATGGAAAAACCGTGTGAGCTGCTCGCCGCAGCGAATCTCTACCCCCTGTGAGAAACGTGCATACAGCGCGGTAAGGTCGTAGGTCAGCTCGGGATTTTCAAGAACGCTCTCCTCCGTATCAAGTGTCTGATAGCCGCCAAGACTGTCCGCAAAGGTCTGTACATGTCTGGAGCGCGAGGCAACCGCACTTGACACCGAGGTGGCAAGGGTCGCGATCAGCGCGGCGATCAGCACATACCGGAGCTTGCGCATCCGGAGTCTGCGCCGGGGAGGGGAAGTTCCGCCCAGCACCGCACGCATGCGCTGCTCAAAGGCAGGGGAGAAGTGGTGCGGCGTGGTTTCTGCCGGAGGCTCAGGGCTTCCGAACGCCTTTAAGCTCTGTGCGATCAGTGCATCCAGTTCACAATCCCTCATGACGCAGTTCCTCCTTGATCTTTCGTTTCAGCTTTTCCCGTGCCCGGTGCAGGCGGACACGGGCGTTTGTGAGTGAAATGCCGAGTGTTTCGGCAATTTCGTTGTCCTCCAGCTCGTGGTAGAATTTGAGCAGCAGGATGTCGCAGTACACAGGATCAAGTGCGCAGATCAGCTCATACACATGCTGCTGTACCGCACGCGATTCGGTCTCCAGCTCCACGTTCTGGAAATCGGCGATCGTCTCCTCGATCTCCTCGACCGGAACCTGCCTGCTGCGGCTGTTGTAGATGTCGATGGCAGCATTCCGCGCCAGGATATACAGATAGCCTGCCGTCCGGGGTTCTCCGGGCGCACCAATGCTGTCAAGATGTCTGGCAGCGCTCAGAAAGGCGTTATGCACGGCATCCTCCGCAAGATAGGATTCCTTGAGGATGTCGAACGCCGCCCGGTACATTGGCTGGCGGTACTGTTCGTATAGCGTGCGCAGCTTGTCGCGGTCGGAGCTGTCCGAGAGCAGAGACAGAACGGCAGAGATCATGCTGCACCTTCTTCTGTCAGAACGATATGCGATGCGACCTCCCGGAGCTTGTCCGCAGGGAGCGAGGAGTAAAGGTAAAAGAGATAGCCGTCATCGGTTTCCCAGGCAAGCTCAGACCCCAGAGGTTCTTCCGCAATGGTGTAGCGGATGCCGTCCTGCTCGTATTCAGTATAGGTGATACCGCCGTCATTCCGCCCCATGGTGATGCGCAGACCGCCTGCCATCTGCTCGAAATAGAGCCAATCGGTTTCGCTTGCGTAATACTGCACGCATCCGTGGGCAGTCATGGCGTCCATCACCGGGGACAGTCCCAACGTATCATCAGGGATGGTGTATAATGCCCGGATGGTCTGCGCCTCCGGCAGCTTGTCCTTCGGAGGGAGCAGATACCAGCAGACAGCAATGAGATTTAATAGGATCAGAATGCCGATCACCCAGAACAGGGGACGGCGCACAGGCAGCCTTAATTTCATGAAGTATGCTCCTTTGGGTGTTGTCTGTCTATTATTATAACGGATGAACGGAAATAATCATTACGGAGATTTTGTAAATAAAATGTGAAGTTTGTGTGAACTTGTGAGAGCCTGAACGGAACAGAACCAGCAATGCCACAGTTTTTGGAAACTGCGGCATTGTGCTTGCAGGGACTGTGCAGATTTCTCATCGGGCAACACGCCGGATGATGCCGCAGGCGATCTTCTCTCCGGCATTGTCGCTTGGCTGCGTGGAAAAGTCATCCGGTTTGCTGTGGATGATGACTGTTTTTTCCAGGATCTCCGGAATGTCAAATCGGTTTGTCAGAAATACCAGCACCGCCCTGCCATGATTGCCGAACAGCGGCGGCATATCTCCGGCATGAAACGGATGCCTGCAATGTCCGGGATCGTAGTGACTTCCGGCATCTGCGAAGGGATCAGCGGCATTGCCTGTGCAGGCATTTCCTCCGTGGATATGGAACGCGAACACCTGTTGGCTGCAAGGATCTGCATCGTGCGGCAGACCGTTGACATCCGCATACACCAGCGTCCCATCCTTGACACGGTAAAACCGGACGATCCCCGAGATGCCGGGGTACGCATCACTTCCCTCAAGCACGGCGACCGCCTGGGGCAGACCGCGAATGATCGGGTTGTTCTGACAATGGGGTTTGTTCATGACACTCCCACCTCCTGTTGATACTGTATGCACAGGGGCGGTATGGGGTTCATTCAAAGGGGTCGCAATCCTTGTTCCTGACCTCTATGGGATAGAGCGTGAGTGCGTCATTGACCGTGTTGAGCATGCCCAGAAAGACCTCCTTTTCATCGTGAAAGCCCTGCGCATGGAGCTGCTTTTCAAGCCAGGTCTGCTCTTTTCCGGCGTATTTTAAGTTTTCATGATTGACGTGACCGTCCAGGATGACATTCACCAGGATCTCTTCCTGCGTGGGAGCCAGCTCCATATCGGCAGGTGTCAGCGGACGTTCGGGATCTGCCAGCAGCAGGCTCACTGAGCCGTTAAATTCAAAGACCGCGGTTTTCAGCTTGGTCAGGTCGAATACGCCCTGGTTGCGGCACTGTGTCAGAAAGTCGCTGACGTCGATCCTTGCCTTTTTAAAATTTTCCCGGTACAGCTTGCCGTTGTCAAAGAGGATCAGTGGTCTGCCGATCAGGATCTTCCGCAGCTTGGTGGATTTTCCGGTGACGATGGAAACGAGATAGGCGATGAGCGCATAAACGATCATTGCCGTTATCATGCGCTCAGGATGCTCATCCTCAAATGCGCATTCTGCGGCAATAGAACCGATGGAAATGCCGATGATGTAGTCAAACATGCTAAGCTGGGAGACCTGCTTGTTTCCCATGAGTTTGGTCAGAAGAAAGAGGACGGCGATGCTGATGACCGCAGTTACCGCTGTGTTGACAATATCCATGTGTGCCTCCTGTTGGGTGTAGAGTATAGATTGCCTGTTTTTATTCTGCGCAGGATTTTCGGCTTTATGCAGTACGGCGCGGCAGTCCGCGCTGGCGAGTTAGCGGTAAGGGATTGACAGAATTCTGGTGTCCGCAATGCCCTTTGCCTGCGGCAAGAGGGCAAAGCTGGGTCGTGCGGAGCTAGCGGTATCCCAAGGCGGCTGTCTCGGGCGGCTCTTGCTTGAAGCTCACAATGCAAGGTAGAATAATCTGTTTCGTGAAATTTTATTTATAGTATTGACAATTGTTTGGAAATATGGTACAGTTAATACATACCTATACTATAAAAAGGAGAACCTTCTGCAATGCGTATTTTACAACAACTTCTCTCTGCTGTCACCGCCGGTGCTGTGACACTTTCTCTGGCATCCGCCGCCTTTGTTCCGGCACATGCCGCCGGAGCGACGATCGCATTCCGCCCAGGCGATGCCAATGGCAGCGGTCAGGTGGATGTCACCGACATCGTTCTGCTCCAGCGGTATCTCCTGGGATGGCAGATCCCGGAGAATCATACGCTCTGGACCTGTGATCTGGATCAGGACGGCGCGGTCGATGTCATTGACCTCGGACTGCTCAAACGGCTTGTCCTTGCCGAAGTACCGGGAGAACTGCCGACTGAACCGGAGATCCCGACTGAACCGGAGATCCCGACTGAGCCAGAGATCCCGACTGAACCGGAGATCCCCACAGAGCCGGAGATCCCCACAGAGCCGGATGATGCCTACATCCCGGCAACCGTCAGTCAATTCGGCAGCTTCACTCCCTCCACAGGGGAGTGCAGGATGCTTACCATCTGTGTGGACTTTGCGGATACACACTACTCGGATGAGGCGCTCTCCATCGAGGCACTGGAAGCTGAGCTGTACGGCAGCAGCAGTGCCGCAGCTCCCTATGAGAGCCTGACGGCGTGGTACGACCGCGCATCCTACGGCAATCTGCACATCAGCGGCAATGCATTCTACTACACCTGTCAGGGGAACATGACTGACTATATGCCCGAGGGCAGGCTCTTTGAGAAGATGGCGATGGAGGTGCTCCTCGGTCTTGACGGTCAGATCAATTATGCGGACTATGACGGCAACGGTGACGGTGTGATCGACTGCATCGCATTTACCGTTCCTCTCGATAATGCGGATGACACTGCCAAGCAGTACTGGTGGGGCTGCACCGCGACATGGTGGGAGAATCCGGGCTTTACCGTTGACGGCATGGCACTGACCAAGTACATGATCATCGATCTGCCGCCTTACTCCAGCCAGATGGCAGGTCTGAAATCCCAGATGACGCACGAGATGGGACACTCCATTGGACTGCCGGACTACTATCTTTACGACTCCGGAGATGATTGGGAGGGCTTTCACGGGGATGCCGGATGCGAACGCATGGACGATTCTATTGGCGATTTCTCCAGCTTTTCCAAGCTCATGTACGGCTGGCTGCGTGAGAGTCAGGTGCAGTGGTACTCCGGCAGCGGTGAGCAGACTTTTACCTTACAGGATGCCTCCGCGCAGGGGAGCTGTCTGATCCTTCCCATCAGCTCAGATCCGGGGGATGTGACCTCTGAATACTTCATTGTGGAATATACGGCATTGAACGGCAACAACGCCGAACTTGCCGACTGGTGGATCTGGGAGACCGGCGTGCGCATTTTCCATGTCAATGCCGAGCTGTACACCACGGACTGGGGTGACACGAACTTCATGTACGAGGGTTTCGGCGAATGCTATATGGGTGATGACAAGATCCGTGTTATACGTCTGGTCAATGACGGAAACGGGTTCTACCGCACAGGCGATGTCTGCACGTTCGGAACACCGAATTTTGCAGCCTATGATGCCAACGGCGATCAGACGATCGACACCGGCTACACCGTGACGATCGGGGAACTGACTGACAGCGGCTATACCGTGACGGTCAGCCGCTGAGCAGACAGCAGACCTCCTCGGAAGATTCCGAGGAGGTCTGCTAATTCACAATATTAGACCTGTTTAATAACCGGAAAAATGCTGAATGACGCAGGATTTTTTGCATCAGACAAAGCACGTTTTCCGCAGGAATACTGTATGTATTGCAAGGAAAACGGGCAAAGTATGATGCAAAAAGGACAAGTCAGGCAGCGTTTTGGAGGTTATTGAACAGGTCTATTATAAAAAAATGGTAAAAACACACAGAGGAGGTTATATGGAAAACGTATTGATGAATGTGCATATTTGCAGTATGAACAAGACCGACAAGTCCATGATGCTGAACGTTTTTAAGGCATTTAAACTGAATCGGGGATTTGTCCCGTGCGAGGCAGATGAAGCCGAAATGTCCTATTTGGTTTCGTATTCAGAATCTGATGTATGCAGTTGGCTGACCGTCAGCGGAACGCACTGGCATGATAATTCGTATGAGGCAGCCAGCGATCCTCTTGGTCTTGCGCAGGACTTTCAGATGCACAGTTTCCGGTTCAATGTAGACAGCAATGGTTCTGCTTTGATCGAATTGGGCGATATGTTCGGCAACTCAGCAGGAACATGCACCATTGGTGATGCTGTTCCGGGCGAATATTTCACTACACACCTAAGGGAAACCGTCTGGCAGGAATTTCTGAAACCGCTTGCGGCAGAAGAAACCTTCAAAGCTGCGCTGGATGGGCATTATCATTCAGCAGAGGACACTGCGACAACCTTTGCGCCGCTGCTCCATATCGGGAAAGATCAGCTCCTGACAGACGCACAATTCGGTATACAGAGCACAGATGCTGTCCGGCTGTATTTCAAAGCTGTCCCGGCAGATGCAAAAAAAGTGACAGTGAAAGCCGCGTTCAAGAAGATTTACGGTGATGCACTGAAACCCCTCGGATTCGTCTGGGCAAAAACAAAAGAGCCGTGTTTTATCCGTGTGGTGAATAATGAACTGATCCATGTGATTGGCATTCAGGATATGAAGCCGAATTTTATCGTACCATTTGGCGGTGTTACAACGCTTTACCGCGCGGAGCTCATGCTAAACAAATCCTATCGGGATAATGCGAACTGGCTTCCAAATGTGAGGCAGTTTTGGGGATGGGCACACATGGATCTGGATGATGCACCCGATCCAAGACTTGGCTCAAAATTCCACTATCTGCTGCGCTCACCTGATTCCATACAAAGTACAATGTTTGCAGCATTGGGGGAAACCAAACGATGGATTCTTCCAATGTTGAGTGCTGTTCAGTCGTTACAGGATTTTCCTGGGTATTTTGAAAAATGTTACGGAACGCTGCTCCCATTCCGCACCCTTCCTCTAAAAACGAAAGATGATGCAGTCATTCGATATCTCTTAGGGAATCCCGTTTCAGAGTTTGAACAATACCTTGCAGAGATAGAGACGCGAAAGAAAGCCCAAGAAACGCTTCAACCGAATATAAATTCACCGGAAAATCTTCAGTATTTGCGTGAGCGTGAGGAGGCGAGGAATGACGCTATTCGCCAATCTGTTACAGCATTTGAGGAGAATCCGGAGGTGCGGCAGCAGACATTGGACGAGCTGGAACGCAGAAGAATGGCAAACATGGAGATACTTCACACATACGGTGTTTTATAAACATGCATGACTTGATGGAAGACGTGCGCTGTTGTTAAAATGTATTGTTTATTATAGTATGCCACACGAATTATGATTTGTAAAGATGTTTTTGAAGTTTTGAATTTAAGGTTTGTGTAAACGCCAGCTCGCCGATACTATTGACAATCTCTCCAAAATTGTGTAAAATAGGGAAGGCGTAGCAGCATCCTACAGGGAGTGCACGTCCGGTGGAGTGCTGCGAACGATTACAATTCAGGAGGACTGGTATGGGTTAGAAACGACCACGCGCAAGAAATAAGAATGTGACATCCGGCGGCAGCGGCGTACATTGCTGGAGCGGCGGCTTAGGTATCGGCTCTGTTTCTGCATGAAATGCAGGGGAAGTTTAGGAGATCTGTGTATTGGACAGGCATATCTGACAATACACATCTGCTTGTGAAAAAGGTTGAAATGATGAATTGACTTTTTGGATCGAATGGTGTATAATAGAGAAAATGTCGGCAGGCGTATCCATCAAAATTCACAGGAGTTGAAATGTATTTTAAGAAAGAAGAGGAGGAAAAAATGACAAGATATCAGAACATGTGGCGAACAAATGACGTGGAAAGAGCTGTGAAACGGTATAAGACGGATAAGGAAAAACTGGATGCTGATTCCATTCATTTTCAGCCAATCGATGATATGGATATAGGGGAGCACTATCTTGTAGCATATGATATGCCGGTAATCGTGCTGATTTCTGAAATCGTATGGATCAGATTCGTAGATGTTTGGGAAAAGAAGTATATGTGGACGCTTGTTTCTGACGGCTATGCGCAGATGATACTTGTTGAGAATGCAAACAATATCGATACTATTGTGAAAATGCTCTGCATACGGAATCAGAAACTCATCTATGGTGAGAATAAAGACCTGAAAGAATTGTACGAAAATGACTTTGAACAGTTCCGTAAGCTGATAGCGCTTCATCCGAATGAAGATGCAGCAAATATAAAAGTTGATCCTGCTTTATTGCCGATACCAAAGAAAGAAGAATCGGAAGCACTTGCAGACACTGTCCAAAGGATAGAAGAGCAGAAAACGCCTTATATACCGCCGAAAGAACTGGAACTGGATTCTGTTACTGTCCCTGAAAACGTTCCGTTTGCCGAAGAAATGAAACTGTTGCTGCATCTGGCAAAGAAACATCCTGACGATGTACGCCTGACATTTTATGAGCCGGTTTCTGCTTCAAGCATAGATGCATTTGAGCTACGGAATCATATCAAGCTTACGGACGAATTAAAGATGCTCTTTTTATTTACAAATGGATTTGATCTTTCCGTTGGTCACATTGATATTAATTCGCTTGATCTGATCGAAAGGTATCTCAGCACCGAGTGGGAATGGGGAGATACAAAGCATTATGTCTATATAGGCGATATGATCGGTTGCGGAGAAGTGATTCTTCTTGATCGTGACAATGGGAATATCATCACAAACGATCATGGTGAAGAAACAGATTATGGTGACCTGACAACATTGCTTTATGATAGTATATGCCTTTTCCTGGATGGGGAAGTTGAAGATGAAGAATTGGATGCCTATATCAACAAAATGGAAACCCATGAATGAATCACAGAAAGCAGCGGGAATCCGGTTTAGCATACCGGATCACTGCATGAAACTCTCTGATATGCTATACTATATCTATGCAGGCTCAACGATACACTTTTTTGAAGAAAGGAACAGCACATGGATTGGATCGAATTACTCAAAGCCATCGTCCTCGGCATCGTAGAGGGCATCACGGAGTGGCTGCCGGTGAGCAGCACAGGACATATGATCCTCGTGGACGAATTTTTAAAGCTCAACGTATCCGATGACTTCAAAAGCATGTTCGAGGTGGTCATCCAGCTTGGCGCGATCTTCGCGGTCGTGGTGCTGTATTTTCCCAAGCTATGGCCATTCGGCAAACAGAACAACGCGCATCCGCTGAAAGCGGAGGGCATTGGCGCATACATCAAGACCGACATTTTCCAGATGTGGTTCAAGGTGCTGGCAGCATGCATCCCGGCTGCGGTCGTGGGACTTCTGCTGGACGAATGGATCGACGAGCATTTCTACAATCCGTGGACAGTCGCCGTTGCACTGATCGTCTTTGGTGTGGCGTTCATCGTGATCGAACGCTGGAACAAGGGGCGCACTTCTAAAATCAACACCATCGGTGAGCTGACCTATCGGGCAGCTCTGATGATCGGCGTGTTCCAGCTCATCGCTGCGGTATTTCCGGGCACATCGCGTTCGGGCGCAACGATCGTTGGCGCACTGCTGATCGGCGTGTCCCGTGTCGCGGCAGCGGAGTTCACGTTCTATCTGGCGATCCCGGTCATGTTCGGCGCATCGCTCCTCAAGCTCGTCAAGTTTGGTCTGGATTTCACCGCCCCGGAGCTTGTGATCCTGCTCACGGCGATGGTCGTTGCCTTTGTCGTGTCCGTGTTCGTCATCAAGTTCCTGATGGATTACATCAAGAAACACGACTTCACCGTGTTCGGCTGGTATCGTATCGTGCTGGGCATTCTGGTGATCTTGTATTTCGCATTTGCCAAGGTATGACAGCAGCCCCCTTTTCGGGAACGGAAAGGGGGCTTGGGGATTTTGGAATTGTCGAAATATCGGGATGTTTGTCACTGAATTTGCTTGTAACAGAAAATTCACGAATCACTCATAATTTATTTACATTTGAAGCCGCAATTTTGAGGCACTGTCTCGTCAAAGCAAATGAAGGGAGGGGATCGAACGTTAATGGATATCCGCGATCAATACCAAAAGATTTTTCGCTACTGTTCCAGCCGTATTGCGTCCCGTGAGACCGCCGAGGATATTACGCAGGAAACCTTCCTTCGCTTTTATGAGCATCCTGAGTACCAAGGCAGCGGCAAGGAGATCCAGTACTTATATACCATCGCACGCAACCTATGCATCGATGAATACCGCCGCAAGCCGGAAGATCCCCTCCCCGAGGATATCCCGGCAGAGCATGACGGGGAATCGGAATGGATCGACAGGTTTGCGCTGCGCGCGGTACTCGATGCCCTTCCCGATGAGGAGCGCGAGATCATCGTGCTGCGCTATGTTTCGGAGCTTTCTGTGGCAGATATCGCCAAGCTCCGGGGCGTTTCGTGGTTCGCTATGAACCGGTGCATCAAGCGCATCCTTGGGAAGATGCGGCAGAAATTTGAGAAGGAGGGTTTGGAATGAGCCGACAATTTCATCATGCACTGACCGGCTTAAAGGACACCTATCCTTCACCGGATCCTGCGCGGCAGGAGGAGTTTCTGAACAACCTCCCCAAGCAGGAGGAGAAACCCAAAAATATTGCGCTTTTTTCCTCGAAAGGCAAGCCGTTCTGGTATACGTTCCCGGCAGCCGCAGCAGCAGCGGTGATGCTGACGGTCGGCATCCATGTTTACCGGAATCACCAGCCTCACACGATCCCGACCATTCCGGCGGAGACCACGACTACCACCACATCGGCAGCCGCACTGGATCCGGTGAATGCGGAAACGCCGACAGCATCGCCGGAGATTTCGGAAACCTCGACAGAAACGCAGCCCGGGGCTGTCCAGACGGATGCGGTGCAGAGTACGAACACTACCGGGGCGGTCATCGGTCCTATGATCCCGAACGGATTGCCGGCATACAGCATGCCGGTACTGCAAGGGACTTTGCCGCCGGTGCAGACGACAGCTTTTCCGAACGGAACATCATTCACAACCGCCTCCGTGACAACGATCGTATCTGAACAGGAGGATAACCGTGCAACGACCACGGCAAAATCAGATATTGTGACAAAGCCGCAGCCGACTGATCCTCCTTTGGATATTGTGGATCCCACTATTTCTCCATCGATCGATTCAGAGCTGGAACCGCCTCTGTGTGCCCAGACAACTGCCTCGCAAACAAATGCTTTTCCACAGGTTGTCACAACAAAAGCAACGACCACCTGTTGTCCAGATGATACAAATAGTGAGTCAAGTGATCCGGTAGCAGATTCTAACGGATTCGACAAGACCTATACGGCAGTACAGCCGCCATGCTGTTACGATACCCCTGAGAATGCCCTTGAGTGGAATGATTTTCTGGAGAACTCCTCCGGCACGCTCAACGTAAGCTGGGAGGGATCTTCCCAAGCCGCGCAGCTCGTTGTGTCCGGGCGCATTACGGAGATTTTCTACACGCAGATTGGCGGCGTGCCGTATATGCAGCTTAATGTGGCGCTCGATCACGTCTATGGGGGAGCGTCCGGCAGCGGAACGCTGTCGGTGTATGAGAAGGGCGGTTATGTGCCGCTTTCTGTCCTCAACCGCCATTTTACGTGGGCAAGGGAGCGCACGAAGGATATGACGGACAGTGAGATCGCAGGTACAATGGTGCGCGAGACGGCAAGTCCCCAGAAATGGCCAAAGCAAGGTGATTTCTGCGTGTTTTTCCTGAATGCTGCGGCAACGCCGGGCATTCCGTACGGCGCATTTGAGTACGCCGGTCAGACGGGGCTGTCCCGCCTGCGTGAGGTCGTACCCGGTCTTTACAGCACTGCGGACGGCGAGCATATTTCGCATGGAAAACTTGTGAAATATCTTGGCGGTTAATGCACGAACACTCAAAATTCACAAATAATTCATTTTGTCCACTGAATCTTCATAATGTGGGTTTACATGCACGCGTCTTTTTTGTATAATAATAAAGAAGTATCCTGATACAGGTCTGCCATGATAACAGGTCTGGGGATCATTTCGTGAGAATGTGAATCTGAGGAGGAATCATATGAGTTTGAAACACAAATGGAGATCTGTGGTTTCCGCAATGCTTGCCAGTGCGGTGCTGGTATCCTTCGGCACTATGCTGCCCGGTGGGATGATGCAGGCAGATGCAGCGAGCGTCTGCACAGTCAATACGAACAAGCTCAACCAGCGTATCCGAGGCTTTGGCGGTATCAACCATCCGGAGTGGACGGGTCAGGATATGACAGATGCGCAGCGCAAGACTGCCTTTGGCAACGATGCAGGCGATCTGGGACTTACGGTTCTGCGTGTGTTCGTAAACCCGGACAGCAGCAAGTGGAATCTGGCGCTTCCCACAGCACAGTATGCGACCAAGGCTGGTGCATACGTGTTTGCGTCACCGTGGGAGCCGCCGGCGAATCTTGCGGAATCAGGCGGCAGCAACGGTAAGCTCCATCTTCCCAAGTCCAATTATGGTGCTTATGCCAAGCATCTTAACGACTTTGGCACGTATATGAAGAATAACGGCGTGGATCTGTATTCGATCTCTGTTCAGAATGAGCCGGATTATGCATCAGAATGGACCTACTGGTCAACCGATGAGGTCGTGGACTTCATGGCAAACTATGGTGACCAGATCACGAGCACACGGCTCATGTCTGCGGAATCCTTCCAGTATGCGCCTTTGAACGCCTCCTGGGTTCCCGATGGCGGTAAGAAGTTCTACCAGAAGATCATGGCGAACAGTAAGGCTTTTGCCAACTGTGATGTATTTGGAACACATATGTACGGCACGCAGCGGAGCTGGATGGATTATCCTGAGCTTGAAAGCTGCGGCAAAGAGATCTGGATGACTGAGGTCTATGTTCCGAACAGTGATGCGGATTCTGCCAATCGCTGGCCGGAGTCCCTGCAGGTTTCGGAGAACATCCACAACGCTCTGGTTGTCGGCAACATGAGTGCCTACACCTGGTGGTACATCCGGAGAAGCTACGGTCTTATGACTGAGGACGGCAAGATCTCCAAGCGCGGTTACTGTATGGCGCAGTATTCTAAATTCGTGCGCCCCGGTGATGTCCGCATTGATGTAACTGAGCAGCCGGCGGATGACGTGCTGGTTTCCGCCTACAAGCACAGTGATACGCAGATCGAGATCGTTGCCATCAACAAGGGATCGAGCGACCAGTCACAGCAGTTTGCCGTGGACGGCAGAACGATCACGGACGTTGACCGCTATCGTACCTCCGCTAATGAGAACCTTGCCATGACAGCGGATCTTGAGCATGATACCTCGTCCTACTGGGCAAATCTTCCGGCGAACAGCGTTTCGACCTTTGTGATTACGCTTGAGAGTGACGGCAAGGGTGTTCCGGCTGATCCGGATGCACCGATTCCGGCAGAACCCATCGAGCCGGATGCCAACGGCTATTACTACCATGATACCTTCGAGAATGGCACAGGCGACTGGGAGCCGCGCGGTTCTTCCAAGCTGACGCTCAGCGGTCGTGTACCGTATGAGGGCACAAATGCACTGCTGGTGCAGGATCGTGAAGCAGCATGGAACGGTGTGCAGAAAACGCTCGATGCGACTACCTTCAAGGCTGGACAGTCCTACAGTTTCAGCGTCTGTGTGGGCAATCAGGCTGAGGATGCTCCGGCATCGCAGACCTTCCTGCTGTCGCTCCAGTATAAGGATGCTGACGGCGAGACAAAGTACGATCATCTTGACGAGGTGACTGTCCCCAAGGGTTCGTATGCGCAGCTTGCCAACGCAAACTACACCATCCCGGCTGGTGCGAGCAACCTTATTCTGTATGTTGAGACTGCCGAGGGTACGGATAATTTCTATATTGACGAGGCGATCGTTGCCAAGGACGGCACGAAGATCGACGGACCTGAGCCGCCTGTGGTAGTCGATGTTATCGACGGCGATGTGAATTTTGACGGCGTGATCGATGTATACGATCTGGCACTTGCCAAGCGCGGTGTGCTTAACGGCTTTGCCGATGCAAATGCCGAAGCGGCAGCCGATGTGGACGACAGCGGCAAGGCGGAGCTGATCGATGTCATCCAGATCCAGAAGTTCATCCACATGCAGATCAAGGAGTTCGATAAGGTACAAGTTCCGCCGACAACAAAACCCACCGATCCGCCGGAAGCCCCTTCCAAGGCGATGAGCATGGCAGAATTTACGGCACAGTGCCAGGCGAAGATGGTGGAGAAGGAGCCGGATGCGTCCCATGCAGAGCAGGGCGGCACGGCATATGGCGAAATCAAGAGTGGAACGTATTATTCCACGACCTGCAAACGCAACAAGCCCTACAATATCCTGCTCCCGGCTGGATATGACGAGAGCAAGAAGTATCCTGTACTGTACGTGATGCACGGCTACTGGGAGAATCAGGATCGTATGATCATCGAGGGCAACGGTACGATGTACACGCGCCAGATCATCGGCAATGCCATTGCCGCAGGCGAGGCAAAGGACATGATCGTGGTATTCCCGTATGTGTATTCGAGTGATACGCAGGATGCCTGTTCGGCTATGGACGACTTCAATAATGCGGCATACGATAACTTCATCAACGATCTGACCAAGGATCTGATGCCGCACATCGAATCGACCTACAGTGTCAAGACCGGCAAAAATAACACCGCCATCACGGGATTTTCAATGGGCGGCAGAGAGGCTCTGCTCATCGGCATGCAGCGGAGCGACCTGTTCGGTTATGTCGGCGCGATCTGTCCGGCACCCGGTGTGACCGGCGCATTCAATTGGGACAGCGGCAAGGAGCCGTACCTGCTCATGATCACGGGCGGCAGCAATGATACTGTTGTCTACAGCAACCCGGAGAACTACCACAAAAATTTTGCCGGGAACAATGTACCGCATATCTGGCATTATGTCAATGGCGGCTATCATGGAGACAATTCCATCCATGCGCATCTGTACAACTTCTGTCGTTTCGTATTCCAGGCAGCAGACTAACATGGCTTTTGCGCAGCGCAGGGGTAAGCGTTGCTGGATCGGAAAAACGATATCAGGCAAAAGGGCAGTGTGCGTGATCGGGATCACAGCAGAAATGAAAAAACACCTCCGGAATCATCCGGAGGTGTTTTTGTTTTCCGGCAGTGTAATACAAAAGAAACGCAAAAAGGATATACAAAGGACATATCTGTATGCTATAATAAGCACATAACATAAAGGAGCTTCTTAGTTATGAAAAAGATACTACTCATTGAGGACGATTTGCAGATATGCGAAGTGATAGAAACGTATTTCAGAAATAAGGATACGGTGATACGGGCTGTAAACAACGGTGCGGACGCATTGGATCTTGTAAAGTATGAGCTGTCGGATTATGAACTGGTGCTGCTGGACATCATGCTGCCGGAAACAGACGGTTTCACCATTTGCCGTGAGATCCGAAAAAGAACGGACATTCCCGTTATTTTCATTACTGCCCGTGGGCGCGAGGAGGACATACTCAGCGGTTACGATTTTGGCTGTGATGATTACATCGTAAAGCCTTTTCTGCTGTCGGTGTTATATGCGAAATGCATGGCATTGCTGCGCCGTTCCAGCGGCACGATTATGAATGATATGCTTGTATGCGGTGCTGTCAGAATGAATGTCCGTATGCTGAGCTGTTATGTGAATGATACAGAGATAGAACTGCCGCCGAAGGAGTTTGCCATATTGAAGTATCTCATGACACATGAAGGCTGGACGGTTGATCGTGACACACTGCTGAACAGGGTATGGGGCAGCGATTATTTCGGCAGTGACCGTGTGGTTGACAACCATATCAAAAAGCTTCGCAAAGCGCTTGGGAGCGCAGGCAGTCAGATCAAGACAATTGTCGGCAGAGGTTATAAGCTGACAAAGAAAGGGTGATCGTATGAAGAAGATCAGAAAAAAGAAAAGAACGACATTCGCGAAACTGTTCGCTCGAAACGCAGCAATTGCACTGCTGGTGACAGCGGTTTTTGCAGGTACAATTTTCTTTGTGGGAACAGAATATATTTTGTCTGAGGCGAAAAACTCACTGTACCTGCGGGAATCAGCGGTACAAGCAGGTGTGACGGATGATGATGTCGATTTCAGAACGCGCCTGAGGACTATGGCAGAGCTGCATACGATCCCTCTTGGGAACAATGATCTTTGTCAGATCAGCCCTAATCATACTGACAAATGTGCCTCATTGATCGTCATTTTGGATGAAAAGGGAGAGATCCTGTATTCCAGCCGTAAGAAACTGCTGGCAGTGATCCGTTTCAGTGAGGATGAAAAACAGAAGATGTATTGCAATGAAGAGGGACTAAGCGTCCCCGGACTGGTGCAGTTTGAAGAGGATTACTATGCCATGCTTGCTGATGAGACGATGCATACCACAACAAAGGTACGTATGACAAGTGCCTATGTAAACCGTGAAAAGAACAGCTTTATTCCTCATGAGGTTACACTGGAGCTGAAAAAATATAACGACTACGGCTTTGTGGCAGATAAAATCATAAGATCGGAGCAATATACCATTGACATGCCTGCTGTAGACGGTTATGAGCTTGTGCAGCTTACGGAATGGAGGGAGGAGGATACGGCTTATCCCTGTGTGCTTACCTGCGCATTCCTTGGAACAAATTCCCGTGACTTTGATGAGATCCTGTATGGTGATGAAATGCAGAATATCCTACAGTCAGATCTCGAAAATGACAGGCATTCATCAGGATTTTACGACGGAACAGTGACTTGCGCAACCTATTATAAGGATGCCAACATCCTGCTGAATGGTGAGAAAAGAATGCTGCTGATCGTATTTAAGATCGATGCGTGGAACAATACTACAAAACCGCTGTTCTTTACGATCACTGCCCTGTTCCTGTTTGCTGCCCTGCTGATTGCACTGCTGGACAGCTGGAGACGCAATGTGAAACATCAGGCAGAGTATGCTTTTGAGGACTATCAGAAAACACTGACAAATAACCTTGCCCACGACCTGAAAACACCGTTGATGGCAATCGGAGGATATGCGGAAAATGTACTGGAAAGCAGCTTGTCCGAAGAAGAAAAAAATAGGTATCTTACGTCTATTCTGGACAATGTGAGCTATACCGATTCCATCATAACCCGTACACTTGCACTGAATAATATGGACGATAATTCCGAGCTCAGGCGTGAACCGGTGAACGTGCAGAAGCTTGTGGAGGCAGGGGAGGAACGATATGAACTCATGCTGGATGAACGCAACATCACTGTCAATGTGGCGGGGCAGGCGGAGGTGGCAGCCGATGCTGTCATGCTTGAAACGACGATTGAAAATCTGATTTCCAATGCAGTGAAGTATACCTCTGAAAACGGCACAATACAGATCGAAATCAGTCAGAAGGATGTTCGGATCACGAATACTGTTTGTGAAAAAGTGGAGGTTGCCGACTTGAAGAAACCGTTTGTCAAGGGAGACAAAGCAAGAAGCGGAAAGCTCGGCAGCGGTCTGGGACTTTCGATTGCAGACAAAGCCGCCAGTGCAAATGGTTTCCGGCTGGAGTTGTCCTGTTCTGATACGGAATTTACGGCAGTATTGAAATTTTAAACAGGCATTCGCCCCTGCCCTCTGAGGAGAGGACAGGGGCGGCGTTTGCAGGAAACGCACAAATTTGCAAGTTAATTTTTACCCACTCCCTTGACAAACACGATCATAAGTGCTATAATACATTTAGACGGATATCAAAATACCGTCTTTCTTTTCGGAAAGTATTTAGATGTCTATCGAAATAAGGAGGGATGCCCATGAAGGATATCTGGAACGCGATGGCAGATCCAACGCGCCGGGAGATATTGACCATGCTCCAGAAGTGCGACATGACAGCAGGGGAGATCGCCGCGTGCTTTGCGGTATCAGGTGCAACGATCTCGCACCACCTGAAGATTCTGCGCGAGGCGGAGCTGGTCGTCTCGGAAAAGGAAAAGCAGACCATCACGTATCGGTTGAATATGACCGTATTTCAGGAATTTCTGGCAGGAATTGCTGCCGCATTCGGAACTGGAGGTAATCAGACATGAAACAGAATTCCGCAACACGCATCAAGGCAGTTTCACTCATCCTTGCAGTCGTGCATGGTATTGCCGCACTGCTGTCTATTTTCCGCCTGCCGGAGACCATCCCGACCCATTTTTCAATGAAGGTGTACTGGGTCTGTGACGATGTCGGCTCGCGTTATACAATGGTACTGCCGGCACTTCTGCCCATTCTGTTAGCTGCGGCATTGCTCTGTTCGGATCGGTTTACTAAGGCAGAGAACCGCAAGGTCACTGTAATCGTAGTTCTTATCGGGGAAATCTATATGGTATTGCTGTACTGGATGCTGTATCCGCTCATGCGCACAGATGTGTCGCTGGGTGATTCGATCGAAACGCCGATTTTTTTGTGGATGATGCCGCTGATGATCTCCGCCATGATGGTGTGCATAGGCAATCTTATGCCCATTGTGCAGCCGAACAAGACACTCGGCATCCGAATCTCATGGACGCTTGAGAACGAAACCTGCTGGCGGCTGACGCATCGATTTGCCGGCAGGCTTTGGGTCATCACAGGCGTTGTCACATCGGCTGCTATTCTCCTTTGTGCAATGCTGCATGTCGAGCTGCTCCCGTGGATGTATATTGTCCTCGGTGAGATATTCGCAGTCGATATCATCGCTCCGGTGATCTATGCATATCTTCATCGTGAGGATGCGTAAGAGCAGGGGACGAAAGCCCCTGCATTCATCGAAAGCGCAACACTGTGCCCCCTTTACAGTGCATCCTTCACGCCTACTTGACAAGATCTGCCTTTTATTGTATAATAGGAAATGACCCTACAGCCAGTGGGGAATCTGATCCGAAAGGAAGTTTTGACAATGCTGAAGAACAGCGAAAAGAGCATGGACAAGATCGTAGACCTCTGCAAATCCAGAGGTTATGTTTACGCAGGCTCCGAGATCTACGGAGGTCTTGCGAATACATGGGACTACGGCCCTCTTGGCGTTGAGCTGAAGAACAACATTAAGAATGCATGGCGCAAGAAGTTCATCCAGGAGTGCCCTTACAACGTGGGACTGGATTCCGCGATCCTGATGAATCCGCAGACCTGGGTCGCATCCGGTCATCTTGGCGGTTTTTCCGACCCTCTGATGGACTGCAAGGCGTGCAAGACCCGTCACAGAGCTGACAACCTCATCGAGGATTTTGACGGTACCAACCCGGCAGGCTGGTCGAATGAGCAGATGGTCGAGTACATCCGCGACAAGCAGATCCCTTGCCCGAACTGTGGCAAGTGCGACTTTACCGATATCCGTCAGTTCAACCTGATGTTCAAGACCTTCCAGGGCGTGACCGAGGACTCCAAGTCCGAGCTGTATCTGCGTCCGGAGACGGCACAGGGCATCTTTGTGAACTTC
>CAZKHW010000009.1:0-24291 GCA_964552525.1 uncultured Ruminococcus sp. | reverse complement strand
AACCAGCAGACAGTAGAAAAAATATCTAAAATATGCTCCATATCAACTTCAGGGTATTGCTTTTGGCATCCACTCACATATTCTAATATTTCCTTTTGTGCCTCTTCTCCTTTAGGTAAAAAAGGCGTTTTATATTTATCAGCTAATAAATCTGCATATTTCACGCAATACTCAAAAAGTAAACCCAAATAATCTTCTACTTCTTTGATTTCTTTTTTTGATATATCAGGAAATTTTTTTGTAATTGAACTGCGTATCTTTTCTTTGTATTTCCCGGCAAACAAATCATACGAATTAAACAATTCATTAATATGTTCTAAAATTGTGCTGTTCATATATATTCAATCCTCCCGCTAAATTCCAAGTTAACACCACATCAGCTTTGCCCTCTTGCCGCTGGGCAAAGGGCAAAGCTGGTGCTGTGCTAAATCAGAATATGTATATCACCTTTTCACACAAAAATTCAAATAACCGTTAATGGTATGAATGATAAAAAATATCGAAGCAGTACCGACTAATAAATAATTGCTTTTCCATAGTCCAAAAAACAAATAGTATAACGGAACAACTGCGAACTGGCTTATGACAATCAACCAGTTATACTGAAACCCGAGGTAGTAAAAAGCCCAACCAATAAAATTTATCAATATCATTAAAACAGTTATTGCAAAAAAACATTTTTCTTTGTTTGTAGCGATCGAAAAGAATATATTATCATCCCTGACAATCAACATTAACAAAATCATAGATAGCATACCGAATATACTTTGTGTTTTTTCTATCCATGGAATTTCATTTTGCATATTCATTATAGGATTAGTTTTTAGCTTTATTAGCGGCATAATCATATATGGGATTTCCTGAATAGCAAATGCAATAATTCCAACAAAAGAAATTCCTAAATAATAATTCTTATACAAATGAAATAACTTTACCATATACTTCTCCATTCATAAATTCCGATTAATTTCAGTAATAATGATACATCAAAGCCGCTGTATTGTCAATAGAAACGCCATAGCACTTTATGCGCCAAGGGCTGAGACAGTGACAGGAGACTTATCGCTCCTTCGGCTGATAGAACCGCCCCGTCAGCTTCTGTGTCTTGACCTCGTTGACAAACGCCTCCGGGTCAACCTCGCGGATGGAGCGCAGTACCTTCCGCGACTGCGCCGCAGACACGATGGAATACACCACATTGCGCTCGCAGTGCTCAAACGAACCCTCACCCTCCAGAATGGTCGCACCGTGCCGGCTCACCTGATAGATCGCCTGGCAGACCTCGGATGGCTTGGTCGTGACGATAAACAGCGTGCTCTGCTGGAATTTCTTGTACAGCGTGCGCAGCACCATGGTGGAGGTGTACTGGAACAGAATGGAATACAGTGCCTTATCCCAGCCGAACAGAAGTCCTGCAATGCCGATGATAACGGCGTTGATGCCCAGAATGATGTTGAATGAGTCGATGCCACGCCGTTCGGAAAGGAAGATCGAGAGGAAATCCGTTCCGCCGGAGGTCGCCCCGGCATTCAGGCACAGCGAGACTGCCACGCCGTTGATGATGCCGCCGAAAATACTGATGAGCAGCACGTCCTGCGTGATGATGCAGTCCGGGATGAGATCGGTAAAGACGGAGTTCAGGACGATCATCAGGCACGAATAGAGTGTGAAACGCTTACCAATAAACCGGAATCCGATGTAGACGGGAACAGCATTCAGCAGGATGTTGATGACCGAAAACGGCAGGGACATGCTCCAGAGCATGTCTGCCGTGCGCTGTATGAGGATGGTAAGTCCCGTCACACCGCCCGGGTACAAGCCGCCGGTAGTAACGAAGGTCTTGGTGTTGAGCGCCATCACAAATGCTGCCGCAATGACTGCCAGTATGGTGATAAAGTCCTTGCGGATCCCGTATTTCTGCATAGCTGTTTCCTCCCATGGTGAAAATAATGATGCTCCAACTACCCTCTGGTAGTATAATATCCCCTGTCTGCACCAAAGCAGTCAGGGGATGTACTCCGGATCAGTCAAACAGGATGCCCTTCATGCAAAGCTGCGGCGCATGCTTGTCAAAATCCCAGCTATGGTAGGAGTCGCCGTGACAATACCGGCGTTCAGAACAGGTGCGGCAGGTCTCATTCTCTTCCGCCAGATCCTTGCGGAAGATCTGGAATCCGTTCTCCCAGACATCCTTGAACCGGTCGCGCAGAATGTTGCCCTGAATGAACTCCGGCCGCCGTTCAATATCCAGACATGCGGTGATATCACCGTTTGCCATGATGCTGGCAATCTGTGTTCCGGCAGTACAGTGGAAGTACCAGTCGCGCACCTCGCGCTCATATTCCATGCCAAGATAGTGGCTGCATCCGTAGCAGACGGGTTCTCCTGCAATACGCTTGTTACGGATAAATTCAAACAATGTCCGGTAATCCTCCTTGGTGAGGAGCAGTTCCGGGAACTGCTTGGCACGTCCCATTGGCTCGATATTGATGACACGCCAGGAGTCGATGTCCATGCCGTCAAAGATGCGGAACATCTCGTCAAGCTCGCCGATATTCTGGTGCGTCACCACCGTGGTCACCTGGATATGGCGGAAACTGCCGATGCGGAGCAGGCTTTCGATGCCTGCCATCGCCTTGTCCCAGCCGCCGGGTGTGCGGCGAAACCAGTCGTGGCTTTCGCGCAAACCGTCAAGGCTCACGGAGATCGTTCCCATGCCGCAGTCGCGGAGCATCCGTGCGGCAGCATCGTCAATGAGCGTTGCGTTGCTCGTCATGCCCCAGCGGAATCCCAGCTCCTTGGCATAGCCCATGATCTCGGAAAAATTGCTGCGCAAAAGCGGCTCTCCTCCGGTGATGCAGAGCATCTTGTCCTGCGTGCCGAAATCCGCCTTGACCTCATCAAGAAAACTGCGGTACTGCTCCGTGGTCAGCTCCTCCGATGTCACATCACCGCATCGGCTGCCGCAGTGCAGACAACGCTCATTGCAGCGCATGGTCAGCTCCAGAAAGAGATGACGGAGCTTGGGCGTTTTCCAAAGACCGTACCGATGTTCTCGGAGCTGTTCGAGCCGACTGCGCTTAGTGTCTACATTCAGCATATCCGCGCCCCCTTACTCAAACCACTCCGGTGGACCGTAAATCGGTTCTGGGACCGATTCTGTCTCAGGTTCTGTCTCAGGTTCTGTCGGATCCTCGGTGGAATCCCACTCCGGCGGTCCGTAGATCGCAACCATTTCCATTTCCGACTCCGGTTCTGTGGTGTCCTCTGTCAAGCTCATGTCGCTTTCAGATGCTGTTGAGTCATCCGTCGTGTCGATCGTCTGCGTGGTCGTCAGACGGGATGCAAAGCTGCCTGAGGTCATTGATCCCGTGGCGGTGGACGATGCTGCTGTTGTTCCGGAAACTCCTGTGGTTTCTGTCTCCTGGGAAAAAGACGGATCTATCTGTGTGTCGATCGTCTCAGAGGTGTTTGTAGCGTCGGTCTCAGGCGGCGGTCCGTACACGGCATAGGGGGTCGGTATGCATCCTGTACATCCTACTCCCAATGCAGCGGCAAACATCAATGCGGTCAACTGGGTCTTTTTCGACTTCTTCATAGGATAACCTCCTTAGTGATTACTTGGTCAGACGTGCGGCATCCGTCTGGTGACCTGCACCTTGTATGACGGATAACCGGATAAAAATTGCGGAGAATCTCAAAATGTTTTATTCATCCTGTGCAGGCACTGTCTGCGGTGGTGCAGTCTGCGGCGGCGCAGTCTGTGCAGGTGTTGTCTGCGGCGGATCTGTGGGCGGCGGTGTCGGCGGATCTGTGACATCCCCAGAATGGACAGTCGAGGTGATCGTCTGGGGCATATCGGTCGTATGACCGCTGCCGCTGGAGCCCTGCTCGTGATCCGAACCTGTGCCCGTGATGTTGGAACCTGTTCCGGTGTAGGTGCCTGTGTTCGTTCCGGTCTCACTCGTTCCGGTTCCGGTTCTGGTGGTCGTGGAATGTGCGCGTGTGCCGCTGTACTCCGCCCAGGAGATCGTGCGCTCCTTGTGCGAGTTTGTCGTGAACGGTTTTCGCGTGGTCGAACCGGCGGTGGTAGTGGTTAACTTGGTGGTGTATTCCGGTTCAGGCGGTACCGATCCGTAGTTGAGTGCAGGAACGCATCCGGCTGCCAACGCTGCCGCTGCCAGCACACAGGCAAGACCTGCCATTTTTTCGTTCGATTTCACGTCAGCAGCCCCTTTCTTGCAGGATCATCCGGCAGTTCTTCTTTCGGTTTTCCTTTTTCATTATACCATATCGACCTGATTAAGTCAATGACATTATATGAACAAAACAGGGTAACCGTTTAAAAATTTCACAAAGATATGTCATATATGAATTAGTTTCAGATATAATTTAGATCATTTTATCTTGTTTAACTTTATCTTTTAAATTGCAGTTATACAGAAGAACAGTATCACAATCGACAGAAGAACAAGAGCAATGGTAGAACTGCTAACTTCTGTGCTTCTGGAATTTTCCGACATTTGATAAATAATCGTTTCGCTTCCATCCTCATCGACCTTAACTAATTTATCACCACTGGAAACATATGTATATCCATTTAAATCCCAGTGATTCGCATGAGTCTGGTCATAGAGTGTATGATACACACGATTATTTTCCGCATCAAAAGTAATATGCTTCATATTATGCACTTCTCCATTACGATCTATGATAAAGTAACACTTGAACACATAGTTACACACTTCAACGTAATTTTCATGCAAAGAAATTAGATTCAGTCTGTCAAGGTTCACATAATATCCATACTGATATGCTCCATCATCGTCATAAACATTAATGTACCTTCCTGTTGATACCGCAATATCACCTTGTTCATTTAAAGAAACACACTGTATTCTTCCATCATTGTACTCTGATTTGATAGACTTACAACTCGAAAGGCTCTTCTTTTCTGCATCACTCATCTCGCTATAATGTGGAAAATCAACAGTACCAGATATCTCATTATTCATTCCTAACTCGTTCTCCTGTATCTGATTATTAAAAAAACAAGCCCGTCATCATTCATACCCGCAAAATCCCCAGATTTTGCAAGTAGTGAGAGATATGGCAGGGGTAAAGCAAGATCCCCGACACACAGCAAGGTGTATCAGGGGATGTTGCAGTGTTACAGAATCTTTCCAATTGCCGCAAGACCCGCTCTGCACTTGGTCTCAATCCATGCGCAGAACTGCTTGACATGAATCAGCTCGAACAGTGCGATGCGGATACGGTCAATCAAGATCGCACCGGTCACGAACAGCAGTGCACTGCCGAACACGCAAATGAGAAACAGCAGCGGATTCATCGAGCCGAAGCTGGAGAAGGCGTTCTTGAAATAGTTGTTCCAGATCAGCGGCTGGCAGTTGATAAGATAAACGGCAAAGGATGCAGGGGCTGCAAACTTAGTCACGTGTACCAACCAGCCGGGGAGCTTGGCGTTGGCAAAAATCACCACGTTCAGCACAGCGATCATCACAACGATAATGGAGGTATACTTGGTGAGAAAGCCGTTCTCGATTGTGATAGGACCAAATTCCGCCTCGGTCTTTTTGAGCTTCCAGATGCAGCCGATCAGGGACAGCACCGCGATGCCTGCCGCAGCCGGTATCGCCTTCCAGCGTTTGCCGATGTCGCATTTCTTCATAATCGCGCCGAGGATATAGAGAATGACCAGCCAGAGCATGGAGTAGCCCGAGCCGATTCCCATCCAGCTAAAGAGCTGGCCAAGGAATGCAAAGATGAGGATCATCGCAATAAAGACATTGCGCAGGCTCTCCCTGGAGGCACTGCGGATACCTGCACTGAGGACAGGGAGGAACAGGAACAGTCCGGTATACGCGGAGAAATACCAGTACGAACCTGAAAAGACAGGAAAGAATACCCCGTAGGCATCCTCGGCAGTCAGGGATGCAGCATGTCCATCAAGGCAGTAGAAGATCATGGCGGCAATGCCATAGAATACGACCTCAAGCCAGAGCTGGAGATAGGATGCAAACCGGACAGGCTTTTCCTTTTCAGAAACGCCGACATAGCCGCTGATGAGGGCAAAGATGTTCGCACCTGCATAGATTACGATTTCAAGGTAGTGTGCTGTGTAGTAGGTTGTCGAGCCGATCGTGGTCGCGTACATTGCGCCGCCCTGCAGCAGGATGTGAAGGGCTACAATGTAGAACATCGAGACGAGACGCAGCAGATCAATGCCATAGTTTCTGGCAGGAGCTGCGGATGCGGCTGAGACAGCCGGAGCTGCCGGGGCAGGATTACGTTTTTTAGAACCCATGTTGTCAGACCTCCTTTAAGACTCACGGATGAGAAGATCCGCACCGTTGGGAAGCGGTTCTATCCGATAAAATGCGATATCTGTGAGCGAATCGGTAAGCTCCGTGTATGCTGCATCGACCAGGATCACGTCAGGTGTTTTCTCCGGCCGCAGCTCGTAGTACGCTTTCAGACGATTCACACAGCGCGAGTCGATGGTCGCAAGCCATGCAGAATATGCAGAATTCTCCATATCCTCACAGATCAGATAGCTGTAGGTCTTGTCGCTCAGGAAAAGGATGCTCTGTGCATCAGGCGCAAGCAGCTTCATGTAGGCGGCGGTACTGCATACACTATTGTAGCTTGTCATAGAGGACGGTGTAACAGTCAGACCCTTTGAGGGACCGTTTTCGATCTTTTCGGTCTGAGCAGAGATCGCGCCATCCCAGAAAACATCGTGCCAGCGAAGATACAGCTCAGATCCAAACTGGAGCAATGCAACTGCTGCTGCCGTGACAAGAAAGCTCCAGCGGATGCCGCGTGTGCGATACTGCTGCAGCAGCGCAGTGACACAAACGGCAATGATGATCATACTTCCGGCAAGCGGTGCAGCACCAGCGGAGAAAATGCCGTAATACTGCTGATTCGACCCCATGTGCAGGCAGAAGGTGTAGAGCATGCCGGGAATCCAAACCCAGCGGAAGGTCTGCTTGACAAACTTCTCCTCGGGGAAACACATGCGGCAGATGAGCGCCGTCAGATTCAGCGGCATCATCAGGTGATTGAGGTAGGGCTTACGCACAAGAATGAGGATCAGATCGGTGGCTGCGATCATCAGTGCCAGCATGACATACAACGCCCTGTGATCGCGGCGTGTTTTGTCGCAGGCAACGGATGCCGCAAGTACCGCCTGCAGCCACCAGATGCAGGTAAATACGGTATCGTACATGCCGTAGGCTCTGAAATACTGTTTGAGCTTTGACCAGAATGAGAAATTAGTATGCTCCGGATCGTTAAAGATCTGGGGAAGTGCCGCAGAAATGACCGCCCAGCTTGTCCGGCTGAATACAAAAATCAGCACGATGACCGCCAGAATGCCGCAGCCTGCGGTGAACCAGACAAAGCGCATGCTCTCGGACATCTCACCCTCGGCAGGCTTGCGCTTGCGGATGAGACTCACGAGCGCGGCAACGGCGTAGATCGCCCAGACTGCCGCAAGATAGGGACAGCACAGGACAGAACCGGCAAAGCACACACCGGAGAGGATATACTGCACAGGCAGGTGCTTTTGCGAGGTGAGGAGCAAAACGGCAGCCAGCACCAGAAGATCCGATCCCATCGAGTTATAGGAAAGTGCCGGGATGCTAAACGGCGCATACACGAGAAACGTCAGCGCAGCAGCGGCTGCACCGGGCTTGTGGAACGGGCGGATGCGCACATACAGAAAGACAGCCGCCGCGGCATGTAGCACCGTATAGATATACCGGAATGCAAGCGAAATCCCCTCGGTTCCCTGTGCAATGGCGAGATAAACCTTCATAATGGGAAAGAGCAGGATGCCTGCCATCTGGGAAAGATGCCACTCATCGGCGAACAGCGCATCCCCCTGACAGAGCCGATAGGGAACGGTCAAATAGAACGATTCATCCAGATTTGCGAAACCATAGCGGCATCGGATCAGCAGGATGAAAAAACTGATGACAGCGACTGCTCCGAATGCAAATTCTGCGTAGTCGAGCTTGCGCTGTGTATTTGGTTGTGTCATAAAACCTCCTTACGATCAAAGAACAATTACAGATAGCACCGGCATCCGGCGGATGCCACTGGGATTTACCTTTATATTATAGCCGATTCTACAGCAGAAGTCAAGAGATGGCAGAAATCTTCCCATAATCTGCGCTCGGACTTCATGGGAGATGCGTAAATCTCACACGATCCCCCGGAACTGCTGATACATCCGCTTGGCATAGCTGTCGGTCATACCGCAGATATAGTCCGTCACAAGGAGCAGCCGGAGGTAGAGCCGGCAGCACTCGTCCTGTCCCTTGGCATAAACGGTGTAGATATCGCGGTAATTCTGCGATATGATCTGATTCAGGCGGCTTTCGCGGGGTGTGAGTGCCTGCTTGTCCTCCAGGTGGATCGCCGCCGGAATAAAATGATCCATCAGCGTGTGGATGATATTCCCGGCACTGACCTCAAGGGTCAGGATCTGGCTGTTATCGTAGATATACGCCCGTGCAATGCCGGTAACGGCTTTCGTAAGACCTGCCGCATCCGAAACAGACAACAGATCCGTGCGGAACGTGCCGTTCATGATTTCCTCGTAATGCTCGACAAACACCGCCGCTGCCGCCCGGAGCATCACAGACTGCGCGCAGATGACCCAGTTTTGCACGGCATTCATCTCCGGGTCGGAGATCCTGCGGCTGACAGCAGTTTCGAGCTTTTGCTCCAGCTCCTGCACAAGCGCATCGTATGCCACACTTTCGCTTGTTTCCGGTCGCCGCTCTTTCAGCTCGTGCAAAAGCTGCTGGTAGGTCAGCACGCCCTTTTTAACAGCATCCTCGGTATCTGCTGTGAGATAGGCGATGTCATCGGCTGCCTCGAGAAGATAGGTCAGCGGATAGCGGCAGCCGACTGCACCGGTACTTTCGGTGATCTCGCGGAATTTTTCCTCCTCGGCAAGGTAGTAGCCCATCTTCTTGTAACGCACATCGTGACTGTCCTTGTTCACCTCGCAGGAGGAGACGGGGTACTTGATGAGCGTGTTGAGCAGTGCATAGGTCAGATGCATCCCGTTCTCGTCAATGAGATAGTGGAGCTTGGTGATCAGCCGGAGTGCCTGGGCATTGCCCTCAAAGTGGTAGAGATCGTTCTGCATCTGCTCAGTCATAAGCGCAGTGACTGGCTGTCCGCGAAAGCGCAGATGCGAGAGATTCTCGCAAAACCAGTTGCGGATGGAATCCTCACCGAAATGTCCGAAGGGAGGATTGCCGATATCGTGGAGGAGACCGGCGCACTCAAGGATGCTGCATACCTTCTCGCGCACCTCGGCATTGATACCGGGCGTATTCTGGTCGAGGAGCGTCTGAAACGCCATCTGTCCGAGGGATTTGGCAAACGATGCGACCTCGAGCGAATGCGTCAGGCGAGTGCGTACAAAGTCGTTTTGTTCCAGGGGAAAGACCTGTGTTTTGTCCTGAAGCCGCCGAAATGAGGCACTCGACAGGATGCGGTGGTAGTCTTTCTGAAATTCGTTGCGCAGATCGCTCTTGTTCTGACGTTTGACGTAGGAACGGGAGCGTTTCTCGCAGAGGAGCTGTGTCCAATCCATGTATCGGACTCCTTTCGTGGGCAATACCTTTATTATACTACACAATGCCGGAAGAATCAAGAGGGAATGCAAAAAAGAGCACGGAAATCAATTTTGTTGCCTTTCATTGTGCGTTTCATGCAAGAGCCGCCCAAGGCTGCCGCCTTTGGAAACTGCTTTTTGGAAAATTGATTTCCATGTAAAAAGAGACCCTCCGGCATGATACCGAAGGATCCTGGCTGTCAATCCACGCTCTGAAAATCGGGCATCTGGTAGGATGCCTTGTAGCCGCCGGGAGTAACGCCCATGTACTTGCGGAAGATCTTGATAAAATAGCTCTGTGAGCTGAATGCCAGAAGATTGCTGATCTCCAGCGTGGAATACTCCGAGTAGCGCAGAAGATTGGCAGCAGATTCGACTTTTCTCTGGTTTACATAGTCCACAAAGGTCATGCCCACCTCAGCCTTGAACAGGCGTGAGAGATAGGCTGTGCTCAGTTGCAGGTGGTTCGCGGCATCCTCCAGGAGAATGCGGCTGTGCAGATGGTCGCTGATATAGTCGAGCGTGCGGACGATCTGCTTGGAATAGATGCGTGAATTGCGAACACGCCGCATGCGTCTTGTGTACCCCTCAATCATCTCTGCATGTACGGCATGGAGCTGCGCAACACTGCTGCTTTTGTCCGCCTTCATGATGTACATGTCGCTCAGATGATAGGCATCCTCGGGACTCATGCCGCTACGGATGCAAAAGCGTGCAATCATGGCAGCAGAGATCGCAAAATGGTACTGCATGTTCCGGACAGGCTCGCTGCTGAGGATGCCGTACCCTTCACTGCACAGCGGTGTCGCCAGCATCCGGACAAGCTCGATGTTGCCGGAGCAGATGCTCTCGTAAAATGCCATCTCCTTGTCAAAGGAGGAATGTTCAAAGTCATCCTCACGGGTGGAGAATAAATGCTCTGCAATCATTTTCTCAGAATCCTCTTTCATGTGCCGCACCTCCTTGCTTTCATTATAGCATAGTTATTGCCATAATGCAAGAGGGAATGGATGCGTTTTTTCTGCTACAGAAACACGCAGCGCGGGAATGTTTCCCATCCCCGCGCCGCATTGTTCATATGGTTGAAGAAGAGAGTCACAACCGGAAAGCGATCTTTCTTAGTTGTTGTAGGTCACCCACTGATAACGAGCTGTCAGAGGTGTGTTGCCGTTGAACGGCTTGAGCCACTCGTCAACACCAGTGCCCGGCCAGGTGTTCATCATGATCTTGCCAGGTGTCTTGGGGATGTTGTCGTAAGCGGAGTAAACCTTCTTACCGTCAACATACCAGTCGATGTGATCCGGCTGCCAGTCAAAGCCGTAGGTATGGAAGCCCTCAGAGGCATCAAACCCAAGGTTGTACATGAACTCATGGTTGCCCACACCATTGGTGTAGTAGTTGAACTGCACCTGTGTGGTATCCTTGCCCAGGATCTCAATGTCGATCTCGTCCCAAGGATTGTTGTCGGACTCGCCGGTGTAGGTGAAGAACGAGGAAACAACGCCGTCATTCTTGATCGCCTGCATCGAAGTCTCAAAGTAGCCGTAGCCATAGAAATCGGTGGTTCTATACTCTGCACCGGAATACATGCCCTTGCCGCCCTTGTCGCTGTCAATGGTCAGCGAGAGGCAAGCCTGGTCGAGCTTGGTATTCGATGCATGCCACCAGCAGTCAAAGCAAGAGCCGTTTGTCCAGCCATCGGAGGCAAAGAACAGCGGTGTTTCGCCCTTGCGGAAATCTGCAACTGCCTTAGCGGATGCGTTCATCGGTGTGCCGTAGTCGATCAGTCCGGAAGGAGTTGCACCCTGTACAGGCGGCTCAGTAGGCTCGGGCATCGTAGGCTCAGGCTGGGTCGGAGGAGGTGTCGGCTCAGTAGCATCGGTCGGCGTAGCCGGTACATCACCGACCGGCAGCTTATCAATGAGCTTGACAACATGCTTCAGGATAATGAGAGAATCGGTGGAGTCGGGGTTGTTGTTAAGGTCAACATCCGCATTGCGTCTCGCCTGATCATTCAGTCCAGCACTGCCCAGCAGGTATCTGTTGAGATAGATGACATCAAGGATGTCTACATCGCCGTCGAGATTTACATCACCGTAGCGAGTGCTGTCCTGACCCGAGGTCGGATCAGTTGAATCCGGGGTCGGATCAGTCGAATCCGGGGTCGGATCAGTCTGGCTCGGTGTCGGCTCAGTTGTCTCTGGGGTCGGCTCAGTCGCCGGTACTTCCACCCAGGGAGCATCCTGATCGGAGATGGTCAGCAGATAGGTCAGCGGAGAATTCCAGTAAATAGTGATCTCGTTGGTGGAATAGCTCTCAGCATTGTCGATATAGCACTTTGCCGGAGCAGAATTTGCGCAGTAAGCCTTTGCAGCGCTGTCCTCAAGGTTGGAGTTGACGCCGCCGACGAGCATACCCTTCATCGCAGAGCCTGCTGCCATAGACGGACGGTGATGCGGATTTTCCGGAGAAACCGTACCATAGCCGGTCACAAAGCAAGTACCGAGCGGATTCTCACCAAGCAGGTAGTGAAGCTGTGCCTGTGCTACCATGCGGTAATCGCTCTTTCCGGTGAACTGATATGCCAGAGCGCAGATGATACCTGCATTAGCAACGGTCATGTTGCTGCCCCAGTCAAACTTGGTCAGTGCCACGCCGTAGGGATTGTTGCCGAAGTTCTTAACGAAGGTGTCAGCCTGTTTGATGATGGCAGCCTTTGCCTTCTCGTATGGTTCAGTATGCCTGATCCTGTCATTGTCAGCAGCGTACAGAATTGCGATATTTCCGTAGTCACCAACAGTTGCCCAGTCCAGACCGGTCTTAGTGCCGATGCTTTCAACTGCCTGGAGATACTTGGAATCACCGGTGGTTACCCAAAGCTGTGCAGCAGCCCAGTAACGCTCGTCACGGTCATCCTTATCGCCGTACTCACCCGTGGTGATGTCCGCCGGATTCTTGAAGTCGAAGTTCGGGTTCTGCTCGAGGTACTGCCATGCCTTTTCCGCAGCAGCGAGGCACTTCTGTGCGTAGGCTGCATCAGTTGCCTTGTAGACATCAGCCGCCAGTGCCATGGATGCACAGAAATCAGCTGTTGCCGTAGACGTGATGGGGGTCACGATCAGGGGAGCAGTCTCTTCTTGCGGCATTACATAGCCCGGGAAGTTCTCACAGGTGACCTTGTGGTAAACACCACCGTTGTCAGCCTGCATCTTCAGCATCCAGTCCAGCTCGTACTTGGTCGTGGTAAGGATCGCCGGATTCGGATCAGCCTGGTATGCATACAGCAGATCGCCGATAGACTTCGCTGCTGCAACAACGTATCTGCCGTAGTCACCGGCATCGTGCCAGCCGCCGGATACATCGATCTGCTGGTTCGTGCCGTAGATAGTCGCCATAGCCGTGTGGCATGCCGGATGGCTGTGCGCACCGGCATTGACTGCCTCGCCGCAGCGCTGGAGATCAAGCATCTTGATGCTGTCATCAAACAGCGCACTGTAGGGATCTGCGCCGATCTCAAAAGTGTAGCTGTCATCCAGACCGGGGCAGGAGATGTAATATCTGCCGGGTGTGGTCACGCCGGAGAAATCACCCTGCCAGTTGTCCTCACCAGCAGAGGAATTGCTGACCTTACTGCCGAGCTTTCCGGTGTAAACCGTCTGCTTGCTGGTTGCATCTATAACGGAGAACTCCGTCTGGTTAGTCACACCGCGGAATACAGCCATCTTGGGCGCTTTGGTCTGATAGCCGACCTGGTTGATCAGAATGTTTGCCTGATAGCCTGCCAGCTCCTCGTAATTGACCTTGCTGTCATCGACCACCTCAAGCTTGACATTATCAAGGTAGATGGTATGTTCACCGATATCGCCGCCGTCCTTCTCCTGCAATCCGCAGTTGAATACCAGCTTGGACATGATGTCGGTGTCGTACTCCATCTCAAATTCGTATGAAACAGTCTGCGGAGTAGGGCCTACATCAATGCCCTTCCATGTATAAGCCGTATAGTCGCCGCCGTTCTGCTGGATCATGCCCTCTACGAAACGCTCCTTGGTGCAGGAAATATCGTAGCTCAGGCGATACTTTGCATTCTTGTACAGCGGAATAATGTCATAGTACATCTGAACGGAATAGGTTTTCTTTCCGGTCGAAGAAACCTTGAGTGCAAGCATGCCGTTCTCAGTGGTGAGTGTCGCAGCACCGCCGCTTTCCTTGTACATATCCCAGCCGGTCTTGCCGGAATCAAAGGTGGAGTTGCTGATGAGATCAGCCGCAGCCGACGGGAGTGCTGTTACAGGAACCGCCGCTGCCAGCATTGCAATGGATGCAAGGCCCGCCGCGATCCTGCGGAATGTTGATGTTTTCATAGTAAATTCCCCTCTCAAAAGAATTTGATTGAACACCCGACCGAAGTGCAGTACGGTCGGATCTGCATTTCCAATGGTCAAAATAGCGCATTATGACCTCTGGTAATATCAGTGTATCACAAAATGCGCTGCAATGATATCAATATCTTGACAAAAATAGTAATATATTGACATCACATGTGAATCTGCACAAAATCAACTCACAGATTCATAAGGATTTGTGAACGAACGGGATCAAGTCTCTGGTCGCTCAAGCCGAAATCAAGTGCCTTATACGTCCACGCGGCACGGCTGATGCCAAAGCGTTCGAGAACCTCGTGGATGCACTGATACCAGCGCAGGGTATCCTCGGGAGAAACGCGGTCGATGACACCGTATTCGCCGCAGTACAGCGGAACACCGAAGGAGCTTGCCTTTTCGATGGCAGCCTCAAAGAGCTTGACAAAGTACTCCGGAGAGGTCTCACTCTCCGCAAAGGGCTGACGCTCCTCGGGGCGGATGGCAGGTGTCCAGGTCGCGCCCTGGTGGGTGAATTTCAGCGGCTCGTAGCAGTGGAAATTGTACACAATTTTGCTGTCAAAGGGATCGTCCAGCGCAGGAACAGCCCATGCGGCGTTGTTGTCGTAGCCGCCGACCAGAATGAGCGTATCCGGCGCATACACGCGGATCCTGCCGATGCATTCGCGGACGATGCGGTTCCATGCCGGCATGAATGCCCGGTCTGTGACTTCGTTGAGCAGTTCAAAGGCGATCTCCTCCGGGTATGCGCCGTAGCGTGCGGCGAATGCCTCCCAGAGCTGGTAAAAACGCTCCTGCGCGCCGGCATTGTCAAAGAATCCGGATTCCTTCTCGCCAAAGTCAAAGGAGAAGCCGGCTGTTTTGTGCAGGTCAAGGATGACATGCAGTCCGTACTGTTTTGCAAGCATCATGGCGCGGTCAAGTCTTGCAAAGCCCTGCTCGATCTGCGAACCGTCCGGATTCTGGAACAGATTGTAGTCCACCGGAATGCGTACATGGTCGATGCCCCAGGATCGCAGTACCTTGAAATCTTCCTCGGTGATAAAGCTGTCGAGATGGGCATCCGAATAATCACACTGCGAAAACCACCCTCCAAGGTTAATGCCCTTGTAAAATCCGTGTTCTTTCATGATGTTGATAGCTCCTTCTGTCAGATTTGGTTTGATTACCAGGATTCAGGGATTTTTCGTATTTTCTTGTCTTTATTATAGCCTTTGCACACGAAAATGTATAGCACGATTTTGTACTTTCTGGTAAGATTTTGCCCAGACTCGAAAAACGCCCCGTTCCTTGTGAAACGGGGCGCATATCAGATTTTTGATGTCAAAATAATGCCGAATTATGCCTCGTGACCCTTTTCCCGGATCACAGTGACAATACGATCGACCATCTGCTCACAGATCTCCTTGGTCTCTGCCTCTGCCATGACACGGATGAGCGGCTCTGTACCGGACTCGCGCACAAGGATGCGTCCGCTGTCGCCGAGTGCCGCAGATGCCGCCTCCACCGCCTTGCAAACATCGGGATCATTCTGGGCAGCCGCCTTATCCTTCACGCGGACGTTCACCAGAAGCTGCGGATAGATCGTCAGGGGCGCAGCCAGCTCGCTGAGTTTGGATTTCTTTGCCATCATGACCTCCATGATCTTCAGAGAGGTCAGCAGACCGTCACCAGTGGTCGCATATTTCGAGAAGATGATGTGTCCGGATTCCTCACCGCCGAGACGGCAGCCGTTCCGGGTCATGTACTCGTAAACATACTTGTCGCCGACAGCAGTCTTGGCATAGCCGATGCCCTCGGTATCCAATGCCTTATACAGACCGATGTTGCTCATAACGGTCGTAACAACGGTGTTGTTCAGCAGCTCGCCGGTCTCCTTCATGTGACAGCCGCAGATGTAGAGAATATGATCGCCCGAGAGGATATTGCCCTTGTCGTCAACACACAGACAGCGGTCAGCATCGCCGTCATAGGCAAAGCCGACATCCAGCCCGTTTTCCACCACGAATTTCTGCAAGCCGCCGATGTGGGTCGAACCTGCATTGTTGTTGATGTTCGTGCCGTCCGGCTTGGCGTTGATGACATAGGTATCAGCACCCAGCGCATCAAAGACGGATTTTGCGACATTCCACGATGCGCCGTTTGCGCAGTCAAGACCGACCTTAACGCCGCGGAACGAATACAGTCCCAGTGAGATCAAATAGCCGATGTAGCGGTTGCGTCCGGAGACGTAATCCACGGTACAGCCGATCTGCGCTCCAGTGGCAAAGGGCAGTTCCGCCCAGCTCTGCCCGAATACCTCGAGCGCACCGTCAAGGTACGCCTCAACGAGGTTGATGACGGATTCTTCCATCTTCTCGCCCTTGCCGTTGAGCAGCTTGATGCCGTTGTCGTGGTAGGGGTTATGACTTGCAGAGATCATGATGCCGCAGTCAAATCCATCGACACGCGTCACATAGGCAACGGACGGGGTGGTGGTCACGTGCAGCAGATAGGCATCCGCGCCGGAGGCAGTCAGACCGCCAACGAGGGAATACTCAAACATATAGCTGGAGCGTCTGGTGTCCTTGCCGATGACGATGCGCGCCGGGGTGTCATCGCCGTTCCGCCGCTTTTGCTCGCCGTAGTACCAGCCGAGAAACCGCCCGACCTTGAACGCATGATCGGCGGTGAGATCCCGGTTGGCTTCACCGCGGAAGCCGTCTGTTCCGAAATATTTACTCATATACTTACTCCTCTCCCTGAACAGGCTGTTATTATGAAAGCCTACACAATATTATACATCAATTATGATATTTTGTCAACTATTTTTGTCTGGAAGCCACTGCGATCTATTTTGTTGCCTTTCATTGTGAGTTTCATGCAAACGCCGCCGCTGGGGACTGCCGCCTTTGGAAACCGCTTGCTGGTCGGCTATCGCCGACTCAGCTTTGCCCTCTTGCCGTCAGGCAAAGGGCATTGCGGACACTAGAATCTGGTCTATCGGTATCGCTAACTCGCAAGCGAGGTCACCGCGCCGCACTGGTCAGTCGGATTCCATCACATTGAAATCAACATCGCCTTCGATGCCGTCAATGTATCCGGTGTTAAACGCCTGCCGCAGAATGTAGTCGCCCGTATAGTCCGATATCACGCCATAATCGGCAAGCCAGACATTTTTCCTTTCAGTACCCCAGACTCTCTGGAGCATCTGCGGCTCTGCATACAGCATCGTCTCATAGCCGCACTCGCGCATTCGTGCATCGAACGCATCATAGATACCGCCAAGCGTCTCAAAGCTCATGCCCCAGTCCTGGAAATGTCCGAAATTCTCCCAGTCGAACGCGACCGGAAAATCCAGCGTCTCACCGTTCAGGACATCAGCGATCCAATCCGCCTGCCCCTGTGCCGCATCCGCCGAGCCTGCGGTCGAATAGAAGTACACGCCGACCTTCAGCCCTGCTGCCTTGGCATTGCGCAGATTCTGTGAGAAGTACTCGTCCATCTCACCGCCCACCGCACCATAGCCGATGCGCATCAGCACGAATTCCGCGCCTGCCTCTCTCACCTTGTCAAAATCGACATCACCCTGCCACTTCGACACGTCAATGCCGCAGGATCTCCCTTCGTTCTGTGCCAAAAATCGATCGAATGACACCATATCCTTGATGGTTTCCCAGAACGGCTGATCCTCCACACAGACTCTCAGCTCATACGTCCGGGTATGTCCTTCACTGTCCGACAGCACGGCGGTGATAGGATACTGCCCCGGAGTCATGACATCCACATCGCCCTCATAGGTAATCGTTGGGTGCGGATCGTGGTCATCTCCAAAGCTCACGAGCGCATTCAGATCCAGCGGCTCGCCCGTGATGACCTGCACAGTATCCTGACTGCTCAGAAGATAGGGTGCATCGTCATCGGGTGTCACCTCGTCCGTCGGCTCTGTTTCCGGTTCTGTTTCCGGCAGCGTCTCCGGCTTGGTTTCCGGCTCTGTTTCCGGCTCTGTTTCCGGCTCGGTGACAGACTGCGTGACAGCCGCAGTCGGCTCTGTCACAGGCTCGGTGATGGAGACAAGCTCCTCTGGGGCGGACTCCTGTGCCGTGCTGCATGCTGTCATTGCCGCGCACAAAAGAACACCCAATATCCAGTATGTTCGTTTCATATACAATCCCTCCTTGCTTACGGCTGCGTTTCGATGGTGATGGACTGCCCGTCACTCGATGCGATGATGTTGCCGTCACAAAATGTGATGAATGTCTCGATGCCGCGCGCATTCAGTTCCTGCATTGTGACACTGGACAGCGTATCTTCATCGGTCGAAATGACTGCATATTCTGGTGTCACTGCCTGTAAAAATGCCGGAAAATTCGCGATCTCACGACCGTGGTAGGGCACTTTCAGCAGATCACAGTCCCCCAGATCCATGATCTCGCTCAAACGCTCCTGCATCGCATCTCCAGTGAACAGCAAGGTATTGCCATGATGTACGACCCGGGTCACGAGGGAACAGTTGTTGTCAAAGCCGTCCTTATAATCGGATGCCTGGTGCGGATACACTGTAAACACCGCATCATCCAGCGTAAATGTCATGGTATCCTGGGGGATCTCCATGGTCAGCCCTTTTTCCTGCACCGCTTCGGTGAGCTTTTCAAATGCGGAGCTGTCCTCGGTGTAATCCGGCGCAAGGATGTGTGAGATCTCAAAATGCTTCACGACCTTAGCCGCACCGCCGATGTGATCCTGATCGAAATGCGTCAGGATCAGATAATCCACATCGGTCACACCGTATTCCTGGAGCTGTGCCGCCATCTTCTTGCCGTCACCCTTTTCCCCACAGTCGATCAGCACGGTGTGATGCTCCGTCCGGAGGATCATGCCGTCAGCCTTGCCAACCTTCATAAACGTCACGGTCAGCGGTGCTGCCGGTGTATCGTCCGGCACGGTCTCGGGAACAGAAACATCTGCGGCAGTGTTCCGGCTGCATCCCGTCATCAGCAAAAGGACTGCCAGTATGGCAGTGAGCGTATGTTTCATCACGATCGCACTTCCTTTCCGAAAAGCCTGTTCCATACTGCGGATATGCAAATCACCCCGCCGGGGGAGGACGGGGTGATTTGCCAAGATATCGTATGAGAGGGGCTATCGTCAGATTCTTTCCTGTCGGATCTGATGACAGTATACCCCCTGAATCTTAAACCTCACCGGGATCGCATCAGGATTCGCGCAGCTCCGCACCCATTTTTGCAAGTGCCTTGCATACGCGTTTCATGGCAGCATCCGCCTGCTCTGTGGTCATAGTCTCCTCGTAATTGCGCATCACGATGTTGAATGCCACGGACTTCTTGCCCTGCTCGATCTGCTCACCGCGGTAAACATCGAACAGCTCGACCTTTTCCAGATATCTGCCGACAGCCTCGGTGATCGCATTCTCCAGGTCGCCGACCGCGACCTCCTCTGCACATACCAGAGAGATATCACGGGTCATTGCCGGGAACTTCGGCAGCGGATTGTAGGTGATCTCCTCATTGGCAGATGCAAACAGTGCCGGAATGTCCAGCTTGGCAACATAGGTTCTCACGCCGATGCCATAGGTTTTCTGCACAGTCGGATGGATCTCGCCGAATATGCCGACCGCCTGCTCACCTGCATAAATGACTGCACTTCTGCCCGGATGGAATGCCGTCTGCTCGTCATACGGACATCCCTCGCCGCATCTTGTGTAATGGATCTTTTCCACGCCGAGCTTTTTGAGCAGTGCCTCCAGTGCGCCCTTCATGGTGAAGAAATCCGCATCGCCGCCGTACATGCCCACTGTCAGACGGTGCAACTCCTCGGGGAGCTTGTCGGGTACAGTCGGAAGATACTCCTTGCTCACCTCGAACAGCCATGCCTGTGCATTGCGCTTGTTGTAGTTGTTTGCCAGGATCTCGAGCATGCCCGGGATCGTGGTGGTCTGCATCACGCTGGTGTCCTCACCCAGGGGATTGGTGATGGTCGTGGTATTGCGGAGCTTAGAATCCGCCGACAGACCGATCTTGTCAAACCACTTCGGAGAAATGAACGAATAGGTCAGGATGCCCGAATAGCCCAGACCTGCCATCGTCTGCTCGATGACGCGGTTAAACTTCTGCTCCGGTGTGTACTGTGCCTGCGCAACACCCTTGATGACGGTGGACGGGATGTTATTGTAGCCGTAGATCCGTGCGACCTCCTCGGCGATATCCGCCGGACGGAGCAGGTCGATCCGGAAGGACGGGGAGAGACACTCGCCGTTCTCCACGTGAATGTCAAGGCTCGTGAGATAGCCGAGCATATCCGCCTCGGGGATCTGTGTGCCGAGGAAAGCATTGATCCATGCCGGATCGAACGGAATGCGGTTCGGCTGCGGATCTGCATAGTTGCAGTCAATGGTCGTGCCCACCGGCTCACCGGCAGCCAGCTCCTCCACGAGCTGCAATGCCCTTGCCAGCGTCACAGGCATGGAAGTCTCGTCCAGTCCCTTTTCGTAACGTGCGGAGGCATCCGTGCGCATGCCGAGCTTCTTGGCAGTGCGGCGCACCTGCACCGGCTCGAAGTAGGCACTCTCGAATACCACATCTACGGTATCCTCCATGATACCGGAATATTCGCCGCCCATGATGCCGGCAACTGCGATCGGCTTTTCGGCATCCGCGATAATGAGCATCTCCTCAGACAGCTCGCGCTCGATGCCGTCAAGGGTAGTGATCTTCTCCCCGTTCCGGGCATTTCTCACGCAGATGCTGCCGTCCTTGACAAAGCGCAGATCGAATGCGTGCATCGGCTGACCGTACTCAAGCATTACGTAGTTGGTGATATCTACCAGATTATTGATCGGACGCACACCGGAGGCTCTCAGACGCTCACGCATCCAGCGCGGAGACGGACCGATCTTGACATTGCGCACCAGACCTGCCACATAACGGGTACACTTCTCGGTGTTCTGGATCTCGACATGCAGCGTCTTGGTGATGTCCTCATCAGAGCCGCTGAATGTCGGTTTGGAAACCTCCAGCGGAACGCCGAAAGTCGCGGATGCCTCACGTGCCAGTCCGATCACGGACAGGCAGTCCGGGCGGTTTGAGGTGATCTCGAACTCCACGGAAACGTCATCCACACCGATCGCCGATGCGATATCCTGCCCCGGCTTGCAGTCCTCCTGAAGGACGAACACGCTCTCCGGATCTGCATACGGGAAGTCGTTCACGGTCAGACCCAGCGTCTCCAGACCGCAGAACATGCCGCGGCTCTCAACACCGCGCACCTTAGCCACCTTGATGGTCATGGATTCATTTCCCTCATGCACGGTCGTGCCGGGGGTTGCTACGGGGACAAGATCCCCCTCCTGCACATTTTTGGCATTGGTAACGATCTGGACAGGCTCTTCACCGCCCATATCCACAGAGCATACGAACAGCGCATCCGCATTCTCATGCACACGCTTGCTCAGGATCCTGCCGACAACGATGCCGTCCAGCCGCTCCTTTTCCTCCTCGAACGCCTCTACCTTAGAGCCGCTCATGGTCATGGCAGCGCAGAATTCCTTGGGTGTCACATCCAGCTTGACGTAATCGGCAAGCCATCTCAATGATAAATTCATGGGATATACCCTCCTTACTATCGTGATCTTGTAGCTTATCTGAACTGTTCGAGGAATCTGGTGTCATTCTCAAACAGCAGACGCATGTCGGTGATGTTGTAGCGCCTCATAACGATACGCTCCAGACCCATACCGAAAGCAAAACCGGAGTACACGCTCGAATCAATGCCGGAATTCTCCAGCACCCACGGGTGCACCATACCAGCGCCAAGCAGCTCGATATAGCCCTCATTCTTGCACATGCGGCAGCCCTTGCCATGACACTGGAAGCACATCACATCCACCTCGGCAGACGGCTCGGTGAACGGGAAGTGGTGCGGACGCAGACGGATCTTGCAGTCATCGCCGTACAGCCGCTGCATCAGCAGCTCCAGCGTACCCTTGAGGTCAGCCATGGTCACGCCCTTGTCGATGACCAGACCCTCGATCTGATGGAACAGCGGAGAATGCGTGGCATCCACCGCATCACTGCGGTATACGCGTCCCGGGGAGATCACGCGGATCGGGGGCTTCTGCGTCTCCATCACGTGTACCTGTACGGAGGAGGTCTGTGTTCTCAGCAGGATATTGTCGGTAATGTAGAACGTATCCTGCGTGTCGCGCGCCGGATGATCGGGCGGCAGGTTGAGCGCCTCGAAATTATAGTAGTCATACTCGACCTCCGGACCGTCAGCCACAGAAAAGCCCATGCCCAGAAAGATCTCCTTGACCTCGTTCTCCACGATTTGCAGCGGATGCAGGCGACCCATCTTCGGTGCTTTACCGGGCATCGTGATGTCAAGTGTCTCCGCAGCGATCCGGGCATTCTGCGCCGCGCTCTGTAGTGCCTTGGTCTTGTCTGCGAGCATTCCCTCAAGCTGGGAACGCACCTGGTTTGCAAGCTGTCCCATAGCAGGACGCTCCTCTGCGGAGAGCTTGCCCATCTGTTTCAGGATCGCGGTCAGCTCACCCTTCTTGCCCAAGATTCTGACACGCAGATCCTCGAGCGCCTGAAGGTCAGCGACAGACGCAATGGCGTTGCGTGCGCTTTCCTCGATGTTTTTGAGTTGTTCCTTCATACTTTCACCTCATCACTGTTCCGTAGCGGAACATAAATAATAGCGCATCTCATCCAATCAGGACAAGACACGCTTGCTTTACCACCCATTGGAAAGGTGCTATCACACCTCTTGTCCTTAATGCGGACACCACATCACCGCTTACAACGCACCGGGGAATGCCCCTTTCGCTTCGGCAGTGCCACTCGTGAGTGAACTTCATCGTCTCAGCCAAACAGCACGCTTTCAGCGGATGCGCACCTCTCTGGGGAATGGCAAAAAGACAACTACTCTCTCAGTCAACATGTTATCCATGTTTAATTATACTCCAACCCGGCACCAAAAGTCAAGGGATTTTCCTAAAAAAAGCCCCTGAAATCCGACCAGATTTCAGGGGCTTTTTTGTGGATTCTGCCAAATCCGCCGCAAGCCGGATCAGCCGGTCACATCGATCGAATAGCGTTCGCCCGTGCGTCCAGTACCGTCCTGCATGTGGAGATACTTGGTCAGTGCAATGATATCTGCTACATCCACCGTGTTGTCCCCGTTCAGATCGGATGCTGCCGCATTCTGCACAGCACCACGCAGGACAGCCCGTTTGAGCAGTGCCAGATCCACGACATCGATCTCTGCATTGCCGTCAAGATCGCCGAAATAACCGGTCTCCTCCCAGCCGGCAGGATCAGATGCTGTATAATAATATTCCGGCTCGCTGACCGCCTTGTAATTTACGCGGAAGAAGTCCATCGAAAGTCCGCTACATCCAATGGTGTAGACGGCATCATCCGACACGGTGTCGATCGGGTCGATGGTCATTTCTCCGGCAGCGGCGGTCTGTCCGTTCACCACAAGGGAAGCCGTATCGCCTTCAAGGATCACGCTGATGACTGTCCACGCGCCCTTTTCGTAGGCATCTGCCGCCTCGATGCGCTCCTGCTTTGTCCCATCGCCTGCGGTCAGCCGGAGTGTGCCGTTCTCTGCCGTCAGGCACAGATACTTTTCATCATTGCCGAACCGGAACAGATCGCCGTTTCTGCGAATGATCACCGCAGTCTGGTAATCCGCATCATGCAGGGCAGCATATGCGCTGTCTGCTGCAAGGCGCGCATCTGCACGTTCAAAGGTAACAACACCCTTTCCGGAGGCGCGTTCCGCCTCCCATACCGGTGCATTCCGGGAAACCGCATAGGTGGACGTGTAGGTATCCTCCGCGGTCAGCCCACTGTCGTTGCTGAACTCCAGACCGGCTGTCTGACCGTCTGTATAGGGACGTGCCGCAACATAGGCATCAGAGGATGTCCAGCCGTACATTGAGCCTGCCTGAATGGTACGGCTCGAATCATCGTAATAGTCACCGTCAGGCATCGCCTGTCCGGTCGCAGTCCCCTTGGCATAGAGGAATGCCGTGCCCTTGACGGTGGCATTGCCGGAAACCTTGTACTCATCCGTCACAAATGCACTTTCGAGAACTCTTGCGTTCTCCGAGACGCTCGAACGTCCGGTAACAACGGCACTGTCACCAATGACTGCATTGCCGGAGACATTCGCATTGCCTGCCACAACAGCATGACCGGTGATCACGGCATTGCCGGAAACACTTGCATAGCCCAGAAC
>CAZKHW010000008.1:0-24596 GCA_964552525.1 uncultured Ruminococcus sp. | reverse complement strand
TGCCGTTCAGCTCAGGGATAACCAGGCCGATTGCCTTAGCAGCGCCGGTGGAGTTCGGAACGATGTTAGCAGCACCTGCACGGGCACGTCTCATATCGCCCTTTCTGTGCGGGCCATCGAGGATCATCTGATCGCCGGTGTAAGCGTGGATGGTGCTCATGATACCGGACTGGATCGGAGCATAGTCGTTCAGAGCCTTAGCCATCGGAGCCAGGCAGTTGGTGGTGCAGGATGCTGCGGAGATGATCTTGTCATCAGCAGTCAGAGTGTTCTCATTTACAGAGAATACGATGGTCGGCAGATCGTTGCCAGCCGGTGCAGAGATAACAACCTTCTTTGCGCCAGCAGTGATGTGAGCCTGTGCCTTGTCCTTGGAGCAGTAGAAACCAGTGCACTCCAGAACAACGTCAACACCGATCTCGCCCCACGGCAGCTCAGCAGCGTTAGCCTGAGCGTAGATCTTCAGGGTCTTACCGTCAACGGTGATCGTACCAGCCTCGTCGTCAGCAGAAACGGTGTGCAGATTCTCACCGATCTTGCCGCAGTAGCCGCCCTGAGCAGTATCATACTTGAGCAGGTCAGCCAGCATGGAGGGCTTGGTCAGGTCGTTGATCGCAACTACCTCGTAACCCTCAGCGCCGAACATCTGGCGGAATGCCAGACGGCCGATTCTACCGAAACCATTAATAGCAACTTTTACAGACATGGGAATATACCTCCTAATAATTTATATACTTATTTTACACCTTTTTCCGAAAAAATGCAAGTGCTTTGATAGGAAAATATCAAGTTTTCGGTGATGTATATGCATTTTCAGCAATTCCTACAAATGTTTTGCACGCGAATTGGCGAATTCTCACAAATGTGTTGTTTTGAGGGGATTCAGCTTTACATTTGTCGAAGAAAGCGGTATAATAGAAGTAGGATTCACATTACTCCCGAAAGAAGGTATATTATGAAAGAGCAAGCGTTCGAGACACTCAAGTCCTTATATTCCGGCAGCACCGAGCCTTGTGTGATCTTAGATGAGAATTGGGAGACGCTCTGGAGCTGGAATATGAAGCCGCTGGATGGGCTTTATGAGAAGCTGGGGGTGCGCGAGGATAGCTGGGAAAATGTCAATCGTGTCATCGGCATGGAGGACGGCAGGTATCTTTGCCGCCTGATGTGCTGTGCTGAGGAGAAGCTGCGTGCAGCGCAGTTCATGCCAATGGGTGCAAGTGGATTTGAGCCGGCAGTGATCAACGACATTGTGCAGGGCATGGAATCGCTGTGCAATACGCTGTATGAGGATCTGGACAGACAGAATCTTAATGATGAGAGAGATCTGCTCAACGTGGTCGAGGGCAATATCCTGCGCATTCACAGAATGAATTACATCCAGCAGGAGCTGGAACGTATGCGGGCAGGAGCATGGACGCCAACGGTCGTGAACCTGCAAAATTTTCTGCTTTCGTCTGTTCAAAAGATGGAATCGCTGCTGCGCTCAGCCGTTGAAATGGAGCTGGAATGCTGTCCGGATTACCTGTTTGTAACGGGGGATGCAGATGCGCTGCGCACTATGCTCTTTGCGGCGGTGGTACTGACCGTGAAGAAGCCGCAGTACAAAGGGCGCGTTGGATTCGAGCTTTCGTGTGAGGAGCAGACCGCAGTTCTGACCATCACTGCCGAGCATACGGACGAACTGCGGAGTGATCTTAATGTGCAGACCATCCATTTCGGAAGTCTGGCACCGGAGCAGGAGCTGGTTGACCGCTGCTGTAAGCAGTTTGACATCCGTGTGCTGACGGCAGAGCAGGGAAATACCAGCATGATGCGGTTCGAGATGCCTCGGCGCAAGGAATCTTCCGGACCGATCGTGTTCAACTCGCCGATAATGGACGGTGCGCCGGGATTCTTTGAGCCGGTATCGGCGATGATGGCAAGAATCCGCTACCGCAACCGTTTCTGAAAGTGACTATAAAAAGCTGCTGCATAGGGATTTTTCCCATGCAGCAGCTTTCATTATTCCAGAACTGTATACATCTGTGCAGCATCTGCCTTGGTGGCGTGCTCCGCAACGACAAGCACCTTGACACGGATGGGCTTGACACCCATCTGGATCTCGATGATGTCATTCTCCTTGACATCATAGGACGCGCGGGCGATCTTGCCGTTGACGCTGACCTTGCCGGCATCACATGCCTCGTTGGCAATGGTGCGGCGTTTAATGAGCCGGGAATTTTTCAGGTATTTGTCAAGCCGCATTACGATCAGTCCTTCTTGGGATTGACCGCATTTTTCAGACCGCGTCCAGCCTTGAATGCCGGTGCTTTGCCGGAGGGGAGCTGGATCGGCTCGTGGGTGCGCGGATTGAGACAGCGTTTTTCACTGCGCTCACGCACATCAAACGTGCCGAAGCCCGTCAAAACTACCTTTTCACCGTCAGCGAGTGCATCGCGGATGGTGTCGAAGATGTAATTGACATCCTCCTCAGCCTCTCTTTTCTTGCGTCCACGTGTCTTGGCATACATTGCAATCAGTTCAGATTTGGTCATATTCTTTCTCCTCCTATTGAGAATCACGATTTCTGTTTTACGGTTGAAAAGGTTCAGTTCTGTGTGCCGGGGTGATGCTCGTGTTCCTTGGCATCTGCCCAGTATTCATCCAGCTCGCCGATGGAAAGGTCGGTCATGCTCTTGCCGTCCGCGGTGACGCTCTGCTCGGTGGCTGAAAATCGTGCGATGAATTTGTTTGTCGCTCTGGAAAGTGCCTCCTCTGCATCAATGCCCAGGTGACGTGCCGTATTGACGCAGGAGAACAGGAGATCTCCCAGCTCCTCGGTCATCATGTCCTTGTCACCGGCAGCGATGGCTGCCTGCAATTCTGAACGCTCTGCGCGTACACAGTCGAAGGCTGCCTCGGCACTTTCAAAGTCCATGCCAGCTCGTGCGGCACGTTTGCCGACCTTCTGGGCGCGGGTGAGCGCAGGGAGCGACCTGGCAACGCTGTTGAGCGTATCCGTGTAGGTTTCCTGTCCCTTGGTCTCTTTTTTGATGGCATCCCAGTTTCTGAGGACAGTGTCGGTGTCATCCGCCCGGACATTGCCGAATACATGCGGATGCCGCACGATGAGCTTCTTGCAGATCTCATCGCAGACCTCCTCGAAGGCGAATGCCTTCTCCTCCTCTGCAAGAACGCAGTGGAACACCACCTGCAGCAGGACATCGCCCAGCTCCTCCCGCATGAGATCCATGTCAAGCAGGTCGATGGATTCCACAGCCTCATACGCCTCCTCAAGAAAGTCGTTGCGGATGGACTGGTGATCCTGCTCCTTGTCCCACGGACAGCCGCCGGGAGAACGCAGAAGCCGCACGATCTCGCGCAGATCCTCGATGTTATAGTGGGATTTCTGCTGATATTCTACCATGGTATACCTCCTGGCAAAGGAAATTCAGCGCAGCTCCGTAGGGACAAAGCCGACCTTCTTATAGACCTTGTTGAGCGTGCGGTAGGACATTTTGAGAGCCTCGCCGGCACAGCGCGTGTAGCACTCCTTGAGATACGCCTTATCTTGAATGAGACGTGCATATTCCTCACGTACCGGTGCAAGGTGATCGGCAACAGCCTCGCCGACAGCGAGCTTGAACGTGCCGTAGCCCTGCCCCTGGAACTCCTTGACTGCATCGTCGATCGACTTGCCGGTGACAGCGGAGTAGATCGTCAGCAGATTGTTGATGCCGTCCTTCCCCTCACGGAATGCGATCTCGGTGTCGGAATCAGTGACTGCGCGCTTGAATTTGCGGATGATGGTGTCCTTGTCGTCAAGGATGAGGATCACCGAGTTGGGGTTGGTGTCGGACTTGGACATCTTTTTGGTCGGCTCCTGGAGGCTCATGACCTTAGCACCGACAGGAGGCATGTAGCCCTCGGGAACTTTGAATGTCTCGCCATACTTGTTGTTAAAGCGGTTTGCGATGTTCCGTGCAAGCTCCAGATGCTGCATCTGGTCGATGCCCACCGGAACGAGGTCGGCATTGTAGATGAGGATATCTGCCGCCATCAGCACCGGATAGTCGAACAGACCGGCATTGATGTCATCCGGATGCTTTCTGCTCTTGTCCTTGAACTGGGTCATGCGCGAAAGCTCGCCAAACTGCGTGGAGCAGTTGAGCACCCACATGAGCTGGGAGTGTGTCGGCACATGGCTCTGGATAAAAATCAGGGACTTGTCGAGGTCGATGCCGCAGGCAAGGAGCTGCGCATATGCCTCAAGGGTCTTTTTGCGAAGCTCTGCCGGTTCGATCCTGACGGTGATGGCGTGCTGGTCAGCAATGAAGTACAGGCATCTGCACTCCTCCTGGAGAGGTCCCCAGTTGCGGACAGCACCGATGTAGTTGCCCAGGGTAAAGGTACCCGTGGGCTGGATGCCGCTTAAAATGAGCTTTTTCTCAGAGGTCTCAGCCATTGGAATTACCGCCTTCCGGGAGACCTTCGGCATCACGCATCTGTGCCAGACGCAGTGCGCCCATGACCTGCTGGTAGAGGTAGTACACTACGCGCTTTTCCTTGTCGTTCTCGGTGAGAGCCCGGGGATCCAGCTCGACCTTGTAAGTGCCGCGCTTGGTCAGCATGTAGACGAAGTGCTTGCCGCCGACCGGAAGCGGATACGCCGAGGTGCGCTTGCCCAGCACTTTGAGCGGTGTTGCATTGAGCACGAGGTTGCGCGCTGCCTGTACCACGGACTTGTACTTGGTGGAAGCACCGACATACTCTGCACCATTGTTGAAATAAAGGTTTGCCGCACCGTTGATGAAGCATACCATCGTTGCCAGTACAGCCGGTCCCATCGGGATGTCAATGACAACGCCATAGACCTCTTCGGGCTTGAACTTGATGCCGGAGAACTGTCCGGGCGGAATGTGGAGTGCGCTGTTGCGCGTCTGGAGATATTTCGGTGTCACCGGATACGGATCCAGCGGAGAACGTCTTACAGTAGCCATATCTAAAATTCCTTTCCAATGTGAGAACTGCGCCGCACAGGGGATGCTTTCCTCCGTTTGCGGACAGATCCTGATCGTATTGTGAACGTCATGCAGGCGGCAAAGCTCCTGCGTGCGGTTTATTCGCCGAACATTTCCCTGGTGAGCGCACCGAGGATCACAACACCCTTGTCGATGGCATCATCCGTCGGAGTGGAGTAGTTCATACGGAACGAGTAGGTCACGTCATCTTCGGAGATCATGAACGTACTGCCGGGAACGACGGCGATCTTCTTCTCCGCGACTGCCCTTGTGCAGAATCCCATCATGTCGCTGCCCTCGGGGAGGGTACACCAGAGGAACAGGCCGCCCTCGGGACGTGTGAACGCAACCTTTCCGGAGAAGTGCTGCTCCATGCCGCGCATCATGCGCTCTGCCTTCTGCTTGTAGATGGCGCGGAGCTTGGCAAGATGCTCGTCAAAATCGACCTGCTGCATAAAGCGGTAGGCAAGCATCTGCCCGAAGTTGTTGGAATGCACATCGGAAACCTGCTTGCAGACCACCATCTTGGAGATGATCTCCTTGGGAGCAACCGCATAGCCGACACGGATGCCGGGAGCAAGCACCTTGGAGAACGAGCCGGCATAGATGACTCTGCCGTCCGTGTCAAGACTCTTGATGGTAGGAACATCCTCGCCGGAGAAACGCAGATCACCGTAGGGATTGTCCTCCAGGATGAGCGTGTTGTACTTCTGCGCCAGTGCATACAGCTCCTTGCGGCGCTGGAGCGTCGTGGTCTTGCCGGTGGGATTCTGGAAGTTCGGGATGAGGTAGATCAGCTTGGTGTTCGGGTTGGCTTTGAGAGCCTCCTCCAGTGCAGCCGGATCCATGCCCTCGTCATCAAGCGGCACGCCCACAAGGTTGACATTGTACGATTTGAACGCATTGAGCGAGCCAATAAAGCTCGGTGCTTCTGCAATGAGAGTGTCACCCTCATTGCACAGCGACTTGCAGGCAAGCTCCATGACCTGCTGCGCACCCGATGTAATGATAAGATCCTCGGTCTCGGGCTTAAAACAGCCCTGTGCCTGCATACGTGCTTTCATAGTGTCGCGCAGAGGGGTATAGCCCTCGGTGATGCCGTACTGAAGAACTGTGATCGGCTCCTCGGCGAACAGCTCCTGCGCGATGCGCTGTGCATCTGCAATGGGAAACGCTTCGGGTGCCGGATTGCCGGCAGCAAAGGAAATGACCTCCGGGTCGGAGGTGAATTTCAGGATCTCACGAATGGCGGAAGCCTGGAGGTGAGATACCTTGTCTGAAAATGTGTAATTCATACATTCCAATCCTTTAACATATAGTCTATGGGGATGTGAGAACAGCGATCTGACCTCACATATTCTATTTTACAACAAAATCCTGATTGTGTCAAGGGGATTTGTGATATTTTAACAACTGTATCGGGAAAAGGAGTGATCGGATGAACAAAAAACCGGATGCATCCGTCTTTCTGCGCGGTTCGCTGATTTTAACGGTGTCCGCACTGACGGCGAAGATCTGCGGCGCACTGTTCAAGATCCCATTGACCGCACTGCTTGGAGGGACGGGAATGGGCTATTTCAGCACAGCCTACGGACTGTTCCTGCCGCTGTATGCCGTGCTTGTCACGGGGATCTCGACAGCAGTTGCGCGGCTTGTCGCCGACTGTGCTGGTCGAGGTGACAGGGCAGGCGCGCTTGCTGTCCGGCAAACGGCAAGGCGTTTATTTCTGGCAACGGGTCTGATCGGAACGGGAGGCGCGTGTCTTGGTGCAGCCGCCTTCACCCGGATCTCCGCAGGCTCGATGGAGGCATATCCGGCAGTGCTGGTCATCACGCCTGCCGTGCTGCTGTGCAGCATCACCGCCGTTGAGCGCGGCTACTGGGAGGGACTGTGCCGTATGACCCCGACGGCAGTCTCGCAGGCAGTCGAGGCACTGGCGCGGCTGGTCTGCGGTCTGTGGCTGTGCAGGGCGTTTCTTGCAAATACTCCGGCATTTCTTGCCGGATGCACACCGCAGGCATCCGGCGCATGTGGCGCGGTGCTCGGTGTGACGCTCTCGTCTCTGGCAGGCTGGGCGGTCATGCTTGTGTGGAACAGACCGGAGACAGCTCCGGCAGCTGGAACGCGTCCGGTTCGTCCGATCCTCCGGGAGATCATCGGCATTCTGATCCCGGCAGCACTTGGCGCACTTGTGACGAATCTGACCTCCCTGATCGACCTTGTGACCGTCATGCGCACGCTGCCGGACGGTGATCCGGCATTTGTGTACGGCTCATTCATGGGACTGGCGGTGACAGTATTCGGGCTGGTGCCGTCACTGACAAACATGCTGGCAAAGGGCGTTCTGCCCTGTACGGCGCAGGCATGGGCGGCAGGTGACCGCATTGCCGCGGCCGCCTATGCCAGACAGGTGCTGCTCCTGACGGGACTTGTGTGCATTCCGGCAGGATGCGGCATCTTCGCACTCCCTGGGGAATGCCTGCGCTTTCTTTTTGCAGGACGGGAGGCGGAGATCGCCGCCTCGGCGCAGAGCCTGCGGCTTCTGATGCCGGGACTGATCTGCCTGTGTCTGACATTTCCGGTATTCAGCCTGATGCAGGCGGTCGGACGCGCCGATCTTCCGGTCAAGCTGATGCTCCCGGGCGTTGCCGTCAAGCTTGCCGGAAATCTTCTGCTCATTCCGCACATCGGCATCGGCGGTGCGGCAGTGGCAACGAGTGTGTGCTATGCGATCATTCTGATACCCTCCCTCATCCTTCTGCGCCGCAAGCTGGACGAACCGCTTCGTATTATGGGGATGCTGGGTGCACAGGGCTTTGCAGGCGTTCTGTGCGCCGCGGCAGCCTGGACGGTCTCCGGCAGGCTGTCGATGCTCCCCCAGAGAGTGTCGCTCCTGTGTGCGGTCTGCACGGGCGGCATCGTGTATGCCCTTGCCATGTATCTCCTATGCGGCAGGCGGCTGATGGAATTGGTGCGTCATTAGACCTCCCCGGAAATCAATTTTTCAAAAAAGCGGTTTCCAAAGGAGGCGCGGTAGCCCGCGCTGGCGAGTTGGCGATAAGGAAAGATCGGATTCTGGTGTCCGCAATGCCCTTGCCTAACGGCAAGAGGGCAAAGCTGGGGTGGGGCATAGCTAGCGGTTTCCAAAGGCGGCGTTTGCATGAAACTCACAATTTAAGTTTACAAAATTGATTTCCATGTCCCGAGGCGGTCTATTCTTGACAAGGCTCTGGTCGGTGTGGTATACTAATAGTATCTTATCATTCCGTGAGGAGGAGATCCTATGTCAGATATCACACCCACCTCCGCCATCCTCGTGTGTGCCGGAAATGCCACGCGGATGGGCGGTGTCAATAAGATCCTGATGCCGCTGGGGGACTCGAATGTCGTTGGCAGCAGTATGCTGGCGTTTGAGCAAAGCCCGGATATCATCGAGATCATCGTTGTGACCAAGCCCGAAAACAACGCCGCCATCGAGGAGACCGCAAGGTCGCTGGGCATCACCAAGCTCACCCACATCATCGAGGGCGGCGAGACGCGGCAGAAAAGCGTCATGCAGGGACTGCGGCTCGTTTCCAAGGAATCGCAGTACATCGCCATCCATGACGGCGCAAGACCGCTGGTGCGTCCGGAGCATATCGCAAGGGTCATCAAGGACGCATCGGTCTTTGGCGGCGCAACGCTGGGCGTTCCGGTCAAGGATACGATTAAGGTCGTGGATGACGGTCTGATCACCGATACGCCGCACCGCCCCTCGCTCTGGATCACGCAGACACCGCAGGTGTTCCGGAAACGGCTGTATTTCGAGGCGGTCGATTTCGCCGAGGAGCACGGGTTGGACTTTACGGATGACTGTCAGCTTGTAGAGGCGATCGGCGGCAAAGTCTACATGACCCGGGGAGATTACACGAACATCAAGATCACAACGCCCGAGGACCGGGCGATCGCGGAGGTACTGCTATGATGCGCATCGGACACGGTTATGACGTACACAAGCTCGTCCAGGGGAGAGATCTGATCCTTGGCGGCGTGAAGATCCCCCATCATCTGGGGCTTTTGGGACATTCGGATGCGGACGTGCTGCTGCATGCAATTACCGATTCGCTCCTCGGTGCGCTCGCGCTCGGGGACATCGGCAAGCACTTCCCGGACACCGATCCAGCCTACAAGGAGGCGGATAGTCTGGAGCTTCTGCGCCATGTGGTCAAGCTCATTGCAGATGAGGGGTATACACTGGGCAATCTCGATGCCACCGTCCTTGCCCAGCAGCCCAAGCTCCGGCCGTACATTGATGCCATGCGTGAAAATATTGCCAATGCATGCGGTGTGGACATCTCCCGGATCTCAGTGAAAGCCACGACCGAGGAGCATCTGGGCTTTACCGGACGCGAGGAGGGCATTGCCGCGCACTGTGTGGCACTCCTGGTCAGAATGGAGCATTGAGGGCATCCCGAATATTCCCCGGAACGCCGTCTGCGGCATCTGCATAGGTTGTAGTATATCCAAATAAAGGGGTGATAACTATGCTATGCAGAGCTGTTCTGCCGTCGGAGACGCTTGCGCACAAGGCGCAGCGGATTCTGACAGCATACGGCTATCCTTCTGAGATCATCCGCAGCACCTCGCGCAGGGAGGGCTGCTCCTACGCACTGCGCATATCGGGGAACTGCGAGGCGGCGCATGCACTGCTGCTGCGTGAGGGCATTCCCGTGAAATTGATAGGAATCGAGCGTGGCGGCGTATGACGGTAAATTTTGACAATGCCGCGACCACCTTTCCCAAGCCGCCCCAAGTGCGCCTTGCCGTCGAACAGGCGGCAGCACGCTACGGCTCTGCCGGACGCGGCAGTCATCCCATCGCCCTGCGCGGTTCGGAGCTGGTCTATTCCACGCGTGAGGAGGCAGCCTCTTTTTTCGGCGCAAGTCCCGAGGGTGTCGTGTTCACCTCGAACTGCACCCACGCGCTCAACATCGCCATCCAGGGGGTGATGGGCAGCGGAGGACACTGCATCATCAGCCGCTTGGAGCATAATTCCGTCCTGCGTCCGGTCTATGCTCTTGCCAAAGCAGGACGCTGCCGCTACAGCATCGCGGATACAGGTGACACCGCCGAGGAGACCCTGGCAAGCTTTGCGCGGCTCATCCGTCCCGATACCAAGGCGGTCATCTGTACGCTCTGCTCCAACGTTACCGGCGAGATCCTGCCCTGGCGCGAGATCGGCGCACTGTGCAGGGCGCATGGTCTGTGCTTTATCGCAGACGGCGCACAGGCGTGCGGTGTACTTGATGTCAGGCTCACGGACGGCATCAATATTTTGTGTACTGCCGGGCATAAGGGGCTTTACGGCATAACCGGAACGGGACTTCTCATTTCCGATGGCAGCCAGGAGATTGCGCCGCTGATGATGGGAGGCTCCGGCTCACTTTCAAATCTGCCCGAAATGCCACCGTTTCTGCCCGATGCCCTTGAAAGCGGAACGCTGGGGCTGATCGGTGTGGCATCGCTCCGCGCCGGCATCCGCTTTGTCCGCAGGAAGGGTACTGCCAATATCCTGTCGCACGAACGTGCGCTGTGCAGCCGCCTGATCGAACGGCTCTCGGACATTCCGGATGTTCAAATCTACCGCCGGCAGGGGAGGGACTATGCCCCTATCGTGTCATTCAACATCGGGGAGATCCCCTCGGAGGATGCCGCCGCTGCACTGGGTAAACAGGGCTTCTGCCTGCGTGCAGGGCTGCACTGTGCGCCGCTGGTTCACCATTCCATGGGAACGCCGACCGGTACGGTGCGTTTTTCGCCGTCCGTCTTTTCCCGGATGGAGGACACCGAACGGCTGTGCCGTGCCGTGCGCATTCTTGCAGAGCGCGGCGCTGCGCCAGAGGGGATGTCTGAAAATTTTTAGGATTTCCTCTGATTTGCTATTGCAATCCGCGCAAATATGTGGTATGATAAAAGGAGAGCTTCCGGAGCAAAGCTCCGGAAGCTGTATCCTGAAAGACAAAGGATGTGAGATCATGGCGCGTCTGCACGATTTCTGGGAATCCATCTGCAGCGTCCTGCGCACAATGGAACCGTGGGATCTTCTGGATATCGCACTGCTTTCCTATATTATATATTATTTTTACAAGCTCGTCCGCGAGACCAGAGCCGGTCAGCTCTTCAGGGGCATTGCTTTCCTTTTGGGTGTATACCTATTCGGCAAGATCGTTGAGCTGAAGGCGATCACCTATCTGCTTGAACGGCTGTTCAGCTTTGGTGTGCTGGCGATCTTGATCGTGTTCCAGCCCGAGGTGCGCCGCGCTGTCGAAAAACTCGGACATTCCCGTCTGGGTCTGACGGCATTGGGGATCGTGGGCAATTCCAAGGATGCCTCATTCATCTGGTCGAGTGCCATCGAGGATATTTGCGACATCTGCGTAGAGCTTAGTTCCACCTGTACCGGAGCGCTGATCGTCATCGAGCAGCAGACACGTCTGGGTGAGCAGATCGAGAACGGCACGCTTTTGCATGCCGATGTCAGCGCGATGCTGCTGGGCAATCTGTTTTTCAAGAATTCTCCGCTCCATGACGGCGCGGTCATCCTGCGTGAGGGCAAGATTCTGGCAGCAGGCTGCCAGCTCCCCAAGCCGCAGAAGGAGGAGCTGATCAATAAAAAGCTCGGCTCGCGTCACCGTGCAGCCATCGGCATGAGCGAGAACTCCGATGCGATCGTGCTCGTTGTTTCCGAGGAGACCGGACAGATCTCTGTAGCAGAGAACGGCACTCTGACGCGCAATTTCACCCGGGACAAGCTGCACCATCTGCTGACGGAACGCCTGATTCCGAATCCTGCGGACAACAAGCTGCGTTCCATCTTCAGACGCAAGAGGAAGGATGTGCGGAATGAAGAAGATACATGAGATCTCCGGTAGGTTCACAAGGATTTTCAGCTCCAAGCCGGCGGTCATTGTGATGTGTGTGTTTGCCGCGCTGATCGTCTGGTTTGCCATCGTCATGAACGTCTATTCCAGCATACCGGTGCGGTTCTATAACATTCCCGTCAAGGTCGATCTGACCGGTACCAATGCCGAGGCGAACGGTCTGTCTGTTGTGGAGTGCGAGATTGAGACGGTCAGCGTCGAGCTGGTCGGCGACCGTACCCAGATCGGACGGCTTACAGCCGAGGATCTGACTGCCTATGCCGAGATCGGCGGCATCAGCGCGACCGGACAGTTTACCGTCAATCTTGACGTGCGCACTGATACGGGCATCAGCTTTGAAGTGAACAGCATCAGTCCCAGCTCCACGGCTGTCCGGCTCGACAAGATCGAGACGCGCACATTTGATGTTGAGCCGTCATTTCCGAATATCATTGTGACTTCCGGTCATGCGCTTGATATGGAGGACGTGGTCTGCACGCCCTCGACCATCGACATCACCGGACCCTCCGCACAGCTTGCCAAGATCGGTAAGGTCGTGGTCTACTCGAACAAATCCATCGAGATCAGCAGCTCGTACTCGCTGTATTCGCGCGAGACGCAGCTCTATACCAGTGAGGGCGCACGTCTGGATACCGATTCGCTGGAGATCCCGAGTGTAGATTTCCAGATCAGCATCCCGATCCTGACGCAGAAGGAGCTTGCACTGACCTACGATCTGATCGGACTGCCGGGCAGCTTTACGAAAGAGGATCAGGAGTGGCTGCGCGAGCGTCTGCAGCTTTCCGAGGATACCATCACGCTGGCATCCCAGACAAGCTCTGCTTTTTCGGATAAGGATTCGCTGAGTGTCGGCTATGTCCGCATGAGTGAGCTGGGGCTGGATTACAGCGAAACGATGGACATTACCCTGGAGGAAGATTTTATCAACCAAACCGGTATCCAGCAGGTGACGCTTTCGCTTGACAGCGAGGGACTTTCCAGCCGGTCGTTCACGGTTGACAGTGATAATATTTCGATCATCAACCAGCCGACGAATTACGATTTCAAGCTGGTGACCAAGCGGCTTGACCTCACCGTTGTCGGAGATGCCGAGGTGCTTGAGACGCTGGATGCAGATGATATCATCGTGACGGTAGATCTGCTCAATTACGATGTGGAAACCTACCCGAGCGAGAGCTTTACGTGGCCGTCATCCATATCCTTCTACCAGCAGGGCAGAGTATGGGCGATCGGTTCGTACCGTATTGCACTTGACCGCACAGATGTGAGCAGTGACGAGGAATAACGCAGACTTCCCCATGATCGCCGATCATGGGGAAGTGTCATAGAAAGGAGAAGGCAGAACCATGCAGTATACGATCCGCGCTGTTATGGAACAGGATACGGCTGTACTTGAGGATTTTTTATATGAGGCGATCTTCATTCCGGAGGGTGTTGCGCCGCCGCCCCGTGACATCATCTTTCAGCCGGAGTTGATGGTGTATCTGACAGATTTTGGAAAACACGCCGGTGATTACGGACTGCTCGCGGAGGTGGACGGCAGACCAGTCGGTGCGGTCTGGGTGAGGATCATGGAGGATTATGGGCACATTGACAATGATACGCCCTCATTTGCCATTTCCCTGTATCCGGAATTCCGCGGTCAGGGGATCGGCACGGCACTGATGCAGAAGATGCTGGAGCTTTTGCGGTCCAAGGGATATCACCGGGCATCGCTTGCCGTGCAAAAGGCGAACTATGCTGTCAGAATGTATCGGAAGGTCGGTTTTGAGATCGTGGACGAGAATGCGGAGGAGTTCATCATGCTTTGCAGGTTCTGAGACCTCGCCCACGCAAATCAATTTTCAAAAAAGCGGTTTCCAAAGGCGGCAGCCTTGGGCGGCGGCGGTGCGCAGCACCGCCATTCTCACCCCCTCCCCTCTGGGGAGGGGGCAGGGGGTGGGGGCTCTTGCAGGAAACCCACAATGAAAAGTAATAAAATTGATTTGCATGGACCGCGCCCTCACAGTCCTTGACGTACCGACTGAAATATGGTATACTAGAAACAGACAGATCTGCACGGGGATCATGCGGTCTGCCCGACTGCTTTTTAAAGGGGAAACGAACTATGATGGATATGTCCCATTATGATGAGTGCCGCACACTCATGCTCAAATACAAAACCTCACATATTCGGCGGCTTGTGTTTCTTTGCATCTGCATGATCTCAAATTTCTACTTTCATGTAGTAATGTTCGGCTTCAAATATTCCGGGGCAGCATTGACTGCCGCATATGCGGAACAATCCGAGGAGATGCGTGCCAATCGCTTTGACGCGATCCCGGCAATGGTGTTGGGTGTTCTTGCCATTGCCGGTGCATTTGCGCTGGTGATCATCGGATTCAAGATACAAAACAAGAAAATCAAAGGTCTGCTCATCGGCGGAGGGCTGATACTGCTGTTCATCGTCCGTTTCACGGGCAATCAATACCAGTCCACCCATGTACAGAATAACGGCGTTTATGTCAGCCACCTGGCGTTCGGCATGGGTGTAATGGCTCTGCTGTTCAGCATTGCCGCGATCGTCCTTGCTTTTCTTAGTGAGCAGATCCGCCCCAAAGTATTCATTGCACTGCTCGTTGTGCTGATTTTGGGGATCATCACGGATATGTTCGATGTGTCTCTCGGGATTCTCCTGCTGCTTGTTTATGCATTCGAGATCCCGGAGATCAGGAAAATGCAATGGATCAGACAGCAGCCCGGTTATCCCTATTTCAACGAACGTTTCGATGAACAGCAGGCGCACAGCGAATATGAACCTTTGCACCGGCTCGATCACCGTTCCTATGCTGAGATGGCGGACATTAACGAGACGTCCCCTGATGCGCCGCAGTATCACAAGGACAAGGAGCGCGAGCGCCGCGCCGAACAGAAACGCGCAAACACCGTACAGATGGGATACACCATGAAACAGAGCGATGATCCGGCAGAAATGCCTGGGATTGAGGATATCTTTGAACAGTCCGAGCCAGAGCCTGAGCCTTTGCCCGAGCCGGAGCTGCCCAATGCGGATGACATCCCCATGCTCATCTGGAACACGCCCGATCCTGTCATGGACAGCGATTCCCTTAGCTCCGGTTTTCCTGAGACCAACTGGGATATTCCCGACACCAACTGGGACATTCCGCAAATCTGAACCAACAGGAGGCAGACCATGTTTACGATCACCAACAGTATCGGTCTATTTGGTATGAATGCGTTCCCCGTCACCGTGGAGGCGGAGGTCGTGCGCGGTCACATTGCATTTGATATCGGCGGTCTGCCCGATGCCGGCATCCGTGAGAGCCGTGACCGTGTGCGCAGTGCGCTTTCCTCGGTCAGCATTCCGTTTCCCCGGTCGCATGTCGTCATGAATCTTGCACCGGCGGATGTCAGGAAATCCGGTACGACCTTCGACCTTGCCATGTTTGCAGCACTTCTGCAAACCATCGGTGTCCTGCCGCCCCGGATGCCGGAGCGTGTATTCATTGGTGAACTGGGACTGGGCGGTAAGGTTCACGGCATCCGCGGTGTCATGTCGATGGTCATGCTTGCCCAGAAGCTCGGCTTTACGGAGGCATTTGTTCCCCATGAGAATGTCCGCGAGGCATCGGTCGTGGAGGGAATCAGCGTGTACGGTATTGAGAGTGCCGGACAGCTCCTGGAGCATCTGAATGGTTCTGCACCCCTGTCTCCTGCACCGCTGTGCCGCCCTACAGGACTGGAAAGTGCCGCAGATCTTCTGGATTTCTGTGATGTGCGCGGTCAGGACAAGGCGCGCCGCGGCGTGGAGCTTGCGGCAGCAGGCGGTCACAACCTGCTGCTTGTGGGTGCTCCCGGCTCCGGCAAGAGCATGCTTGCCAACCGCATCCCGACCATTCTTCCGAAAATGACACACGCCGAGATCCTCGAAACGACCAGCGTGTATTCCGTTGCCGGATTGCTTTCCGCAGAGGATGCGCTCATTGCCCGACGACCGTTCCGCGCACCGCATCACACGGTGTCCGCAGCAGGACTGGTAGGCGGCGGCAGCATCCCGGCACCGGGTGAGATTTCTTTGGCGCACAACGGTGTGCTGTTTCTCGATGAACTGGCGGAGTTTGACCGTTCGACCCTGGAGATCCTCCGTCAGCCCCTGGAATCGCGCGAGGTGACCATTTCCCGTGCAGCAGGAACGGCGGTATATCCGTGCAGCATTATGCTCGTAGCGGCGATGAATCCCTGTCCGTGCGGCTATTACGGCTCCAAGACCCGGCAATGCACCTGCTCGCCTGCCAAGGTCAAGGCATATCTTGGCAAGATCTCCGGACCGCTGCTGGATCGGTTTGACCTCCAGATCGACGTAGATCCGGTCGCGTATGACGACCTAGCCAGCACCGAACCGACCGAAAGCAGCGAGACGATCCGCACACGCATCGAGAAAGCACGTGAGCGTCAGGCAGCACGGTTTCACGATACCGAGATCTATTGCAATGCAATGATTCCCGACCACCTGCTCCGTCAATACTGTAAAATGGATGATGCTGCTCAGGTACTTCTCCGGACGGCACACGAGCGTTATGGCATCAGCGCACGTACCTACAGCCGCATCCAGAAGGTCGCGCTGTCCGCAGCAGACCTGAACGGTCACGATGCCATCCAGAAATCTGATATCGCATCTGCCATCCAATTCCGGGGGCTTGAGAGCAAATACCTGAACTAGAGAAAAAGACCTCTTCGGAAGTTTTCGAGGCGGTCTGATACAGGAGACACATCTGATGAAGAATTTTTTTGAAACCCTCCGGAAGTATCTCCGGATGTCCGATCTGAGTCTGATCGCCGCCGCGGTCGCTGTCTCAGCGATAGGCTGTCTGATGCTGTTCAGCATCGCGACCAATGAATTCGATGCGCGATGCACCATGTCCACTGTCCGCACGCAGGTCGTTGCCTCTGTGATGGGAATTGCGGTCGTGTGCGTCCTCAGTGCATTCGATTACAATCGGTTCTCACGGCTCTGGATGCTCTATGCCCCCATCGCGCTGCTGCTGGTGCTGCTGACCTTTACGGCACTCGGCTATCGCCGTGAGGGTGCGGATGACCGCAACTGGCTTGCGATCGGTTCGTTTTATCTCCAGCCGTCCGAGATTCTCAAACTTGCGTTCATCCTGACATTCTCGCTCCATCTCTCCAGGGACGAGGAGAACATGAACAAGCTCTCCCACATGCTGCTGCTGTGTCTGCACGGCAGTGTGCCGATCGGACTGGTAGCATTGCAGGGTGACTACGGAACGGCGATTGTCTTTGCCATTATTTTTCTGGCAGAGATCCTGAGCGCGAAAATCGCCCTGCGCTACATTATCGCAGGAATCATCGCCGTCCCCACTGCATGTCTGCTGGCGTGGAATTTCCTCCTGCAGGAAACGCACAAAAACCGCATTCTCGTCCTCATCCATCCCGGCACAGATCCGGAAAATCTGGAGTATCAGCAGGATATGGGACTTGCGGCACTCGCGAACGGCGGAACGTTCGGTAAGGGGCTGTTCGGTGAGAGCTATGTGCGTGTCCCTGAGATGCACAACGACTTCATTTTCGCCTTTCTGGGGCAGGCATGGGGCATCATCGGTTCACTGCTCGTTGTTGTGCTGCTGGTGTTCATCTGCCTGAAAGTGCTGACAGATTCTCTTGGCTCTAAGAATCTTCTGGGGCGGTTTATCTGCATCGGTATTTTCGGCATGATGTTTGCGCACTGCTTTATGAATATTGGCATGGTACTCAAGATCATGCCTGTTATCGGCATCCCTCTGCCGTTTATGAGTGCCGGCGGTACGGCAATGCTCAGCATGTACACCGCCATCGGGCTTGTCAACAGTACTCGCTGCCACAACATCCGTAAATATCGCATCAACTACGATGCCGAGCCGCTGTAAGGAGGGGCTATGAAGAAACGACGACTGCTCTACCTTCTCCCGATCCTTGCGCTGATGGTGCTGATTTTCTGTTTTTCCGCACAGGTCGCAGACGACAGCACGACCACAAGCCACGGATTCTGCACGGCGGCAGCGCATCTGCTCATTGACAATCTTGAAACATTCGATGCCGGGACACAGGGCAGGATCATTGACGGGTTCTCATTCATCGTGCGCAAGGCAGCGCATTTCTGCGAATACGCGCTGCTGGGAGCTTTGTGGTATCTATGGCTGCGTGAGCTGAAATTCGCACCATTCCTTGCCCTTGGCGCATCGGCACTGTATGCGGTCACAGACGAGATCCACCAGCACTTTGTTCCCGGACGCTCTTGTCAGCTCCGCGATGTGCTGATCGACTCCGGCGGTGCGGCATGCGGCATCTTTGCCGCGTTCGTGCTGGTATGCGTGTGCTACTGTATCAAGCGAAAAGAGATCGTACATTGGGGAAGATGGCAGCGCGATTAAGCCTCTCCGCAAAAAAGCACCAGAGTGTTTCTGGTGCTTTTTATATGTCTGTACCGCACTGGCGGCAAAGGACAAAATCAGAAAGGATTATCGTAATTTGTACTTTAACATCAACAAAGCCGCACCGATTGCACCTGCAATCATCATCATACCCAACTTTTTTACTTGTGATACCGCAGCCGGATCATCACGTTGATCCTCTTTTGTACACATCTTAGGCGCAAACAGCATAATGAGTCCTAAAACTGCCAATATTACAACAGCGATCATTCCGATGTCCATATTGCAATTACCTCTTTCTGTACCCAATTTTTTCTTTCAGATGTTCAAGCTCTCTTTCAAGTAATTCTGTAAGTGAATATTCAGTTATTTCCGGATCGCCCTCATAGATACAGCAAACATTATAATTTCTGTCTATGCAGATGACTGAACCATCTCCCACAAAGTCACCTATTTCCATATAACCTTCAAACTCTCCATATTCGAGTAAACCGCCCTCTCTAAAGGTGATTTTTTTAAACGGACAGATACTGAATGTTGAGAAGCAGATCCGTAAATCCATACCATTACTGAAAAGATAAAATTCTTTCAGTTCATCGCAGAGTTTTACGTTATGCGCGGTCTCCCAAGCAGCTATTTCTTCAGATGTAACAGGCGGATTAAATGTGTCTTTACCATGATTGTTATCACACAGAGATTTCATCTCCTGTAGTATCGTTGTTAATTTACTCATGATTTTTCCTCATCTAAATCAGAATTTGCTTAATTTTTCCATTCCAAAACATCTTCCAACTTTTTCCGAGGGCGTTCGTTTGGATTTTCGTTCGGGTATCCCAATGCCACAGCTGCTAAAAATTCTCCCTCAACATTCAGCCATTCACTTAACTCTGAATAGGCAAAATATGTATCACATATCCAAAGACTACCTATTCCTTTTTCTGTAGCAGCCAAGAGCATATTCTGTATGGAAGCACCGATGGATTGGATATTGCAAATATCATATACACGTTCTTCTGTGGTCAGCTCTTTCAACAAGCCTTTTCCTAAAGCATTTACAACCAAAATAACGACGGGTGACTGCTCCAATATTTTAACTGTGTATTTTGCTCCTGTAATATGTTTTCTGCTTTGTGGTAATAATGCATTTCCTGTTTCCTCTCTAAAAATCCCATTACGAAATACATTTAACATTTCTTCTTTTTCTTTTCCCTGAACGACGATAAATTTCCAAGGTTGTCTATTTTTAGAGGACGGAGCTTTCATAGCACTTTGAATAATATCCAGAATATCCTGTTTTGGTATCGGTTTATCCTGAAATTTTCTTATGCTACGTCTCTCATAAATTTCTGAAATCATTCTTATATACCTCTCTAAATTCCGATTTAGCACAGTATCAGCAATGCCCTTTTGCCGCTAAGCAAAGGGCATTGCTGACACCAGAATCCGATTTGTCTTACTAAAATTATACATTAAAAACAGTCATATGTCAATAGAAACGCCATGGTATTTTGACTTATCATCAAAAATACCATGGCTAAAAATTTCTAGAGGGCAAATTTGGTGCTGTACTAAATCAGAATTTGCAGTTAATCGTTCATTAGTCCAGTGATACTATTGGTGCTGCTTGTTCACACGTTTGTAAAAACTTACATGAGAATCAAGCTCGCTAAATCCGTTTTTCTGATAGAATTGATAGGATGGCTTATCACTGTCTGTTTGTAGAAAGATACCCGCCAGCCCACGATTTCGTACATCAGTTTCAATCATTTTCATAAAGCGTGATCCCACGCCTTGACCTTGAAGGTCAGGAGAAACACAAAATTCTTCAATATTATAGTTTGTTCCTTCCCACCAATGACGGATCATTCCGATTGAAACAGCAGATAACTTACCGTTAATAAATAGCCCAAAATTAAGTGAGTTAAAAGAACATGATATTTCTTTGATATATTCTTTCAATTGCCCCTCATTACTCCAGTTATCATTCCAAGGTTCTTGTTCAAACGCATTTTTGTACAACTCTGCCATTTGAGATAAATATGTTTCATCAAGTACGATGAATTGTTCAGTACTATCCATAAAACCCATCTCCTGTATACATTAAAAGTAGTCATATTTCAATAGAAACGCCATGGCTAAAAATTTCTATATGAGTATCGCTCTTAAAGGAGCTGTTTTTGCTCATTCACTGACAGCAAACTCTGTTGCTTTCTTCTGCCGTCTGACATCCACCATGATGTCCACGAGCGTGCCGTCTGCGGTAAATTCCTCCGAGAACAGCTTGCCCTCCTCACGCAGCATCTGCAAAAAGCTGCCCTGTGCATACGGAATGCACAGCTTCATGCGCCTGGCAGTCTGCGGCAGCCCGTGGACAATGGCTTTGAGCAGCGCATCCAGTCCGTTTCCGTGCTTTGCCGAGATCCAGACCGTCTCAAAATCGCTCTGCTGCGGCACATCCTCCACAAGATCCGCCTTGTTCAGGACATGGATCTGCGGAATTCCGGTGCATCCAAGCTCCTCCAGCAGCTCCTGGGTAATATGCATTCTCTCCTGCACATCCGGCTCAGAGGCATCCAGAACGTGCAGGATCAGGTCGGCACTGGCGGTCTCCTCAAGTGTTGAGCGAAACGCCTCGACCAGATGGTGCGGCAATCTCCGGATCAACCCGACCGTATCGGACAGCAGGACGCTCCGGCCGTCCGGCAGCTCCAGTGCCCTTGCTGTGACATCGAGCGTTGCAAAAAGCTTGTTCTCGGCAAGAACCCCTGCATCGGTCAGCATGTTGAACAGGGTCGATTTTCCGGCGTTTGTGTAGCCAACGATGGCAACGGTCAGAATGCCGTCCTTTCTGCGGCGGCTGCCGATGAATTTGCGGTGCTTTTCCATCTCCTTCAGCTCATGTTCCAGCGAGGTGATGCGGCTTCGGATGTGACGGCGGTCGGTTTCGAGCTTGGTTTCGCCGGGTCCTCGTGTGCCGATGCCGCCGCCCAGACGCGAAAGCGCACTGCCCATGCCGGTCAGGCGCGTCAGGCGGTACTTGTACTGTGCCAGCGAAACCTGCACCTTGCCCTCGGCAGTACGCGCACGTCCGGCAAAAATATCCAGGATCAGCATGGTACGGTCAATGACCTTGCAGTCGGCAGCATCGGAGATGTTCCGCATCTGCATGCCCGTCAGCTCCGTGTCAAAGATGAGCATTTCCGCTTCCAGAAATGCCGCCTGCTCCTTGATCTCCTCGAGCTTTCCGACACCGATGCAGGTAGCAGCCTCCGGTGCAGGACGCGCCTGAATGACGGTCAGAACGACCTCACAGCCTGCGGTGTCAGCAAGCTCTGCCAGCTCCTCCATCGACTGCTGTGCATCGTATTCTCCGGTATCCAGCCCGACAAGGATGACTTTTGTCCGTGCGGCTTCTTGTTCAATTTCGTGCATATGATTTCTCCTCTCCGGAAAATGGCTCAATATTCCATCGTTTTATGCTTGGCATGCCGCTGGTACACCTTGGGATTCGGCTCATGTCTCGTACCCGGGTTGACATTGCCCCAGGTCACGCGGCGTTTGCGATCCAGCTCTCTGCGTGCTTTCTTACTGAGTTTCTGGTATGGAATGAACTTTTCCATAATCTCCTCCTATTTCAGGGTGATATGCTCCCCATCCGCGGCAATCGTGACCGCCGGACAGATGGCTGTCAGCTCCTCACGGTAGATCTCCGGGTGTTTCTCTGCCGGGCTGTAATGCGTCAGCCACAGTCGCTCGGCATGTGTCTGCACTGCAAGTCGGCAGGCATCCTGCATGAGCATGTGGCGTTTCTGATTCATGCTGTCCTTCTTGTCCGGTATGCCCCACATGCCCTCGCAGATAAAGAGGGCAGATCCGCTTGCAAACTCTGCAATTTCGGGGATCGGGAGCGTATCTGTAATGTAGGTCAGGCGCAGCGGTCTGCGCGGTTCGCCGGTGACCTGCTCCGGACGGATGCGCCTGCCGTCAGGAAGTATCACACACTCCCCGGCATGCAGTGTCTTATAAAACTGCACGGGAATGTCCAGTGCTTTGGCGTTTTCGGGTAAAAATTCAGGCTTTTTGGCAAATTCCAGCCGATAGCCAAGACAGCCCACGCGGTGTTTGAGAGGCAGTGCCGCCACAGTGAGCATCGGGTCGATCATCGGAAGAGAAAAGCGCGTCTGCTTTTTTTCAGAAATGGGAATGATCTTCACATCGAACGGCAGACCGCCCGTCACGTACAGCAGATGGCGCACCATCTCCACGGTGCTTGTGCCGCAGAATATGGGCAAAACCTCGCAACGTCCGGTATTCCCGAGCGATAGCAGCAGTCCCGGCAGACCGGTCACATGGTCGGCATGCTGATGGGTCAGGAAAATTGCCTTGACCTTGCTGAGTTTGAGATTATGCTGTGCAAATGCGACTTGCGTTCCCTCGCCGCAGTCAATGAGGATTGCCTTTCCATCCTGCTCAACATAGAGACTGGTCAGGAAACGATTCTTCAGCGGCAGCATCCCTCCTGTACCGAGGAGTGTGACTTCAAGCATAGCAGCCCTCCTTTTGGTTATTTTCTGCGCTCCCAGGGCTTTTCCTCGGAGCCTGCCTTGAAATTATAGATCGGCTTGATAATGTCCACAACATCGACAGTTTCGCCGATATTGCTGAGGATCTCCTCCATCGGCTTATACGCCATCGGGCATTCGTCGATGGTATCGGTCGAGACCGAGGTGGTGTAGATCCCCTGCATCTGCGCCTTGTACTCCTGCATGGAGCAGGAAGCCTTGGCGGCTGCACGGCTCATCAGGCGGCCTGCACCGTGGGGTGCGGACTCGTTCCAGTCCGGATTGCCCTTGCCGCGGCAGATCAGGCTGCCGTCACGCATGTTCATCGGGATGAGCAGGATTTCCCCAGCTTTGGCAGAAACTGCGCCCTTTCGCAGAATTCCACACTCCAGGTCAATATAGTTGTGGATCGTGGTGAACTGTTCCCGCACATGCCAATGCATGCCCTTGACGATGACATCGGTCATCGCCTGACGGTTCAGACGTGCAAATTCCTGTACGATCGCCATGTCATGGAGGTACTGCTCATACAGCTCCCCCTCACAGTAGGCGAGGTGCTTCGGAATATCGGTGCGCTTTGTGTTTTTGAGCTTTTTCAGCTCCGATTCGATCTGCTTGTGCTTGCCCTGCGCCTTGAGGGAGGCGACCAGCTCCTTCTGTGAGATCGCATCCGAGCCGTTCAGACGGCGGTATGCCTCCGCCTGATACCACTTCGCGACCTCTACGCCGAGGTGACGTGAGCCGGAGTGGATCACGAGGAACAGCGTTCCGTCCTCGCTTTTGTCAACTTCGATGAAGTGGTTGCCGCCGCCGAGCGTCCCCATGCTGTGGCAAGCGTGCAGCTCGTGGATGTGCGGCAGACAATAGAGCTTTTGCAGATCGATCCGGTCTGCATAGCGGTGCGGCTCCTTGCGCGCGGCAAAGCCCGAAGGTACCTGCGCCCGGATGAGCTTATCGAGCTTTTGCGGCTCGATGTGCGTTTCCTTGAGGACGGTCGTCTCCATGCCGCAGCCGATGTCTACCCCCACAAGATTGGGGACAACACGGTCGGTGATGGTCATGGTAGTGCCGATGGTACAGCCTGCTCCGGCGTGAACATCGGGCATGATGCGGATCTTTGCGCCCTGTGCAAAGGGCTGGTTACAAAGCTCCTGGATCTGTGAAACGGCAGTAGGTTCGGTCATATCGGTAAAGACCTTGGCGCTTGCATATGCGCCGGTGATAGTAAACATCGTATCGTTCTCCTGTTCTGCTTTGCCGATCGGATACAAAAAGGGTGTTTCTGTCCACACAGAAACACCCTTGAAATGCATACAGGGGGATGCTTAGCATCCGTTAGCCCGTAATGATCCTCTGATCCGAAAGGCGGACGGCGGTTGTGTGGTTGGTATGCAATTGGGTATAGTCATCAAATATGTATTGATAGAACATGCCGATCACTCCTTTCCAAATACTTGTTCCCGGCTGCACAGGTTCAGCAAAGAACGGTTTCATTATAGCACAGTTTCCCGTGCTTGTCAAGCGTTTTTTCAAAAAATATCAAAATCCATCTTGTGGGATTCGTATCAAATGTCCGTTGGGGACTCCATGACCGATGCGAGTATATTAGACCTCCTCGGAAACTTACGAAGCACCATCTTCCTTGTCTATTTCACATATGGCTTTGTGCTTCGCCCTTGCAAT
>CAZKHW010000007.1:0-24680 GCA_964552525.1 uncultured Ruminococcus sp. | reverse complement strand
GCTTCATACCGTTGCGGATATATTCGATCGCCGTCATATTTGTCAGGAACAAATACAGCTCATCGACCGCTGCCACCGTATTTCCCTTGCCCAGAAGCTGGTTGCTCATGAAAGATAAAATGCTGAACAGCAGCGTATCCTTTAGCTTTTTGTTGGAGTCCATCAGCCCCTTTACGCCGAAGCAGATAAACTCACCGTCCTTAATATTCGTATGACCATCGAAATATTTGCTTTCCGCACCCTTGCACATGGAGTGCAGACCAAGGCAGATATTCTGGAGCATATCCTCCGTGTACAGATTCTTTTTTTCTCTGTCATAGGACATGAATTCCTTTTCGGTCAGATCATACAGGTCGCTGACGGTCGGGAAATCCTTGGCAGTGAACCGGCTGAAATCGGTACTGTCATCAATCCCGAACCGGGCATATAGCTTCATTAACATGATCTCGATGCAGTCAATTTCCGCATCAGTGAAGTCCTTGTACGCTCTGAAAAAATCCTTGAGGTAGGAAATATGCTGCGCCAGTCTGGTCACTCTGCGGAACGGCTCAGGCACATCCTCCGACCAATCTGCCTCGCCCCATGATTTAGGCTCTAGCGGATTGATCATATATTCTCCCGACATCATATCGATATAGGTGCCGCCAAGATTCCTGCACAAGTCCTCGTACTCATGCTCCGGATCAAGGCAAAGAATAGACTTACCAGCCTCCCTCTGGTTGCACAGCAGCAGCTTCATGAGATAGGATTTTCCCTGACCGGAGTTGCCGAGAATCAGAATATTGCTGTTCGTCTTATCGTCCGTGCGTTTATCGAAGTCCACCAGAACATGGCTTCCATACTTGTCCCGTCCGAGGTAAAAGCCCTGTTCATCGGTCTTGCCGGAGTAATTCAGGGGAAACAGATTTGCCGTACTTGATGCCGGGAGGATCCGTTCATACTGCGCTCCAAACATATTATGACCGCAGGGCAGCACGGACAGAAACCCTTCCTTTTGCCGGAGCAGCAGACGGTCAACCGATATTTTCGACCTCGTCAGTTCCATTTGAACATCGGCTTGAAGCTCTCGGAGTTTTTCCTCCGAACTGGCTTTCAGTTCGATAAACACAGCCGTATGCAGCAGAGGTTCCTTGTTCCGGCGCAGTTCGGACAGCAGTTCCACCACATCCGAAATGTTATCCTGCGCCTTGATGTTCTCATTGACATCGGTAACAGTTGTCATCATACGGTTCTTCCGCATTGCCTGCTGAATGATCTTCCGCTGCTCAACGCTGGACACAAGCCGGTTATAGATCCGCAGTGTTATGCCATTTTTGTCGGCAAGGTGTGCAAGGATCGCTGTCTCCTCCGTGGTCGAAGGGTACTCCGTGATTGCCCAAACGCTCTTGTAAAAGTTACCGCAGACGTAGTGGTCAACAAAAAATCGTACCGCACCCGGCACGATCCTGTCAAAATAATTTTTCACACAAATCATTTCCTGCTTTTCAGGAGTCAGATGTTTCTTCCGCATGATAGCCCTCCTCAAAGTAATTCTCACCCTCAACGTCCGCAATCTCCTCGCCGGAAAGACTGCTGCCGAAATAGAGTGCCAGCATCCGCTTGATGTCCGGCTTGCTCATCCGGCGTGTCATGAAGCCATGTTCCGCAATTGCCTTGTCCACCCGGTTGATGAGATGGAACACCTGCTCATCCTTTTCTTTCCGGAATCGCACAGCGAACAGAAACTGCCGTGCCGAGGACATCTCGATCTGAATCTCATCCAGAAAGTTATCGTCAGCCTCCAGCAGCTTTCGCACCGCCGGATTATGTTCCTCCTGCAGGCGTTTCCGCACATAATTTTTGTTGCTGTCAAAGCATTCGCAACTATCAAGTGCCATGATTTCCAGTTCCGGCACTACGCTCAGCACCATCATCAGGTGATGGATCTTAGCATCAATGGCTGCCGCCGACAGCACAGAAATATTGATCGGCTCCACCGAAAAAAACACGAATTCTTCCCTTTCTGTGCGCACTCCGTATTTGGTGAATGCTTCAAAGCCGATGAGCTTCTGCACACCATTTTTCTTTCTGCTCATTCCTTACCTCCAGTCCACTGGTATTCCTGCTGTGACAGACAGAAATATTTCACTGCATTGATCATATAGTCCAGCACAGCCGTGTCATCAGCCCGAAACGTCATGAACGCATAACAGATGGTCATCGCCATCGGCAGCAGTGTCCAGAGCTTTGCGAACAGCATTGCTGAAACAATCACTTCTCCGCATAAAATGCAGAAATCCCGAACATTCCAGAACCACAGCTTTACCGTGGAACGGAGATTTTCGGGGTAGATATATGTCCTCAAATTATCATCCTCCTAACAAAAACAGCGATCGGATTTGCATCCGATCGCTTGTATTTTCTTATCATTATGACAGCTCAATTTTAAAATCATCTGCGCCTTCGCCGTTTACAGTATAGTACGCTGCATTTTCCTCCGGCTTTACATAGACCTTGAAATCGGTCACAGCTTTGCGCTTATGCACAGACTTGTAAGCCTTGTACGCTTTTGCAGCAATGTCGGTAATATCAAATTCCTGATCTCCGATCTGCACGATGGTGGTCAGTACCGGCTCTGTTTTCTTGGCTGTGGTCTTTTTCTCCGCTGTCTTTTCTGCTGGTTTTCTCGGCATGGTGATGCACCTCCGCATTATTTTTTCTTATTATAGCACACAACGAATTACCTTGTCAATGCTTTGCCAATAATTTAATTGCCCTTGTACCCATGCTGACGGTGCTGCTCACACTCACCATATTCACATGCGTCGAGGTATCCAGACCAAACATCTGTGCAATCCTCGGCACTTCATTTGCTGACATACAGATTCCGAGTGCAAGCAAAGGATGTGAATCATATGTCAGCAGTCCGAGATACAGGATTGTTGTCTGCAAAAAAGCTGTTAAGCAAGTCGCTATGACCTGCTTACACCAACTATAAAATCCGTCCGTAAACCCTCTTGGAACACTGAACAGGTACAGACTGCCCACAGCAATCTGACACAGCAGAATACCGCCCCTCTTGATATTTGCCAGCACGACCTTGACCGTGCAATATCCGAACAGAATGATAAAGATCAGACTGCTCAGAGCCTGCGTTTCATTGAGCTTCCCGATGACATAAAGCGCCGCCTCGATGATATTCCCCGGTGAAGCACCGACAAAGCTTGCAATCAGATCATGTGCAAAGCTGCCTTGTAATGTGGTGCAGAACGAGTACAGCCTTTGCGGTACGACCGTTACCAGATTTACAGCAAAGAAGCCTTTCAGCACATTCAGACAGGTATTCTTGACTGTGTTCTGTCCGGATTCGTATGCAACCGCCGCATCAAACACAGCTACAATCAGACCGCATAAAAAGAGCATCCAGCCGAGCCGACAGAACAGCGCAATAAATGCCTGCACCCATGCAAGGCTGAAAATGTCGGCAGATGTGCTGTTGATAAATTCAAATATTTCAGCGATTGCGCCATAAATCAGACCGTATGTCCATTGGAACATCGCATCGAAAACGGCATCCGTAATATCATTGACCGTAGAAATCACAACATTGTTCCACGCTGAAGCGATTCCATCTCCGATCCAACTGACGGCATCACTCACCCAATCAAACATCCGTATCACCCACAATTCTGTATAAGTTTGAACTTAAGCCGCCATATGTCCGGTGTCGTTTTATCCGGACAAGCAGCCCTGCATTTTCAAGGTCAGCAATCGCCCGGAACACAGTCCGCTTGCTGATGTGCAGATCTCCGGCTATCGTACTGACAGCCGGAAAGCATTCCCCCTTTTTATTCGCCTTATCACACAGATAACAGTACACACTGACCGATCTGTGCAGTAAATTCATGTCATAAATCCGTCTGGGAACAATCATCGCATCACGCTCCTGTCTTAACATTGAAGTGTCTGCCCGATTCCGGAGGTTCGGAGAAATCGGGGAAATCCGGCAGGGGCATATTTTTCTTCTGCGGATATTTCTCAGAGACAGCCTGGAACAGTGCCTCACGTTCCATAAATGAAACAGTCCGTGCGCCCCGGTCGAGCAGCACATACGGCTCCTCGAAATCAATGCCCCATTTGAAGTACAACTTTAATGGCGAGATCATAGGATGTGTGCCGGTTTTCATCACGATGAACTGTCCTTTGGGCATAGACTTGAGTTCGTCTACGGTCATCAGCGGTCTGCCCATCATTTGCAATGAATGTGAGGATTCACGTCCGTGCGATACGCTGCCGGACTGCACCGTCTGCTCTCCGAGTGCTTTTGACAGCACCTCCGCTGATTGTGAATTCGGAGCAAATCCACCGAACACAGTTAGTTGCGTGTTGTCGGTAACAATCTCCATGCCCTGTTTTCCATAGGTCTGTTCTAACTGTGCAAATGATTGAATGATCGCCACAATAGATATTTTTCTGGAACGACCAGCGGAGAACATTGCCTCTAATCCTTCGATCTTGGGGAAAGTTCCCAATTCATCGCAATAAAACATCACCCGATTTGGCAGACAGCCGCCGTGTTCGTCTGCAATTGTCAGAATCTCACGGTAGAGCTGCTGAATCAGCATGCTCACCAAGAAGTGCTTCGATGAATCTTCTTCCGGGAGAACAACAAATATTGCCGATTTTTCGGAGCAGAACTTTTCTGCATCGATTGCTGTACCAAAGCACAGAATCTGTTCAAGCTCTGAGTCCAGAAAGCTGTTCAGCCGGGACAATGCTGTACTCAGCACCGACAGCATTGCCTGATCGGAGGTGTTCAGTGCTGCACCGGCAAGCCATCTCGCCTTATGGTCGGTCGGCAGCTTTTCCATCAGCTTCGTAAAATACATGGGCGGCTTATCCTTTGGATCCTTCGGCGGAGGCTTGGCAGTCAGGTCTTGTATCAGCTTGAACACCGATACAATATGGCGTTCATTTTTCTCTCCGAATTCTGCTAACAGCAGGATGACCGATGCCAGCAAGCCCTCCGCAGAATCATAGAAAAAGGAGTTTTGTCCATAGTTGGCGTTATCACCGCCGCCAATGTTGATAATGGTTTTTGCTGTGATTTTCGCATATTTCTCTGCTTTTGCCTTTGCACCCAAGTTTGTTTTGTCATCGAGAAACATATCCATATACTTGTTTACGAGGTGCAGGATATTGTTCTCATCGGAACGTGTCGGATTTCTTAAATCAATTACTGACACATTGTAACCGTAATACTTTTTGGCAATATTTCCGTAATTCCGAGCCACGTCTCCCTTGGTATCGGTATTCAGAAACGACATTCCGGAGGCGAGTGCGAATTCGATATTCGGGTAGAGGAAAAACGCCGTCTTGCCGACACCAGCAGCACCGATCATGAGCGTATGCACATCACCGGTATCCACAAGTGCCACTGTCTTTTTTCCATGCGATCTGCATCCTACAATTGTTCCTTGAATATCCGGAAGATTCTTACCTTGTCTCCATAATTCCGGCTCAAATGGCAGAAAGACAAAAGTCTTTTTGATCTCTTGTTTTGCAGCCCAACGTGCCGTACCATGCTGGCCGTCACCAACAGTTTTTGATTTAATGCCACTGAGTGTATGACTGTCCAGCATATGCACTAAAATCAGAAATGCGCCGAAAACAGCGCAAAGAACTATGATCATGAATAACTGTTTTTCATTCAAAGCATCATCCTTTCAAGCGTCACAGAAATATTTTGTTCTCTGTATTATGATAAATATTTCTATGGGGGATTATTTCCTGTGCCATCATGTCATGGGGCATATGACACTAACCATATGCAAAATCCGGCACCTCCTCCATATCTTCATTTTGAACCGGAACCGCTATCGCATCCTCGACCTCCAGCCTGACAGCACAGTCTGCCAGCTCTAGCAGAACCTTCGCCGTTTGGACAGACTGCTCTCTTGTTCGTGCCGATCTGCGGATTTCTGTTAATACTTTTCCCAGCATATCGCTCAAATTCCGGGCTTTGGCGGCTCTGCTGCCCTTGTCTGTATGCGGTCTGTACCCACTCCGCAGCCTGTCACGAAGCTGTTCAAAGCCCGTAGAATAGCCTGCCTGATGCAGAAAAAAAGCCGAGCCTGCAATTGCAAACTCGGCAATCTGATGATAATTTCCATGCTGCATCGCCTGATTCAGCAAGACAGGGAGTCGTTCCGGAACACAGCGATACTCCCGGAAATAATCTATGGTTTCCATATATGCCTGCATCCGCTTATGCGGAACAGCCGGAAGTGCATCGACACCGTTCTGAGCTTTCAGACAGTCGTTCCAATCCTTGTATGCCGGAGCGAAACGCTTGATCTGGCTGTATCCCTGCTCTTGCAGAATGTCCCGGAGACGATAGGTTGCTTCAATCCCTCCCTCATCATTATCTACACACAGCACAATCTCACAGAGATTCGGATGTGTTTTAAGAGCCTGCAGCATGGCATTTTCATACACACCGTTCATGGCGATATAGCTGTGCTGCTGCCAGTTCTGCGGATACAGCGTCAAGAAACTCAGCATATCAATCGGCGCTTCAAACACAAACAGCCTGCCGGATGTTCCGAAATGTGCAAAGCTGTATTTTGTGTCAGAGCCTTCACAGGTCATCTTGAATCCCTGCCCGAACGTAATCGTGGAACGCTTATGTGCCTGCCGTGGAATTCCATTCTCATCCAGCCCAACGAACACAGCATTATGGTAGGCTGCGTCCTCGTATAGAGTGTGCTGTCTGGCAAAATGTGTAATGATTTCCGGTGCAATGAACCGCTGCTTGATGAGATAAGCGTACACTCGATGCATATTGCTGTTTGCCTCCGGCAACTTGAATTCCTTCTTTGTTTCCGGTTTGGCTGCCTGCGGAGGGCTGCGCTTCATAGGCGCGGCGGAATATCCCAGTAAAGCCTGCACCGCCTCCGGGAATGACATCCTATAGTAATGCTGCATGAATTTCACAGCACCGCCGCCAACCTGATTCTTGTGATCAAACCATGTGCTGCCATGCATGGTGATACTGTCATGCTTTCCGGTTTCATCGGTGTAAATGAGCTGATATTCCCGACCGACTTGTTTCAGAGTTTCCCCTCGCATCCGCAGAAATTCCGACAAATCCACGGTGTTTGCTTGCTGCTTTTGTTCTTCTGTGAATGGTATAAATGGCACCTTATCAACCTCCTGTCAAAAAATCAAGTGATTTATTCTATGCAGTGCATATGATGCCGCACGAGTGTGCTGTAATAATTGCTGATCGTAGTCGGAGCATTATACAGCACAGTCAGCAGATATGCCTTAATATTGGCAATCTTGGTGGTTGTTCTGGCAAGGCAATCGAACACATACTGGATATGCTCACTGCCGATCCTGAGCATCCGGGATTTCACAATCTCCGCTGGCATCTCCTGTCCGTGAATCCGAACTGATTTCGTTGCACAGGCACATTCTGTCATGATTTCCACCAATTCGTCCAGTTCTTCCTGTGAACCGCCAATCCTGTCATGGTCTGCATAGCTTTCCACAAACCAATCATACTCAATGTTCGCCTTGATCTGCTCCCGGCAGACTGCCATTGTGACAGTATCCATACATTTTTCTCTCTGCATTTTTCTAGCTGGATGTGATAGATATGACTGATTTTTTCTGGCTCTGTCAGTCTGATTATTATTAAGAGGGAATGCTGATTCTGAACATTCCGGAATGCTGAAATCTGAAATTTCTGAATGCTGATTCTCACAATTCTGCACTTCCGGTTCGGGAAAGTCAATTGATTCTTCGATCTCCGGCACTGGCTCGCAAGGCTGTTCCTCCGGCTGCTCTGCGGTACAGATGTGTTTGACAAATATCCTGTCCGGTCTGCCCAGCCCGATGCGGATGCGCTCAATCAAACCGATGGCAGCAAGCTCCCGGAAAATCTTCACCGCCTTCTGCGCCCCGATCTTCAGCATACGACACACTTCTGCATTTGTGTAATTGACATACACCCTGCCGTCCTCATCCGTCCAATCGTTCATGATGGACAGACCTGTCCGGTCGAGCATAAGTCCATAGAGCAGCTTTGCCTCATTTGTAAACAGCATCAAAGGCATCTTGAAAAACTGGCACTGGCAGTCCTCTTTCCCGTAAATATATTCAAACATAGCATATCCCCCTTCATTTTTTCAAAAATAAAAAGCAGCCTGTGAATTCACACAAGCTGCTCTGATCCGGCATGATTCGGTTTTATACAATAGGGCAATAACTCACCCTGATGCCTCTTTCTCTTGCATACTCGGCTGCATCTGTCAACGCCCCTGCCACACCGCAGATAATCAGCACATCACTTTTGTCTATCATGCGTTTGTCTGCATAATTGTAGCACTTTTCCTGAAATTGCGCACTGATTAGCTCGACACTATCCGCAGTTCTATGAACTTCAAAGTACCTGTTGCGGAAATCCTCTGGCCAGTTAGTAGTCTGCTCCTCAAAGGGAACAACAATGTGTAATTGAATAGGATTGTACTTTTTCAGTTCTGTAATAAACTCCGCTGCCCAAAGAGGAGCACCGTACTCACAGTTCATATAAAAGTGTCTGCATCCCTCAGCGCATAGGTCTTGTATCAGTGTAAACACCTTGCTCCGGACAGTCAGCAGCGGCGGTTCATGCTCATTCCAGCAGCATGTTTGCAATTCCTCGCCTGCGGATAAAATCGTACACGTCATATCTCTTCTCCCCTTTATTCATAGTATCTTTTATCACCGTTTCAATATTTATAGTATACCACCGCAAAAAGAGAATGTCAATAGTCTCTGTAAATTTTGTTTCAATACCTATATACTAGATATATAAGTATATGGAAGGTGAGACTATGAACAAAATATCGATAGAAATCGGCAGACGTTTACGCAATTACCGAACACAGCAAAAACTTAGTCAGGAAGAACTTGCTGAACGCTGCGGACTGCATCCGACATATATTGGACAGATTGAAAGGGGCGAGAAAAATGCAACAATTGAAAGCATCAGCAAAATCGCTTCCGGGCTGAAAATTCCTCTTAGCACGCTGTTTGAAAATATAGAGGACTACTCCTCTGATGCTCCAAACTATGCTGCATCAGCTTATTCAATTGTTAATTCAGCATCCCCAAATATGCAGAAAAAGTTGATAACAATCCTTGAAACTATAGTTGACTTATAAAATTTTGTTTGCTGTAGAAAAAGATCTCAGACACTCCTTGTTTGCCACACAGGGAGTGCCCTACATTCCGCCTCTTTACAAACAGTCCATTTTGTGGTATACTGTAGATAATGACTAAATTTCGCTGCTTTTTTAGATGTTCACCACTGTCCAAATATACAATGGAGCAGTTAACGAGAATAAAAGACAAAAGAAAATAATAGCAATCGGAGTCCAGTCAAGCTGTCCGTGTTTTTGATAGTCGAGGTAAGCAAGTCCGATCTTGACAAACAGCAGAATAACCAGCACCACATCAATCACAGGGAACACCACGTTGTTAACAATGCTCTTGATCTGAGACTTAGCACTGTTCCATGTGCTGGTGATCGCTCCGGCAACATCGCCCTGTGCATGAGCAGTCAGCATCATGGAATTTGCGAACACCATAGCACTTGCAATTGCAGCAATGATTTTCTTTTTTGCCATTTTCAGTTTCAATCCTCCCTCATTTCAACGAGCTTTCCGGTCAGCACAGTCCTTGCATTCTTAAATTCATAGCTGCAAGTAGACAGTGAAATAAACCGGTCAGCCTCGGTATAGGTCATTTCATTGCAGATTCCGGACAGCGACCGAAGCCTCGGCATCCAGTCCGCAACCGGCTGTGATCCGTCATAGATTGAATCCTCCCGATCCGCTTTGGCAAGGGAGAAAAAGTCGATACGATACACAATGCTTTCCGTAGCAAGCCAGCCGTACCGATGCTCATTAAAGTATACAGTATCGCCGTACTTCAGCAGTCCTGCAAACATGGAGCCATTCTTCATATTATGACCATACACAACATTGATCGGATTGAGCAGCCGGTTTTCACAGCGGTAATCAAGAAATATCGATCCGGCTGTGAGTCTGCTGCCATCGTATGCATGGTGCAGATAGTAGTCGTTGTCATTTCCCTGCATCAAAGGATAATTGATCGCAGTGTCCGGAATATACAGCCAGCCAATGGCATCCGGATAGGCAGCTTTCAGATTTTTTGCCGTATCCTTGAGCTGCTGCAGTACCTCTGTCGGGAGTGTTCCGGTTGCCGGGACAGGTTCAGAATCGTCAGATATTTCCTCTGAAATAATTGTTTCCGGCTCAGTTTCTTCTGTCAGTTCATCGGAGATGTCATCCAGTTCAGTGCGCACCTTTTCCGAAATAGAAAACTCCCGGATCTCAGCGCTCTTTGCCATCTGCGCAGCATCATCTTTTAGCAGCATAACGCCGCCTCCGAGGAGGAGGGCGGCTGAAACAGCCGCCACAATGGTGATCGTCCTCTTTTTCATTATTCATCCTTCTTTCTTCTGCTCATGTGTATTGTAATAGCCAGACCAAGCACGCCAGCAACGACCATTACGAATGCCAGCGGATTTGCCCCTGCATCGCCAGTAGGCGGAGAGCCAGGAGTGGAGGGAGTATAGGGAGTTGACGGCGTCGGTGTCGGGGCAGCGACATCCTTCATGACAACCTCAGTGACTGTGCCGTCCTCAGCAACGGTGAACTGTACATCCTCTGCGATCTCATAGCCATCCGGAGCAGTGATCTCACGCAGTGTATAGGTCATTCCTGCAATCAGCTTGCCTTCGATCATGTGCGGCTCATTGGTAGAAATCCATTCCTCGACAACCTCACCGTTCTCATCTATTACCTGAAGTGTTGCGCCAGCAAGCTCCGCACCGGTAGTTGCATCCTGCTTGGAAATCTGTACCTTTGTGATGTCATCGATCATCTCAACTTCAGTTACAGTACCGTCCTCGTTAACAACGAAATCCACATCATTTGCAACGGTATATCCGTCCGGAGCGATGGTTTCTCTCAGCGTATAGGTCTTTCCTGCGGTCAGTACAGCCTCAATGAAATGCGGCTCAGAGCCGGAAATCCATTCCTCGATCACAGTACCGTTCTCGTCAATGACCTGAAGAGTAGCACCCTCCAGTTCCTCACCAGTGGTGATGTCCTTCTTGGAAATCTGTACCTTTGTGGTATCATCTACCATCTCCACCTCAGTTACGCTGCCGTCCTCATTCACAGTGAACTCTACATCGGCAGAAAGTACAAAGCCGTCCGGGGCAATGATTTCATGCAGGGTGTAGGTCTTGCCAGCGGTCAGCACAGCCTCAATGAAATGCGGCTCAGAGCCGGAAATCCATTCCTCGATCACAGTACCGTTCTCGTCAATGACCTGAAGAGTAGCACCCTCCAGTTCCTCACCAGTGGTAATATCTGTCTTGGAAATGCGAACAATTGTGGTGGCATCCACCATCGTAATCAGCGGAATACCGTCAATTGTAGCTGCTGTTGCTGCAACGCCGTCAACAGTCACATTGCCGTCAATATCAATCGTAAATGCAATATCTGTTGCGATCACATAGCCATCCGGAGCAGCAATCTCCTTGAGGGTGTAGCTGCCAGCCGGAATCTTGGAAACAATATGATTTGTACCGTCAGAAATCCACTCATCAACAACATTGCCGTCCTCGTCAATGATCTGCATCTCAGCGCCGGGAAGCTCCTCACCGTAGATGGTTTCCTTGCTGACTGCTACAGAAATCGGGCTGTTTTCAGCGGTGATCTCGATCACATCGCCATCCTCTGCAATAGTCACAGGGAAGATCTCATCGGTCATCACATAACCGGTCGGAGCTTCAATCTCACGGACAACATACTCGCCGTAGGGAATTTCGGTAAATCCGAAGCTGCCGTCCTCATCCGAAATATCGGTCATAAGGGCAGCATCCTCCGTAAATTCGGAAGTGCCGGTGCGGAACAGTCCGAACCGTGAGCCGGACAGATTCTTACCGTTAGAATCAAGCTTTTTGCCCTCAACAGAGCCACGTTTCAGAGCGTTTGTGAACTGACCGCAGTCGATGTCCACAGTCGTCATTTCCTGCCCCATATATTCAAAGACAACAAGGAACTTTTCTCCGTTCAGTACATAATGCTCATCGGTCGCAATTTCCTGCACATAATACTTTCCGAAAGGAATTTTTTCGGAGATCGTTGCTGTCATGTCCTCCTTGAGAACAACGCTGGTAATAAAGCCATCCTCCGGAATCATAGTGCCGTCAGCCGCAGCGATATTCTCGGCAGCATACAGTCCGAATCTAACACTCAGATACTCGTTGTTAGCTCCGATACCGAACAGCTCGTCACGCTCCATTGCCTTAGACAGATGGATCTGCACACCCTGATAGTCGTTCCAGAAGTTTTCGCCTACAGTATCACGGATTGCAATTTCCTGTCCTGCATAGGTCAGCTCAACAGTTTTTGCCGCATCACGGCGGATATAGCCAAAGGGAGCCGAAACCTCACGCACCTCATATTTGCCGAGATACAGCAGATCAGTTTCTGCAAAGCCGTTTTCATCTGTCACCAGTTCAGCCACAATGTCACCGGCATTTGCACGGATTGTGCCGTCAGCGGTCACAATGTTCTCAGCAGCGATCACCTCAAATGCAGCACCAGCAAGACCATTTTTCTCAAACACAGGTGTATAATAAGAATTCGTTTCTGTGACATGGCTGAAACTATCGCCTGTTTTCCGGACAGAAATTCTGCCTTTCTGCGCTGTATCAGCCTTTTCGACACGGACGATATTAACCGCATTTTCTTCTTCCGCATTGGCAGCGGTTACGCTGAACGGAACGGGTGTGCTGTCCAGAACATAGCCCATCGGAGCCTGCACCTCAACCAGAGTATAATTACCATACGGCAGAGTGTCAGGTGTAATCAGGAAACCCTCCGAATTGGTGTAGAACGTGTCCACGCCCATCGTTATCAGATTGCCATTAGCATCATAAATCTGGAATCCTGCGCCCTCATAGGCAATCGTTCTTCCGGTTTCCGCATCCAGTTTGGTCACATGAATGAAGCTCCGGAACGGCGCATTGTTCAGAATATATTCGTAGGTCTTACCGTCCTCTGCGACATATACATCAAAATCCGAAACAAAAGCCGCATCGTTCACAGTCTTGGTTTGATGAACGGTATACAGACCATAGGGCATATCTTTTGTCCTTGCGTAGCCGTTTTCGTCTGTAATCAGATAGTCACGCTCATATTCATCGGCATCTGCAAAGCTGCCAGCAGAACGAAGGAACACCTCGAACTCAGCACCAGCCTCAAGGTTGATCACCTCGTCCTCATTGTCATCACTGTGCTTGAGAATTGCCACATTGCCCTTGATGACATCCTCGGTCACATCCATCGGGATCATGCTGCTTTCCACGGTGTAATGCTCCGGCTCTGCGCCAACGGAATAGCTTCTCTCGTCCAGCAGATAGCCGTTAGACGGTGTGACCTCCTGAATGGTATAATTGCCGCACACATATTCCTTTGTCTTAAAATAGCCGTTTTCATCGGTCACGTAGGTGTCCACCAGTTCGCCGTCCTTGTACAGACCGTAGACTGCACCGGCAAGCGTGGCATCGCCCTGTGCCGACAGCTTTTCGGAATCGCTCTTTGTGACCTCTGCCGTGAACTTCTTCAGCTTGTTCTCAAAGGTCACATCGGTAGTCGCATCTGCTGTCAGCGTTGCAGGCTGGTCTGCCGGAATGACGTAGCGGATCGGCACATCGTTCTCGGAAACGGTGTAAACGATCTTTTCATTATTGCTGTCAAACACCGGCATATCCGTCAGAATGGCAATGCCGTCTGCGCCAGTTGTGATCTCGTAGATCTGACCGCCGCCGGATACAGTGAAATGTCTGTCATCGTTCTGACCGTCCTCGGACTGCTTATTGATGCGAATACTTCCCTTTTTGAGCGTGTTCTCAAAGCTGGCAGCTACAGTCAGATCAGCATTGCCGCTGGTCAGCACAATGTCCTGCGCCTTCGGGATGATATAGCGTTCCTCGACATTGACCTCAGAAACCGTGTAGGTGATGGCATTCTTCATGGTCATGTCATATACACGCAGACCGTCAAAATTGGCAGCACCGTTTTCATCCGTCTTTGCGGACTTGGTATGCTCTGCGCCGTTTTCTGTCCATGTCAGGAGGAATTCTCTGTCACCGACAATGCCGTCCTCGGCAGTTTTGTTGATCTGAATGCTGCCGGACTGGATATCCTCGGTCACGTTCACATTGGATCCTGCTTTCAGCTCGAACACCTCCGGATTGAGGGCATAGCCTGTCGGAGCAGTGATCTCTCTGACATAATACTGCTTATTGGGCAGCTCAATAGAGCCGATTCCGTCCTCACCGATAATGATCTCGCCTATCTGCTGGGTGCATTCCTTGTCGGTATATACACCGTAAACCGCCTGTGTACCGTCAATGGGGCTGGTGCCGCAGATTTTCACGGTATTGTCCGAACTCAGCACCTTTGTGATGGTGAACTTCACATCGCCCTGCGTGATGCGGAATGCGTACATATTCAGTGCCGATGTTTTCTTGCCGGTGGTCTTGTTATTGACAACAACACCCTCTGAGCCATTGGACTCAATGCGCCAGTGTGTACCGCCGTCACCGGAGTCATCACCAACGGTTTTGTCGGTAATGAGAGAATCAGGAACGCCTATCGTTCTGAGGTAGGTGATAACATCATCACGGGTATTGAACTCACCCATATAGATCCATGAATGGTTGATATCATTCGGAATCTCCGCAACAACCACAGAACCCGGCGTAATCGTCGAACCGTCCGCACATTCCCAGTAAGGACGCTCGGTGGTCTTGATGCCCTGCTTTTCAATGTCAATCTGACTGGTCACACCGTCATAAGTAATGGTGCAGCCATCCTTGACCGACAGCCAATGGTCAGTGTCGACCGGAACAGGATTGTTCCAGTCAAAGCCAGTGGTGCTGTAGCCGAGGTGCGTCATGGAATAGTAGATCAGACCAGAGCAGTCGATGCCCTGTCCACGGATGGATTCCTCCGTCAGCGGCTTGTAGCTGCCCTGATAATAGATGCCGGAATATCCCTTTTTGCCGAAGCCGTATTTTGTTCCGAGCAGCGTTGCCGCCTGTGCGATCAGCGCATCGGCAGAGGGAAAGGCAGGATTTTCAGTTGAAGCCTCCGCTGCCTCAACCGGAATCATGCTCGCTGCTGTGGCTGTGAGCATGGATGCAGCGCAGATTCCTGCCATAATGCCTGCGCTGATTCTCTTTGCAGTTTTCTTGAGATTGATCACGTTAAAACACTCCATTTCTTGAATTTGGGTACAAAAAAAGACCGAATATACCGGCCCTTTCCTGCATATTGATTTTTATCCGAACAGTTCCTGATAGCTGCTGTTACTGAGCATATCGCTGTTCCCGATATGGTTTCCGTCTGTATCGACCACCTCCGTGAAGCCGTAGTTGTAGTCCAGAAAATATCCTCCCTGCGTGTCCATGATGAACCAGATTCCGTTCACACAGATCGTGTTTGCTACATGCCCATACATCGCAGCATCAGTCCATACCAGATAGCAGGGGAGCCCGATATCAAGGCACTTTTCATATGTCTGGCAAGCGTAGTTGACGCATGTTCCATATCCGTTCTCCCGAATAGATTCGTACACAGTCAGTGCCTTTTCGTAATCGCTCTGGCTGGATTCCGTTTCCGGCTCAGTCGGAGTTTCGGTGGTAACAACAGGCTCTGTTGTAGTTTCAGTGGACTGTTCGGTTTCGGCTGTTGTTTCAGTTGTCTGAGCAATGGTTTCAGTTTCCTCTGTGGTTTCGGAAGCTGCAGGCTGTTCATTTTCCTCTAGAATATCGCTTACCGCTTCGGTTTCCTGCGCTTCTGTCTGTCCCTGCCCCACTGTTGGCGCATCCTCCGGAGATATCCTATCCGAACCTTCTTCTGTTATTGTTTCGCTTTCGGTTGATTTATCCCCGGTGAATATGCTTTCTTCTGCTGATTCTGTCTGGGCGGTTTCCGGAGTACAGTAGTCCTCATAGCACCCTGTCATCAGCACTGCACACAGCAGAATTACCGGAATTGTTCGTTTCATAGCCATCGCTCCTTTGCAATTTTTTGTTATCCACAGCATATCACAAAGGGAACGAAAAATCCAGCATTTTCAGGCAGAATCTACCTAACCACTAACTTGCACAGTTATTTTACAGCACTATGCCCATGAGGGGGACGGTTCAGGCTCGTCCAGCGGTTCTTCGACCTGAAACTGCTGTGTCTGGTATACCACCCGATCATAGGCATGCAGCACCGCCGACTGGATCGCATCACGGGCTGCCTTGGTGACCGCATGGAACACATCGGAATACTGCGTTTTTCCCTCCCTGTCTTTGTAGCTGTTGGACGGCATTGAGACAAAACGCCCTTTTTCCGTCTGCATTACCTTTAGACCATGCACAGCAAATGCGCCGTCCATTGTAACGCTGGCAAACGCTTTGACTGCGGAGTTTGGATTGTCCAGTATGCGGTCGATTTTTACTGCTATCTTCATTTTCATCACCACCTTTCATGACTGGATACTTCCTCATAGCACTCCTGCTTTTCGTCATGGCATACTGTCGTCAATTGGAACATACCGGGTTCACTTGTAAGTTCCAGCGTGATTCTTGTATGATTCTCCAGTGCCTCTCTGGGAATTTCGATGCACAGCACCTCGTCCGTAAGCCACATTCTGTTCTTAATTGTACTCATCACTATCCTCCTCATCCTGCATATCAAACAGCGACATCTGACCGCTTTGCGAGCGTTCGGCAGTGTCATAATTTGATATGAACACTTCGTCAAACATACTGCCGGCATCACCTCGCTGGGCAAGATTGTTCAGGCGGCTGATACTCTCAATCCGGATACCCGGTAAATCCCACAATTCCCTGATTTCGGGGCAATCATTGTAGGATACCAAAAATTTGCTGCCGCTGCTAATCAGGACATCACGCAGCCGGATGTGATCCTTCCGGGTAAAATCAACATCCTTGTAATAGCTCTCTGTATTAAAGTAAGGCGGATCGCAGTAGAAAAAAGTCTTTTCTCCCTTGTAATGCTTGATCAGCACCTCAAAGTCCTGATTTTCAATAACAACCTCCTGCAATCTGTGAGCAGCCCGGTCGATCTGCGGAAAGTCAGCCCAGATGGAATGCGGACTGCTTCCGTAGCTGCCGAGATTTGATCCATAGCTATATCGGATTAACTGATAAAATTTTGCAGCCCTGTCATAGTCACGGAATCTCGGAAAAATGCCCTTTCTATGCAGTGCTGCCAGCCAATTGAAATCCTCACGGGAGTTCAGAACATACCGGAGCTTGTACTTGAGCTTTGCGGAATTCCCCCGGACACAGCGATACAGATTGACCAAATTGCTGTTAAAATCGTTGTACACCTCCTTATCCCACCCCGGCTCTTTATGGAACAACACCCATCCTGCGCCGCCGAATGCCTCCACATAGGTCTGGTATTCCAGCGGAAACCGGATCAGAACTTCATCACGCAGCGCCTTTTTGCCGCCGATCCAAGACATAAAGCTGTTCAAAATTCCTCCTTCCGAAGCCTTTGCTTCTTCTGTTTTGCCTGAATGCTGGCATAGATCAGCCCTTTCTGATCGGCATAGCCAGCCGTTCCGTTCACTGACTGCTGCAGTTCCTTGAATTGTTTTACAGTCAGCACCTTCTTTGCACAGTGCAGCATACTCGGAATGCTGCTGCCGTTCACCCTGTATTTATATTTGCAGGGTGTCTTTTTCGGGTACATATTTCTTCCTCCTAATTTGATATTTTCTTGAAGCTACGCCATTACCAGAGCCTCAGATTCCTGAAAATCATCCCCTGAAAATCCCCAAATGCCTTCGGCAAATTCTACAGCCTCCTTCTCGGATTCCGGAACATATTCCTCACAGCGTTCACCTCCGGAATACATGCGCCTGCCGCAGTTCATGCCGATGTCCTCATTTGCCCATTCATGCGTGATCTCAACTTCCGGAAACTGCTCTGACAGCTTTTCAAGCACAGCATGAGGAGCGCTCCATGCTGTCTGGAAAGTCAGTTCTTTTTCCTGACTGTAATCTGTGCCTTTTACATAGCCATAGGCATTCCATTTTGTGCCCCAATTTGCGACCGACCAGTTGTACCAGTTGTTTTCGCCGTATAGCCTCATTTCTTTGGGACTAAGATCACCACGGTAGATACGATCCGGCATGGGGATGATTTTGTTGAAATCAATCGTTCCCGTGCCAAATTCATCATTCTGAATCTGCGCCAGCATTCTCTGGATTGCGCTTTCATCACCCTCCAAAGTGATGCGGTTTTGTACATGATTCGGCATTATAATCCCTCCATATCCATGCCTTCTTCCTCCTGCATTTCTTCATATTCGTCAATCGAAACCGGATTGACATATTCGCTGATAACAGCAAGTGCCTCATGATAGCTGGAGGAAGATGTCACCCTGTCTACCATTTCTTTTGCCTCAGCTTTCATGCCGTTTTCCTTGAGCGTTTTTGAAGCTATCCCCATCACACTGAAAATATTGCTATCCTGTCCAATCAACGGACAATCCGGCTTCTGGCGTTCCGACTGTTCCTGAGCTTCTTCCTGCACAAAACCATCAAGATGATTTGGTACAAAATCGGAAAGCCATGTGCCGCCGTATTGCTGCCAAGAAGCAAGCCTCCACATCGCCAGCCTGCCAGCTTCGCCATTGTGTTCATATCGATTACATCGTTAGTGGAAGCTACATGTTCAGCAAATTCCACCAACGGCTGGTCATGCTCAATCCGGGCATTGAGCTGGCGGATCGTCATTAGCTGCAGTCTGAACAGGGCTTTTGTATTATCATCTGCAAAGGGGAGATATGTGTTTGTGAACAGTTCGTCATTTGAGACATAGCCGCCGGTTCTACGGATGGTTGGGAGAATGTCAGATGTTACCCATCTTTTGAATTGTTTTGCTTTATTAAGCTTGCTCGACAAGATCAAACTGTAAAGACCGCTTTCATTGATAACAGTAAACCTTTGTCTGCCTCCGGGGGTGTCCAAAACGGACACCCCTTTATCATCCTCATCCACATGCATCCGGATAGCCTTTGCGGTTTCTGTATATCCAAGAATTTTCGCAATATCTTTTCCCACAAACCACGGTTCATCATTAATCATGATTGTCCGGACAGTTCCGAATTCCGCATTTTCAAAAATCCTGATATCAGTCTCCATTCTGCATCATCTCCTCATGAAATTTTCTCAGATTTCTTCCAAGCGCCTCGACCACATTCACTGTTACTGCATTGCCAGCCTGTTTGTAAAGCTGTGCATCCGACATGCCTGTGGCTGCGACTTTTTGAAACTGCTCTGTTGTGAAACCCTGCAATCTCCAGCACTCAACCGGCATCAGACGGCGGATCCTGCCCTGATGCACAACACCGTGCCGGTCAGTGACCGTCAGTGTAAACATCGGCTCGTTTGGCTCTTTGACACGCCTGCCATGCTGACGGGTATGTTCCTTAAAGGGATTCAGAATTGCCCTCGGTCCTTCGTCCTCCACCAAAACACCGGAACGTTCACCCTTATGGCTGCCTGACGGTGTACCGATGCCATATCTTGTATGCAGACATCTTGCATTGTCGGTCAGGTTCGGCGGCGGATTCATATCGATCCAGTACAGCCCGGTTCTGCCTCCCATACCGCCGCTGCCGCTGCACTGGGTGACTGCCAGTCCGTCCGTTTCATACACCCTCTGTCCCTGACAGCCTCCGATCATTTGTTTAACCTTCCGGCTATTTTCTTCATCGACTCCTCCGAAAGCCAGTATTTTTCCGGAACAGTCTCTGCTCCAAGACATCCTGCAAGGTAGACTCGCTTTCTCGCATGCGGTACGCCAAAGCCTGCGCTGTTATGCACAAGCCATTCCACACAATACCCCAGTTCTGAAAGCGTTCCAATGATTTCTCGGAAAGTCGCCCCTTTTTCAATCCCCAGCAGATTGGGAACGTTTTCAAAGATAAAATAGCGAGGCTTTTTGACTGCAAGGATTCGGGCAAGCTCAAAGAACAGATTGCCTCTTTCATCGGCAAACGCTTGCCGTTTGCCAGCAGCAGAGAATGGCTGACAAGGGAATCCTCCAGTGAGGAGGTCAAAATCTGCAAGTCCTCCGGTGTCAATATTTCGGATATTTTCATAAAATGCTTCTCCCTCTGTGTCATACAGGGTACGGTAAGCCTGCTGCGCATACTTGTCGATCTCGCACCAAGCCACAAATTCATAGCCTCCGGCTCTTTCCAGTCCGGAGCGAAATCCTCCGATCCCTGCAAATGCGTCAAATACTCTGATGATACGCATCATCTCCTTTTCCATAAAAAAGCCGCCCTTTTCAGGACAGCTCATGACATATTCATATTCGGTTCTTCAGAACAGTCGGTTTCCTCCGGCTGTTCCAGTTCATAGTCCTGCTCGGCATCAGCAGTTTCCATTAGCCCTCTTGCATCCGGAACGAACTGCGAGTATCGTGCGTAATCAAAGCCCTCAGCCTGCACCAGCATACCGTCACCGCTGTCGTTGTCAATGAACAGAACACAGTGATCCGTATTGTCAGCATAATACATCAGGTCTTTGTATTCCTTTATATATGTGCTGTCCCTTACAGGATGCAGCCGCATCTGCTCGAATGCGGTGTGCGGTATCGCAACAGCCTTTTCTACTACACACCTATGCGGTTCGTATCGGTCTGCTTTACGGTACAGGGGCGTATTGATGATTGGTTTTTTCATGACATCTACCTCGTCTTTCTGTTTATTTTGGTCGGCAAATAAAAAAAGCCGACTTTACTCGTTTCTCAGCTTTTGTGAGAAACCAATAAAATCGGCTCTGAAACTTTGTGGGTATTTTTCAAATAAAATTGTCGGAAAATCTGCCTGAAACCATTGCCAACGGAGCAAACCCTTCCGGAAAGTACTCGGAACGTTTCTGAAACTGCTCTTTTCTGCGGTTCGAATCCATCCGAATGGCGAATGTCATCTACGGTGACACCTTGAAAAAATTTGACCCTTAGACGCCAAAAAAGACCGATAAATCGGTCTTTTTTGGCGTGTCATCTTTTTTGGTACACAAACATGGCGGAGATGGTGGGATTCGAACCCACGGGCCGTTTTACCGACCAAACGATTTCGAGTCGTTCTCGTTATGACCACTTCGATACATCTCCAACGATCTTATACATTATACCATATCTGTAAGAAAAAATCAAGAGGTTTTGGAAAAATTTTTTCTCGACATCCGAGATGAATTAATTTTACAACATTGCTTGACTTTTTTCACCACCTATGGTATACTATTGTAGTAAATGTAAAGATGATCTGAAAATTTCTGGAGAAATAGAGATGATTTTACTGTAAAGGAGAAACGCTCATGGCCATGTCCGTTGATGAAAAGGCGGTTGTAAAAACCTACCTTTCCCGAAAACTGCGAACCATCCCGTTCCTGATCCTGATGGTCTTTTCACTGCTGCCCCTGTGTATGTTTTCCTTTGACTGGGTGCGCGGACAGCTCTGGTGGCATAAGACCGAGGCAACGGTCATTCTGGTCAATGAGGACGGCGGCGGCTTTTACCGCTATGCCAATGAACGCACAGAAGAGACTTACTCCGGTACTTACTACCCCTACCGCATCCTTATCCACTACCAGATCGGACAGTCTGTCAAGGAAAATGACACCATCCGCATGTCCTATGACCCCAAGAACCCCAGCTCACACGTGCTGTTCCCCAAGCTGGAGCTGCGCATCGTAACATGGCTGACCGTGTTTGTGTTCTGCTTTGTGATCTATTTCTGGCTTGAGTGGACACTCAAAAAGCGGGCAAAAATCAAAATTCCCGGATAATCCCCAGCACCCTGCCAAGTAAGGTGGGGCGCTTTCCTGTTGCTGATAAGGAGGCAATCCATGCAAAAACTCATGCTTACATCCGACTGGACAATGCAGCGATGCGGCGACACGGTCACCTATCCTTGCAGCATTCCCTGCTCGATGTATCACACACTCCTGCAAAACGGGAAGATTGAGGATCCGTTCTACCGCGAAAATGAGGCACAGGCACTTCCCCTCTCCGAGGATGATTATCGCTTTACAACGCACTTTCCGCTGCCTGCAAATGCCCCGGCACATATCGAGCTATGCTTTGACGGCATCGACACCATCGCCGATATCACACTCAACGGCGAGGTCATCGGGCATACCGACAACATGCACCGACGCTGGCGCTTTGACGTATCAGACCGCTTGCTGGAACATAACACACTGGTCGTGACCATCTTTTCCCCCTTGCGCTATATTGCAAAGAAACAGGCGGAGCATCCCCTGTGGGGCGTGGATTCGACTGTTCCGGGATTTCCGCACATCCGCAAGGCGCATTACATGTTCGGCTGGGACTGGGGTCCCAAGCTCCCGGACATGGGCATCTGGCGCGATGTCTATCTGGAATTGTGGGACGAGGGACGCATCACAACCGTGCAGTACCTGCAAACACACCATGACGGCATCGTGGATCTGACGGTCAAACCGGAATTTGCATGCGACTCCCCCGAGCTGAAATGGGCAATTGCGCTCTATGATCCGGATGGTGAACGTTTGCTCAAAACGGAGCTGTTCTCCGTTTCGCGCAGCGGTCTGACCTTCCGCATCAGTGATCCCCGGCTATGGTGGACGAACGGTCTTGGCAAGCAGGAGCTTTATACCGCCGTACTCCTCCTCACAGATGCATCCGGCGCAGCCATTGACAGCCGGACGGAACGCATCGGTCTGCGCAGTCTTACCATCCGCCAGGAGCGTGACGAGTGGGGCGAGAGCTTCTGTCTGCACCTCAACGGCAGGGATATTTTCGCGATGGGGGCTAACTGGATCCCCTGTGACAACCTCCTCCCTCGCTGCACCCGGGAGCGTCAGGAAAGATTCCTGCGAGCATGCGTGGAGGCGAATTTCAATGTTGTGCGTGTCTGGGGCGGCGGATTCTATCCGGACGATGCTTTCTTTGATTTCTGCGATGAGAACGGTCTGATCGTCTGGGAAGATTTCATGTTCGCCTGTGCCAATTACCGTCTGTCCGATGCATTCTGGGAGACCACCGAGGCGGAGATCCGCGACAACATCCTGCGCCTGCGCAATCACGCATCCCTCGGATTGTGGTGCGGCAACAACGAGATCGAAAATGCACTGGAGACCTGGGGACTTCCCGAAAATCCGCAGGCACGTGAGGATTACCTTGAGCAGTTTGAAAAGCGCATGCCTGCCATTGTCAGGGAGCTGGACGGACAGCGGTTCTACTGGCGTTCGTCTCCGTCCGCCTATGGCAAATGCCGGGACAGCGGCTCGAATCGTGCCGGTGACATGCATTACTGGGAGATCTGGCACGGTTTCAAGCCGTTTACGGCATTCCGTGAGCTGTACTGCCGTTTCTGCTCGGAGTACGGGTTTGAGTCTCTGCCAAGTCTCAAAACGCTTGAACACGTCTGCGATGCCGCCCAAGGCGACCTCAACCTGATGCCTCCGGTCATGGAGGCACATCATAAGTGCGAGGGCGGCTCTGAGAAGATCATGTACTACCTCGCGCAGATGGTGCGCTCTCCGGAGAGCATGGAAGAGCTGGTCTATTCAAGCCAGCTCGTGCAGGCGGAATGCATTCGCTCGAATGTTGAGCATATGCGCCGTCATCGCGGCAGATGCATGGGTTCGATCTACTGGCAGCTCAACGATTCCAACCCGGCGATTTCGTGGTCAAGCATCGACTATTTCGGCAGATACAAGGCATTGCAGTACTATGCCAAGCGATTCCACGCACCGGTACTGCTGACTGCCGGCGCATTCGGTGAACCGCGGTTCAATGTTTCCAATGAGACGCTCCGGCGCATTTCCGGCACCATCCGCTGGGAGATGCGCGATGCGCAGTCGAACATTGTCCGCTGCGGTGAAATGAAGGCAGAGATCCCGGCACTGTCTGCGGTATTTTTCCCACGACCACAGGGTCTGGAGGAATTCTACACAGCCGCCAACAAGCGGCGGCACTACCTGTCTTACACCCTTGTGCAGGGGGAGGAGATCCTCTCCTCCGGTGTTTCCCTCCTGTGCGTTCCCAAGCAGTTTGCATGCCGCAAAGCAAATGTGACTTTTGAGGTGCGCCGCCTTCCGGAGTGCTACATCATTACCGTGCTGAGCGATGCTTTCATCCCGGCGGCAGCCCTTGACTGCAAGGGGATGGACGTGGTGTTCTCCGACAACTGGTTTCCCGTCCATGCAAATATCCCCGTGCATGTGAGCGTTGCCAAGCGGTCTGATCTGACCATCGACCTGCTCCGCGATGCGCTGTATCTGATGGGATAGGTCCGGCTGATCCCCTGCAATTGTACAAAAAACCGAAAGCGGTTAGTTTGATACCCATAAAGAAGTTCAAGCCATAGTACTTCTGATTTTCAGTCAAAAGTGCTATGGCGTTTCTATTGACAATGTAACTGCTTTGGTGTATAATTATTATTAAGATAAATCGGAATTTATTAGACAGTGTCTACAGAAGATTGACATAATCCTGAAAATGTGCTATAATAGAC
>CAZKHW010000006.1:0-27620 GCA_964552525.1 uncultured Ruminococcus sp. | reverse complement strand
GCCTGCCCCTTCGGGGAGTCCCCCGGCAAGCGCAAGCATCGTGAGCAGCACCCACGGTGCGGTGCAGCGGAGCTTCGGGAACGCCTGCTCCAGCAGATGGGCGGCAAATCCTGCCTGTAACGTGAGCTGCATGACACTGAGCATGACAAACACCAGAATATACAGTGCATCCGCCCTCTGCCCCTGCAGGGGCTGTGAGAGGGAACAAAGCGTGAAGAACGGCGCATCCGAGCGATCCATCAGGTAGCCCCCTGCTGCCAGGCAAAGACAGCCGATCACGAGAAAGACCGCACATTTCACAAGAACGGACACCAGCACCGCACGTCTTGGCGAGCCGTCACAGCGTCCGCGCAGCACCCAGATCGCCGGCAGCTCCGCGCCGCAGAAAAACAGTCCCAGTCCCTCCGGGATACCGCCGTCTGCGGATGCCAGACGATCCGGCTGCAAGCGCCCCCACGCGCCGATCACCAGCACCGCCAGAGAGAGCAGAAAGAATCCCAGAATGACCGGAGCGCACCGCGCGGCTGCCTGAAGTCCGACCGCTGCGGTAAACAGGCATACGAGAACGAGAAGGATTCCTGCGCCCAATCGCCCTGGCACGGACAGCAGCGTTTCCGGCGCTGTACCGGATAGCTGGACGAGATTCCGCGCACCTGCCAGCACAAAGTAGCCGGCGTACAAGAGCTGCATCCACCGCCAGCCCGGGATATCTCCAGAGAGCAGCGGCAGTATCAGAAGCAATTGCACACCAAACGCGGCAGCAGCACCCATGAGCATCCCCGTCCCGGGAATGGCATGCAGACAGATGATCTCCCAGATGCCGCCAAGGATCAGGATGGATGCAAGCTGTGCGGTCGAGATCCTGGTCATGCCTGTCCCCCCTTTTTCTTCTTTCGGAAACGCTCCACGGTAAAGCCGCCGTGCTGCATTTTCGGGAATCCCACGCGCGTGAGGACATCACGCATGGCATGAGGATAGAACGGGGTGACAGGGGCTGTCAGAGGAACACCGAAGTTCTCCGAGCAGCACATCTCGAACAGCACCGCCATGCCCAGAAGCCCGATGCCGTACAAGCCCCAGATCCCCCCTGCCAGAATGAACACCAGACGCAGCACAGTCACTGCCGGATTCAGATCCGGCACGATAAAGCCGGCAATCACGGCAATTGCGGTCACGGTGAGCATGGGTGTGCTGACCAGTCCTGATGACACGGCAGCATCGCCGATGATAAGACCGCCTACAATGCTCACAGCACCGCCGACGACCTTGGGCAGGCGCAGTCCTGCCTCGCGGATGACCTCATAGAGCAGGAGTACACCGATCGCCTCTGCCGGCAAGGACAGCGGCTCTTCTGCCTCGGCATGGGTGAGGAGCAGGAGCAGTGTGCGGTTGAGCAGCTCCGGATGATGCACGCTGACCGCCACATAGAACGCAGGGAGGAGCAGCGTCAGCACAAAGGCAAAATACTTGACCCACCGCAAAAATGCTGCATACCACGGTTTGAAGCTGTAATCATCAAGGGTCTGAAAGCTCTCGCACAGCAGCTTTGGCGCGACAAGGACAAACGGCGAACCATCCAGCATTACTGCCACACGCCCCTCCAGGAGCTTGGACGAGAGGACATCCGGACGTTCGGTCGTGCTGACAGTATCGAACATGCCCTGCCGCCCCTCCAGAAAGGGCTGGAGATAACCGGGTGTCAGGACAGTTTCCAGATCGGCAGATGCCAGTGCCTCACGAATTCTGGAGAGCAGATCCGGCGGTACGCGGTCATCGAGCCAGCACAAGGCAACATCCGTATGGGAAAGCGAACCCATCGTATGCATCTCATAGCGCAGCAGAGGTGTTTTCATGCGTCTGCGCAGCAGGGAGAGATTGGTGCTGAGTGCCTCGGTAAAGCCCTCGTGCGCTCCCATAATGTTTGCCTCCCCTGACGGCTCGGAAACCGAACGCTTGGCAAAGCCCTGCACACCAAATCCCAGAGCCAGGGTCTGCCCGTCAATGAGCAGCACGGCAAATCCGGAATGCAGCCGCCGCAGAAGTGTCCCATATTCGCGAAGGACGGGACGTTCCAGCGCAAGCAGCATGTGCGTCTGGATATGCTCTGTGAGCGCGTCACTGCCGGGCTGCATGGGCAGCACGGTGAGCGGTTCAATGATAAGCTCGGCGATCACAGCGGTCGAAACCATTCCATCGCAGACGCACAGAGCACATCGGATACCGCCGACTGTCACGGGGTTGATCAAAATGTCCGAACTGTTGCCGGCAATATGACGCAGATGTGCGATCTGTTCGTCAATGCTGACCGGAATGGGCAATGTTTCATAGTCGTTCATGCTATCACCTCTTTTGTGAGGAGTATGCCCTGAACGTGGAGAAAATATGCAGGCTCCGGCAATAAATTACTGCCGATCCCCCAGAACGGACATCCAGCCGATGCCGTAAAACTCCATCAGCTCTGCCCACGCCCGGGTCACGCGCTCACCGCTTGCCAGAAGCGGCACTGCCGGAGGACACGGCACCTGCACCGCACCGCAGATGCACCCGACAGCCTCCTCCACCGGCACACGTTCGCATGGCAAAAGGGCTGCCTCACGCATGGAAAGCACCTGCTCCGGCGGTGCAGGCAGCGAAGGCGGCTCCTGCGCTGCCTTTGGCACGCACGCTCCCAGCGCATTCTCCAGCCGCCGAAATTCTCTCTCCTCCATCGCTGGCGAGAGAAGCAGCACGATGCAGGTACTGTCGGCATATTCGCACTCGATCCCCCGTTCACGCAGTGCAGCGGCAAGGGCATTGCCGTCTGCGCGGATCGTCAGGTGCAGCGGATCATCTCCGATAAAATCGAACCCGTCCAGTCGTTCACGCAGCACACCGGCGCGTTCCTCACACCAGCGGATGCGTGTCGCTCCCTCCCCGGAAAGCGCATGCACTGCCGCCTCGATCGACTGCATGATAAGGTAGGAGGGACTGGTCGAACCGAACAGCGTCATGTGCTGCTTTAATTCCATGCCGCACGGTTCGGCACAATGCAGCATCGCGGCACCCGTCAGTGCAGGCAGCATCTTGTGCGCAGAATCGCAGCAAAGATCCGCCCCCAGTGCAATAGGATGCCTGTTTTCCTTTAGAAATGCCAGATGCGCACCGTGGGCATTGTCCACAAGCAGCCGCGCACCAAACCGCTTGCAAAGCTGTGAAAGTCCTGCAATATCCTGCATGTTTCCGCAGTAATCCGGGGATGTGACGTAAATGCAGCATCGCTCCCCACGTGCACTGATGCGCTGCAAGGCGTTCTCAAAATCTGCAAGGCTGTACCGTCCTGCGATCAGGCTGCCCTGCCTTGGCCAAACCCATTCGACCGGCAGTCCCAGCAAGATGCAGGCGTTAAGAAACGCCCGATGCACTGTCCTTGCTGCGATGATGTGCCGATGCTCCGCCTGCATTTTCGCCAGCATCGCCTGTATGCACAGGGTCGAACCGCCTGCACTCCAGCAGCAGTCTGCACTGCCATAGAGTGCCGCGGTACGGCGTTCGCCCTCACGAAGAATCCCGTCCGCCTCAAACAGGCTGTCTGCACCGGAAATTTCTGTAATGTCCCACGCGTATGCCCCGGTCACTTCCGGAAATCCCGAAGGTGCGTGACCCTTGTGCCCGGGCATGTGCGCTCTGAATGTATCATTTTTGACATATTGACGCAAAAATGAGGTAATTGGCATGTCGTTTTGCATCTTTTTTTCAAAAACCCCCTTGACAAATCCGAACTTTTGTGCTAGAATAGTAAACAGAACATAGGTTCTGTACTATGTAATTCCTTGCCGATCGCACGCCCCAGCCACCGGGCAAGAGTACAAAACAGACTTCTGTTCTGGTACAGATCCCTGCATCAAACAGGGATGTGATCCGATGTTCGCCCGATAGAAGAACATACGTTTATAAATCGATTGGAGGAACCTGAATGCAAAAAATGATCCAGGAATATGAAAGAACACGCGCGATGCTCCTTAGCCGCATCCATGAGATCAATGCGATGCTGCGAGACAATAGTCTGATGACCCACGAACGCGAGCAGCTTGAACGCCGCCGGGAGATGCTGACGGCAGAGACCATCGACATGCTGCATGTACTTGTCGATCTTCGTCGCCACGCCTGACTGCAAAGGAGGAGATGCCCATTGGCAAACCGCGTTTCTTTGAATGTACTGGAATTTGACAAAGGCTATATCCGCGATCTGCTGGATCTGCCGGTCAACAACCGTGCCAGGCTTGATGTGGTGACACGCGCCCTGCGTGATGCCATCGAGAATGAGCTGACACCCCGGCAGCGTGAGGTGCTTCTCATGCAGTTTTTCGAGCGGCTCTCCGGCAGGGAGATCGCCCGGCGGCTCGGAGTCAATCCCTCAACCGTCACACGCACCCAGCAGCGTGCAAAAGAGCGATTGCGCAAATCATTGCGATTTTATATGGATTTTCTCAACTGCTCGTTTGACGAGGATGGATAAAACAAAGGGAATCGTCTGAACGATTCCCTCTGCAAGCATTGGAGTAGCTGGATTTGAACCAGCGAATGACGGAGTCAAAGTCCGTTGCCTTACCGCTTGGCTATACCCCAGTCTCATATATAGTATAGCACATTTTCGTCCATTTGTCAAGCCGCACCGGAAGGGAGTTTTCTGCATACCTTGAAGAAAGGGGATACATGTATAAATCATCATACGCCGCGCCATACTACTGGCAGAGGTTCCCTTCCATAAGACCAACACAAAGGAGTGTCCAGTATGTCCGTAAAACGAGGAGAAATTTATTACGCTGACCTCAGCCCTGTGGTCGGCTCTGAGCAGGGCGGCATCCGGCCGGTGCTGATCGTGCAGAATGATATCGGCAACCGCCACAGTCCCACCGTCATTGCGGCTGCCATCACCAGCCGTCTTGACAAGGCGAAGCTGCCTACCCATATCTCACTCGATGCCGCAAGCTGCGGATTGTCGCGCGACAGTATCGTTTTACTGGAGCAGATCCGCACGATCGACAAACGCCGCCTGAAAGACCGCATGGGTTCGATCGACCACGACTCCATGGATCGTGTGGACAATGCGCTCTCGATCAGTTTCGGCTTATCATAACGCTGGAGAAAAGCACCGATGTGGCTGTCATCGGTGCTTTTGTACTTCATACTAATCCTCAAAATAACAATAGACAAACTTGCGGCAGAAATTCCGTTATGCTGCGTCGAACATCCTCGACAGGCGACAGCCTGTCTTGCGGTGTTCTCCTTGCCTGACAAAATTTCTGCACGCAATTTTATCTATCAACATTTCGAGGATTAGTATCACACACAGTCATCGGTTCTTTTCGTAGATCGCGCGAAGTCCCTTGAGGAGCAGGTCATCATCCAGGATGATCTCCTTTTTGCAAAGCGGTGTGACCGTTCCGGCAAGACCGCCGGTCGCCACGACCGTACACTTGCGCCCGATCTCCTCCTCAATGCGCTCGATCATGCCGTCCAGCGCACAGGCGGTGGAGTACATGATGCCGCTTTTCATGCAGTCGATCGTGTTCTTTCCGATGATATGCTTTGGTGCTTCAAACGCGATGCGCGGAAGCTGCGAGGTGCGGCTCACGAGCGCCTCGGTGGAGACTGACATGCCTGTCATGATGACACCGCCAAGATAGCGTTTCTTCTCATCAATGAGCGAAAAGGTCGTTGCCGTTCCCATATCAATAATGATAAGCGGCAGCGGATACTCGGTAATGCCTGCCACGGCATCCACCACAAGGTCGCTGCCAAGCTGTGCAGGGTTATCAATCACGATCGAAAGACCGGTTTTGATGCCCGGGCCAACGACCATAGGAGCGCATCCGGTATATTTATGAACTGCCTGTTTCAAGGTATTCGTCACGGACGGAACGACCGAGGAGATGATGGTCTCCGTGATCTGTGAACGGTCGATGCTGTGCACATCAAGTGCCATCCGGATGCGGATGGCATATTCGAGATCCGTCTCCTGCTGGTTGGTGGAGATGCGTTCGCGGAACAGGAGTTTTTCTCCGTCAAAGCAGCCAAGGACGATATTGGTATTGCCGACATCAAGAGCTAAAAGCATGGGTTACCTCCAGAACAACATGAAAAATTACAAAGTCTGTCCACTTCACAGAATCACCTGCGCATGTCTTGTCACATGACAGCCGACATTGACCGCGACCGGAAGTCCTGCGATATGGGTCGCACCCTCCTCGATGTTCACGCACAGTGCCGTGCAGGTGCCGCCAAATCCCTGCGGTCCGATGCCGAGCCGGTTGATGCGCGCAAGCATCTGTGCCTCCAGCTCTGCATAGAGGGGCTTGGGATTGCGGATGGCAGCATCGCGGCAGAGTGCCCTCTTGGCAAGCAGGGCGCATTCCTCGAAGTTTCCGCCGATGCCAACACCGACCACGATCGGCGGACACGGATTGCTGCCTGCCTTGGCAACAGCATCCACTACAAACTGCACGATATCCTCCTGACTGGCTGCCGGGGTCATCATCTTTAGCTGCGACATATTCTCGCTGCCGAACCCCTTGGGGCAGACAGCGATCTTCATCTGATCGCCCTCCACAAGCTCGAGGTGGATGACTGCCGGGGTATTGTCCGCGGTATTCACACGCTCCAGCGGATCTCCGACCACGGAGCAGCGCAGATAGCCCTCCAGATAGCCCTTATGGACACCGGCATTCACTGCCTGACGCAGTGTGCCGCCGGTGATATGCACATCCTGCCCCAGCTCAATGAACACGACCGCCATGCCGGTATCCTGACAGATCGGAAAATCCTCCTCACGGGCTGCTGCAAGGTTCGCGATCAGGTCATCGAATACCGCCCTGCCGACCGGAGACTGCTCCTGCTCCCGGCATGCATGGATGCGCTGCTCGAGGTGTTCGGGCAGTACCCGGTTCGCCTTGATGCACAGGGCAGCAACTGCCTGTGTAATCTCATTTGCTGTGATTTCTCGCATGGAAATATCCTCCTATGTATGTTCCATTCCATAAACTGCAATTGCAAAAATGATGCCGAGTGCGATACCGATCATGAGCAGCATCACCAAAAACTGCACCCACACGTTGTCTCTGAGGGGATGTTTCGGCTCGGCATTTACAAACCTGTGTCTGAGCATCCTTTTACACGATCCTGCCGCCGATCATGACCCATTCCGGATCCTGCATCAGATCCAGCGGATCATCCGGAAACAGCACCAGATCGGCATCCAGACCTGCCGCAATGCGCCCGATGCGGTCGGATACGCCGAGCATGTCGGCTGCCTCCGAGGTCATGGCGCGCAGTGCCGCCTCCCGGGGAAGTCCGCCCTTGACTGCCAGTGCCGCGCTCATGCGCAGATACTGGATGGGCACCTCCGGATGGTCGGTGCAGATGGCGATGTGAACACCCTTCTCGTGCAGGATCGCCGCATTGGAAAGCGCAAGCTCACGCATCTCCGGCTTGCAGCGGTCGCAGAGGATAGGACCTGCAATGATGTGTATGCCCCACTCGCCGAACAGATCGGCTGCCACATGCGCACCTGTTCCATGAACGATCACGCAGTCCAGACCAAATTCCTTGCAGATACGCACAGCCGTGCAGACATCATCCGCGCGGTGACAGTGGAAATGCGCCTTCTGCCTGCCTTCCAGCAGCGGCAGGAGTGCCTCGCATTTCGCATCGTATTCCGGCGGTTCTTCCTCATCGGGGTGCTCCTCAAAGCGTCCCAGACGCTCGGCATAGAGCTTTGCCTTTTGCAGTCCCTCGCGGATAAGGGCGGCTGTCATCATCCGGGTGACGGGGGCTTCCTCACGGTCGCTGTAGACGGATTTCGGATTCTCGCCCAGCGCGAACTTCATACCGCATGCAGCAACTGCCATCTCATCCACGCAGCGTCCCCATGTTTTCATGAGGAGCATCTCGCCGCCGCAGGCATTCGCACTGCCCGGAGAGACCATGACGGACGTGATACCAGAGGCACGTGCCTCGGAAAAACAGCGGTCGTAGGGATTGATCCCGTCCAAAGCGCGAAGCTGCGGCGTAAACGGATCGGAGATCTCGTTGCAGTCGTCTCCCTCGAAGTCGATGCCGTCCTCGATGATGCCAAGATGGGTGTGCGCGTCAATGAGTCCGGGCAGGAGCATGCCGCCGTGCGCATCGATATCCTCGTCCTGCACCTGCTCGGGTTTTCCCTGCTCGACCGATACGATCTTGCCGTCCTGCACCTCCACATAGCCGTAAAAGTGCATTTCCTCGGTCATGGAATAGATCTCTGCATTATAAATAACCATGTTAACTCCTATCGCTCCACAAATTTCCTACAGCTCCAACAGCTCCATGATCTCCTTGACACTGGCAGCAGGACTGTGGATGGTTTCGATGTGATGCGTGCTGTGACGCTTGTAGACACCGCGGCGTTTGCGGTAGAGCTGGTACAGTTCCTGCCGCGTACTCCTGCGCACGATGGGTCTGTCCGTGTTGGCAATGCGCTGGTAACACGTCCGGAACGGCACATCCAGAAACAGCACGATGCCGTTATCTGCGGCGATTTTTGCATTGATATCCCGGAGCATCGCGCCGCCGCCGCAGGCAATAACACCCTCGCATGCCGCCAGATCACGGACTGCCTGCGTCTCCAGATCCCGGAAATGCTCCTCGCCGTCCTGTTCAAAGATCTCCAGGATGCTCTTGCCTGCCTGCTCCTCGATGTAGGCATCCATGTCCGTGAACGGCACATCAAGGGTATTGGCAAGCTTGACACCGATGGTGCTTTTGCCGCATCCCATAAAGCCGCACAGGAAGATCGTCATACCGTCTCCTCCTTTTTCTCCGGGAACAGACGATCGACCTCCGTCTCCATCTCCGCGATCAGACGCTCGATCTCCTGCGGCTCGTAGCTGTCGCCGTCCCAGATCTCGTGAGCACGGACAGCCTGCCATACGAGCATGGCAGCACCGCCGATGGCGGTTTTGCCCATTTCTCTTGCCTTGCGCATGAGGAGCGTCTCGGTCGGATTGTAGATCACATCGAACACTCTGTCTGAATGCGCAATGACCGAATCCGTCACAGGACAGCGGTCGATCTTCGGGTACATTCCGACAGGACATGCATTCATGAGCAGATCAAACGTCTCATCTTCCGGCGCACAGCCGCACACACGCACGGTACTGCCGGCATCCGGATAGGTTTCGCGCAGCTCCGCTGCCAGTGCCTCGGCAAGCGGCAGGTCGCGCTCCACGATGATCAGCTCCACACCGCGCAGATAGACCTCGGTCGCCATCATACGACCGACACCGCCGCCGCCGATCAGAAGGATTCGGCTGTTCGGCGCGATCTCTCCCACGCTCCGGCAAAAGCCCACACAGTCGGTGTTGTATCCGATCACCTTGCCGTCACGGTTATGGACGCAGTTGACCGACTGGTATCGCTCGGCAGTCTCGTCAAGCGTGTCAATGAACGGAAGGATGCCGACCTTGTGAGGGATGGTGATGTTGTATCCCGTCATCCCGGACAGCGCAGAGCCGACCGCATCTGCCAGCTCCTCGGGCGGGATCTCGGTCAGGGTGTAGCTCGCCTCGCGACCTGCCATCGCAAACAGACGCTCATGAATCCATGGGGACATGGAATGCCCCAGAGGACAGCCGATCAATGTATATGCTTTCATATAAAAACCTCCAGATGGAAATATGCTCTTATCAATAATAATAGCACATTTCCCTGAAAAAGACAATGGTTTTTTCCGATTTTTTTGTGTTTTTCTGTACATGCATGCGGTACGGATACCGGGGATTTCGGCAGGTTATGGCATATCATACAATTTATAGACTTTTTGCTTCCAAAAATTTGTCATCTCGCCTATTGACGGAAACGCTGTTTTCCATTATACTATTGGTAAGAAATATAAAATCATACCTGAAACAGAAAGGGAGGGATCGAGCATGGATTTTATGACCATAGCCCAGATCATCGCAGAGCAATTTGACAGAGACGTGGACACACTTGACGAAAACACCGATATCATTGACGATCTCGGCTGTTCGTCAATGGATGCCGTGGAGCTGATCGTCTCAATTGAAAGCGCAACTGACATCCGCATTCCGGATGAGGCAGTTGACAGCATCCGCACCATCGGTGATCTGATCGCTTATCTCAGCGAGCATGCGGAAGAGCCGGAGGAATAATCGCCAAAAGGGACGCTTGCAACAGCGTCCTTTCCGCTTTTCATACTTTGCAAGGAGAAAATGGGTAGTTTTTTCCCCTTGCAATCCCACGGGATTTCTGCTATAATAGAAGTATATATCCCCTGTTTTTATGAAAGGAAGGCTGATCAGTCATGAAACATCACCATACATGCCGTTTTCTGGCATCCTTTGTCACGGCTCTCTGCATGCTCGGGAGCTGTGCTTTGTCCGCATCCGCCTACACTGCGGATGATGTTGCTGCCCGTGCAAGGGCATCCGGCTGGCCGGAGTATCTGATCCAGGCAGGCTACAACGAGTGGAGCTCCGGGGGCTACTCCCAGGAACAGCTTGATGCGGCGTATGCCAGCGTTTCCAGCTACGATGAGCAGTCCGGTCAGATGATGGCAAATGCGCTGGGAATCCGCTACAAGGGCGACACGCAGACTGCAACAGAAACTCCCTCCGATGCCGAAGCACCGGACAGCACACAGGCTCCGACTCCTACCGAGAACGTTACTGTCACCAAGGCTGACGGTACCACCGAGGAACGCATCTCCAAGTCCGAATTCATCGGCATGTCGCTGGAGGAAAAGCAGGCGTACATCGCATCGCTCACGCCTGAATCACAGGAAGCATTCATGGATTCCCTCTCAAGCGCGGAGCGCAACAGCATCCTCAAGCAGCTCCCTGCCGAGGACAAGGCGGCTCTTATGCAGACCTACATCGACACCGCCAACGGTATGGGCATGAACGTTTCCGTAGATTCCCTCTCCGGCAGCGACATCTCTCTGACCATCCGCAACGATGAGGGACGGATCATCGGACAGACTGCGGTCGGCACGATCATTGACGAGACCGGTATTTCCCATACTGTTCCGCTTGTAACCGCATTCACCTGCGCCGTACTCGCCGTGGGAATGCTGGCATTTCTCAGCAAGCGCAACCGTGAGAACTAAAAGGAGAGATCATGGCGAACACATCAAAAAAACGCCCCCGGGCAAATGCCTCGCTCTATCTGCTGACAGGTTTCTCGGTCTTTGTGCTGTGTGCAGCCGTCATCAGCGCAGCAGCCATCGTTCCCTATGAGAAACTCAGAACCTATATCAACATCGCATTCATGGACACCATGAAGATCAATCCCTCTGCCGGCGTGGACGGTCTGGTCATCAAGGAGAATGAGAACATCCGCACCGAGCTGCCTGCTGACGATGCCGTTTCTGACAAGGGCGAGATCATCCGTCCATCATTCGGTGAGCAGTATGCTGTCCTTGAGTGCAAGAATGCTGCGATCAGCGTTCCGGTCTACTGGGGATCTAACGCCGAGCTGCTCGAACGCGGTGCATGCCAGTCTACCGCCTCGACCGTTCTGGGAGAGACCGGAAACGTTGTCATTGACGCGCATGTCAACACGTTCTTCGCAAACCTCAGCCAGATCCAGGTCGGGGATGAGATCACGCTTTACACTGAATACGGCGTGTTCACCTACGAGGCACGCGAGCTGGTGACATTCGAGAACACCGACAAGCACTACGTCCTCCCTACTGAGGAGGATCAGCTCACGCTGTATACCTGCCAGGCACAGGTGCTCGGCACTTCCACAACACGCATCGGCGTACTGTGCGATCTGACCGCAAAGCAGTTCTATACGGCAGCCGGAGAGGAGGCAGCAGAATGAAACGGGTCAAGCTCTATGTTCCCAACGTCATCCTGACGCTCCTGCTCGTGTTCCTGCTCATCGGCAGTGAGGGCACGATCCTCGCCAGAGGCATTGGACTTCGCGGCACGACATTCCTGTATATCACCGAGCATCAGCAGCTCGATGCCAAGGGATATGATACCCTCACAAGCTACTTCAAAAGACGCTCACACAGCACCGGCATTCCCGAAACCGTATTCCTCGATGCCATCAGTCAGGAGGATCTGCAAGAGGGCATTCTCCGGAATGTTAACGCCGCCCTTGATTACATCTGCGGCAGAACCGATGCCTACGAGCCGGCAATGGATCTCACAGCACTTGAAACGGCTGTGACCGACTTCTTCGTTGCCTACGCAGAGGAAAACGACTATCAGCAGGACGAGCTGTTCGATCAAAAGGTGCAGTCCACCATTGATGAGGCAAGGGCGGAGATCCTGCTCGTTGCAGATCCGTTCAAGTTCAGCGCACTCCAGACAAACGGCTGGCTTGCCAAGCTGCGGCAGGCGGTGTCGTATCTGGATCTTGCAGTCAAGATCTCTGTGATCGCCTCGATCGTGGTCATTCTGCTGCTGATCCTGTGCAACCTCAAGCAGCTTGAGCATCTATGCTACTGGATCGGTCTTGCGTGCTTTACAAGCGGTCTGCTGTCAGCCGTTCCCTGCATCTACCTGACGGCATCGGACTTCTTCTCCAGCTTCACCATCAAGGATCCGCAGGTCTTTTCCTCTATCACAGGATTTTTGCGGCTTCTGACAAACCGTGGTCTGACGATGGCGATCATTACCGCCATTGTGGGCATCATCGGCATCATTGGCTTTGCGTTTCTGCGTGCCGTTGAGCGCGAGGAGGCAGAAGAATAGCCACCATCCATCACAAACAAAAGCACTTCTGTCCGCTTTGGACAGAAGTGCTTTTTATTCGACAGGACGTTCCCCGGTGACCCTTTCACCCCAGGAATTTGCCCAGCGTTCCGTATAAAATGCATAGTAAGAGCAGTGATGCTCTTTGCGGTAGCGGCGGCACACAGGAAGTGCGAACCAGAGCATCGAGGGCAATGCGATCACGGGAAGATACAGCCATCCCAGCACAGCAGACTGCACCGTATGCCCATACTCATGCACCAGCAGCGGACGATCCTGCATATCCCTGTCGCAGATGAACAAAAAGCATCCGAGTGAGGTACACCCCGTAGATTTCCACGCTGTCACCCATGCGCCGCAAAAGCGGCAATGCTCGTTATGCCGGTGCACAAGGTACAGGCACAGTCCGATCAGATTCTGCGGCAAACACCATGTCCCCTGCCAGAGCAGCCAGAGTGCCTGCTTCAACAAGCGACCTCCTGAACATGATTCTGATGCATAAGCTGTTTGTGCATCTGGTTCTGCCACACGGCATACTCCAGCAGATTGCCCACATAGACGATCTCCTTGCCCGGAATGCGCAGGAAATCTTCCGGCTTGACGATTCCCTCATAGTCGTTCTTGTTCAGGATCTTGAACTGGTCGAGGGTATCGCGGACGAATTCGGAGCAGTAGTACCAATCCTTGTGCTTGAAGCACACGCCGAATGCCGCAAACACAAGACCTACAAAATTATAAAAATAGCGCTCCTTCTGCGCATACATTCTGTGGACATGACGTTCCAGCAGCGTGTACTGTTTCTCTGTGACGGGCATGCGCATGATAATTGCACTTGTTTTGTAAAATCGCTTTAACGTTCCGAAAAACGGACTTTCCATCACAAAACCGCCGATAATGGGATTGTACGGGTTGATCCGTCCAAACGAATACATCTCACACATGCTGGGGTCAAGACTCAGGGAAGCGTGATTGTATTCTGCCTTGCTGATAAAACCGATCATACGTGACAACAGTGTACCAGTTTTGGAAATGACTATGTAGACCCATTTTTTCTCTTCATCCATTAAAATACGCCTCCTTTCGTCACTTCTCGTTCTAAAATTCATTATAACATAATCATTCGATTTTGTCAATGGTTTTGTGCAAAATGCCATAGAAATCAATTTTATCCAAAGTTGGCATCCTTGGACAGCAGCGTTTGCATGGAAGTTACAACGAGATCAGTTTCCGTGAGTTTCCCGGGAGAACTATGGAGCTGCTCCATCCTATGAACATAAATATTCAGGAATTTGTAATGAAATGCTTGACAAAATCGTCTCGTTGTGTTATAATACATATGTTATATAACGAACGTTATCGAACGGAGGAGGAATTTCCATGCCGCCAAAGGCAAAAATCAGTAAGGACATGATTATCGAAGCCGGATTACAGGTGGTTCGCTGCGAGGGACAAGAAAATTTGAATGTACGCCGAATCGCTGCCGAGCTTAGCTGCTCCACACAGCCTGTCATGTATCATTATGGATCTGTACATGATCTGAGATCGGACATTTATCAAGCTGCTGATGAGCTGCATACAAGATACATCATGTCTTTTGATGAAAATACGCAGAATCCCATGCTGACGATCGGGCTTAACTATATCCGGTTTGCCTGTGAGGAAAGGCATCTGTTCCGGTTTCTTTTTCAGTCAGATCAGTTTCATAATGGCAGCTTCACAGAGCTGCTTGAAACCGATGGCATAACACCTGTGCTGCATCTGCTTTGTGAACAGGCTGGCTTGACAGAACAGCAGGCTAAGACTGTTTTCACAGCATTATTTACCTGTGTTCACGGCGCTGCCAGTCTTTTGGCGAACAATTCCATCGTTTATGATGAAGGTTATTATGCAGAACTGCTGACTGCCGCTTATAAGGGTATGGTTGACTATCTGAAAGGATGTGTATGACATGAAAGTAATCATTCATGATCTCGGTAACGAATATAACGAAAAACTGAAAGAAAAATGTGATGCGCTGATTTGTGCGGATGGAAACTATGCACCCTGTCAGGGGTGCTTTGGATGCTGGACAAAAAGTCCGGCGGCGTGCTTTATGAAAGACAGGCTCCAGGAGATCTGCCGTATTGTGGGGATCGCCGATGAGCTTGTGATCATCTCTGAAAACTGCTACGGATCGTATAGTCCGCAGGTCAAAAATATTCTGGACAGAAGCATCGGACTCTCTACACCGTTCAGTACATACAGAGGCAGACAGATGCACCACACGCTGCGGTATGGAAAACGCAGATTACTGTCTGTGATCGCATACGGTGATATGACCGATGCCGAGGCTGCAACCTTTAAATTGACGGCAGAACGAAATGCGATCAATTTCGGTTTTACCGAATCCAGATTTCAGCAGCAAGCGAGAATTGAAGATGTGGAGGAAATCCTATGAAAACAGTTATGATAAACGCAAGTCCAAAGAAGAAAATGAGCGTTTCTTCCTATTTTATGTCACTCCAGAGAATGTTTATCGGCGGAACTGTCACGAAGGAACGACTGCGTAATACCGGAGATCATCAGAGAGTTCTGGAAACGCTCTTGGATGCAGATGCGGTTGTATTCTGTCTGCCGTTATATGTTGACGGCATTCCGTCTCATGTATTGCAGTTTATGAAACGCATGGAAACCTACTGCCACGAAAACAACCTGAAGCTGAAAATTTATGTGCTCTCAAACGGTGGGTTCATTGAGGGAAATCAGAACCGTGTTCTGATGCAGATCTTTGAACATTTCTGTGAGCGATCCGGGCTTGCATGGGGCGGCGGAATCGGAATTGGCGGCGGCGTGATGCTGAATGTTATGAGAATCCTGTTTTTTGTCTACTTAGGTATTTGTTTGCTGAATATCCTCTCAGGCAACGGGTTGACGGATTCCCTGCTGTATCTTGCAAAACAATGGGGTATCATATTATTTTTTCACATTGGTGTGCTTTTTTATAATATCCGCATGGGTGCTGCGATCAGCAAAGGAAAGCAATTTGGAGTAAAGTTTACCCGCGCGATGATGCCTTCATTTTTATTTATCATCGTAGCTGATATTTTTTTCATCATCATATCTGTTTTTCAGGGCGGCTTATTTAAAGGATGGCTGCGTAAAAAACAGGCAAGTTCTGGAAACTGACGCAAATTTCCCAGAATAGTGATACGAATCCCTCAAAATCCGATGTCTGTCAGATTTTGAGGGATTCGTATTATCGTATCGTTGAGAATCAGCAAAATAAGGCTTGATTTACCAATTGAATTATGATATAATATAGCAAAGGTGGGTGAATCAAATTATGACAAAGATAAAAAAACAAAAAGGATTGACGATCACTTGTATTGTCATAGTAGTGTTTTTAGGTTTAGTCACTCTTTTTGAGCAGTTATGCTTTTCACATGCTAAAGAAGCAATCATCATGAGACTTAATTTCCAAGCAGAAAAAAATAGCTATTATATTTCGCAGTATGTCTCCGGTTTTAATGTTTCAGATGAAACCACCTATATTTTACAGGGCGAATATGGACTCGATCATTTTTTAGTGTATGCGAATAATTTGTGTACAGAAAATACTATGATTTACGAAATTAATAAAAAAGATTATCAACGTTTCTGGAAAGCAAAGGTAACCGGGACAACGGTAGAGGAAGTATGGACATCCAATAAAGAGCTAAATGAATCGGATCTGCATCCCTATACTTTAGAGGAGCAGGAAAGCAGTGCGCACTTTGTCTCTATCTTTGCATTCATAAAATGGCACAGGACGGGATGGGTGGACGAAACAGATCTGGTAGGATACTACAAGACTCATTGATTCTATTCATATAGGAGCAAATCGTATGACAGGAGAATGCTATGAAACGAATCCTTATCATTGAAGACGACACGGTACTGTGTCAGGAGCTTTCCACACTGCTGCGTCATGCCGGCTATGAGACTGCATCCATTACACAGTTCGAGGATGTCGCCGCACAGATGGCAGTATCGGATGCCGACCTCATCCTCCTCGACATCAATCTCCCCGGGGTCAACGGGGAAACGATCCTACAAGACTTCCGCAGGATCTCGGAGACCCCCGTCATGATGCTCACCAGCCGCACCGGCGAGCTTGACGAGGTGCTTTCCATGAGCTACGGCGCGGATGATTTCATCACCAAGCCCTACAATCCGACCATTCTGCTCCTGCGCATTTCGGCGATCCTCAAACGCACGGCAAAGGGCGGCGGCGTGCAGAGCTACCATGACGTGCAGGTCAGCACGGTCAAGGGCAGCCTCTTACGCGGTGCAGAGGAACAGATCCTGACTAAAAATGAAATGATTATCTTTCAGCTTTTGCTCGACCGTCAAGGGGAAATCGTAACGCGCGATGCACTCATGACCGCCCTGTGGGACAATGACGAATTCGTCAACGACAATTCCCTCTCGGTCAACGTTAGCCGCCTGCGCGGAAAGCTTGCGCTGCTTGGGCTGCCGGATGCCATCGAAACGCGCAGAAAGCAGGGGTATGTTCTGAAATGAAGCTGACTGCATTTCTTCGCGACAGGTTTCCTGCCTACCTGATCGATCTGATCGCCTGGTCTCTGGCAGTTATTTTTCTGGGCGCATTTCACTGTCCCGTACAGGCAAGTCTATTCGTCAGTGCCGTTTTGCTGCTTGCGGTCATCATCACCGAGGGATGGGAATTCTGGCGGCGAAACCGCTATTACAGCAAGCTCCTGTGCTGTCTGGAGGAGCTTGACCAGAAGTATCTCATCTCCGAGACGGTAGAATCTCCCGGCTTTCTGGAGGGGGAGATCCTCAGCGAGGTCATCCGCGAGAGCGACCGTTCGATGTGCGAGCGCATTGCCGCGTATCGGCGCGAAAGCGTGGAATTCCGGGAGTATATCGAGCTGTGGGTGCATGAAATCAAGCTGCCGGTGGCAAGCCTTCAGCTTATGTGCCACAATGATGAGATGACGCGGTATGCCGAGCAGCTACGGCGCATTGACAGCTATATCGAGAATGTCCTCTACTACGCCAGGATCGGCAGCGCGGAAAAGGACTACATCATCAAGGAAGTCTCGCTGCGCCGCGTCTTTTCCGACACGGCGGTCAGACACCGCAAGGAATTGCAGGAGCGCGGCATCACCCTGCGCACAGGTCAGCTCGATGTGCAGGTCATGACCGATGCCAAGTGGCTCTCCTACATGCTCGGGCAGCTCATGGGCAACTGCATCAAGTACATCTCACCCCACCGTGCGCCGGAGATCTCGGTCACAGCGGAAACGCTCCCGGACAGGACGATCCTGCACGTTCGCGACAACGGCATCGGCATCCCGGAGCATGATCTTCCCTATGTGTTCGAGAAATCCTTTACCGGATCGAACGGTCGCACCCGTGCAAAGTCCACCGGCATGGGGCTTTACATTGTACGCAGGCTCTGCGAGAAGATGGGGCACAGCGTTTCGGCTACATCGGTGCAGGGCGAATTTACCGAGATCAGCATCGTTTTCGGCCGCAGCAATTTTATGAAACCGTGAGAAATGCCCCACCCTTTTCCAAAAAGGGTGGGGCGCGGTTTCTTTCAAAATTGTAAGGTACCGTAAGATTAAAACAGCGACAAACATCTCCGGATGCGGTATAATAAGAGACAGAAAGGAGCTGTTACTATGGAATTACTCAGAATACAGCAGATTGAAAAGTATTATGGAAACCGTTCCAGTCTCACCAAGGCGATCGACGACATCTCGTTTTCTGTCCATCAGGGAGAATTTGTCGCCATCATGGGTGCATCGGGCAGCGGAAAAACCACTCTCCTCAACTGCATCTCGACCATCGACCGCGTGACCGCAGGTCACATTTTCCTTGAGGATCAGGACATTACCACCCTCAAGGGCAAGGAGCTGGGACGCTTCCGCCGCGAAAAGCTCGGGTTCATCTTTCAGGACTTCAATCTCCTCGATACACTCACGGCGTATGAGAACATCGCGCTGGCACTGTCCATCCAGAAAGTGCCTGCCGCCAAGATCGACAGTGCCGTCAAGGCAGTCGCCGAACAGCTCGGGATCATCGGTGTTCTTCCGAAATACCCCTACCAGATGTCGGGCGGTCAGAAGCAAAGGGTCGCATCGGCGCGTGCCATCATCACCGATCCCAAGCTCGTCCTTGCGGATGAGCCGACCGGCGCACTGGATTCCAAGGCAGCCAGAATGCTGCTGGAGCGTTTCAATTACCTCAACAAGGAACAGAATGCAACCATCATGATGGTCACGCACGACAGCTTTACGGCAAGCTACGCATCGCGTGTCATCTTTATCAAGGACGGCAAGATCTTCCACGAGATCAGCCGCGGCAGCAATTCGCGCAAGCTGTTCTTCGACAAGATCATTGACGTGGTCACATTGCTGGGAGGTGACGTGAGCGATGCTCTTTAAGCTCTCTGTCAGCAACATCCGCAAAAGTCTGCGAGACTATGCCATCTACTTTTTTACGCTGATTATCGGCGTTTCAGTGTTCTACGTGTTCAACGCCATCGGCGAACAGGCAGCTATGATGAAAGTGATGGAGAACAACAGTGATGTCATCAAGCTGCTGACCGAGCTGCTGTCAATGGTCAGCGTCTATGTTGCAGGCGTTCTGGGTCTGCTCATTGTGTATGCAAGCCGTTTTCTCATGAAACGGCGCAACAAGGAATTCGCCCTCTATCTGATCCTGGGCATGAGCAAGCGCAAGATCTCCGCACTTCTGCTGCTGGAGACTATCATCATCGGACTTGGCTCACTGGGCGTAGGACTGGTGGTCGGCATCGGGCTGTCACAGGTCATGAGCGCACTGGTCGCCAACCTCTTTGAGGCGGATATGACTGCCTATAAATTCACGGTCTCCGGCGCGGCGATCATCCAGACTATCGTGTATTTTGCGGTAATGTATCTGGTCGTCATGGTGTTTAACAGTGTCATCATCAGCCGTTTCAAGCTCATCGATCTGATGCAGTCGGGCAAACGCTCCGAGCGCATCAAGCTCAAAAATCCCGTGCTGTGCGTGATCGTATTTCTGGCGGCGGCAGCCATGCTGGGCTACGCCTATTACCACGTCTGCTGGGGATCGGCACTGACGGACCTCTCGCTGTTCGGCAGATGCTTTGTGATCGGATGCGCGGCAACGTTCCTGCTGTTCTGGTCAGTCTCGGGCATGCTGCTGCGCGTGATGATGTCCATCAAGCACGTCTACTACCGTGATCTGAACAGCTTTACCTTCCGGCAGTTCAGCAGCAAGGTCAACACCACCGTATTCTCCATGACGGTGATCTGTCTGATGCTGTTTCTGACGATCTCCATCTTTTCCGCGGCGCTGTCCCTGCGCTCCAACATGAACGAGAATATCCGGCTGCTTTGCCCGGCGGATTTCGAGACCTGTGTGATACGGAATGATCCCGGCGAGAAGAGCGCGGACATTCCGGCAGGCTATGCGAAGATCGGCATCGACATCAATGAGGAGCTGGAGGAATCCGTGAGCTTTCATTCGTACATTGACCAGGATTTCACCTTTAAGGCATTCCTGGGCGAGCATTACGCCGCAGCCAAGGAGCGATTCCCCGGCGTTCGCTACGATGAGCCGAATCCGCTCATCCGCCTGAGCGACTATAACGCGCTGTCAGCCCTCTACGGCAGAGAGCCGCTTACCCTTGGGGCGGACGAATACGCTCTGGTCATCAACCTGAGCTTTGCCCAGCAGGAATGTGATCCGGCGATCTCGGACATCACGGTATTCGGACAAACGCTGCATCCGGCATACGCCGAATCGCAGTTCGGCTTTGTAGACCTCTCGGTGCAGGCGGAGAACAGTGGCACCTTTGTCATCCCGGACGAGGTGGCAGACGAGAGCTGCCGCTTGTCCACCTACCTCATCGGCAATTACCGCGGCGACCGCACCAAGGCGGAGGAGCGCATCCAGACTGCTTTGTCCTCGCATTTCGGTGGGATGTGCGATCTGTTCGAGGATGGGTTTGAAGTGCGTGAATTTTTGTCGCGCACCAAGCTGGAGATGGCATCGGCTATGGTCGGATTGTCCGCGATCCTCGTATTCCTGGGACTGTATCTGGGACTGATCTTCCTCATCGCATGCGGTGCGCTCCTGGCACTCAAGGAGCTGTCCGAAAGTGTGGACAGCATCGGACGTTACGAGATCCTCCGCAAGATCGGTGTAGAGGAACGCGATATCTCCAAGTCCCTGTTCCGGCAGACGGGCATTTTCTTCCTGCTGCCTCTGCTGCTCGCGTGTGTGCATTCCGTATTCGGTCTGAAATTTGCGCTGAAAGTCCTCTCGACATTCGGACTCAACGACCTGACAGGCTCTGTGTCCCTCACAGCATTGTTTATCATCCTCATTTACGGCGGCTACTTTCTCATCACCTATTTTTGCAGCAGGAACATCATCAAAGGCCGCACATAATCACAAAAACCACGTCAGAAAACTGACGTGGTTTTTGCTGCTAAACGCCACTCTCCTGCCGCATCGGCAGAGAGGGCGCGTTGCTGCATCCGGCATTCCGATCCGCCTGTCCTGCAACCACACACAGACAGGTCACAGCCATTCCGATGGTTCCGCCAACCATGCATCCGATCACGAATTCTAGCATATTACCGCCTCCCTTGTCGATCAGTATGCCCGAACATGCATGGGTTATGCATGTCCTTTGTAATTTTTGCACAACAGCAGCAGTGTCTTGCCCTTTTGCCGAAGGCAAAGGGCATCCTTCCTATCAGCATGCTCATGTACCCGGATGCCACAGTGGGACATCCGGTGGCAGTGCGTTAGTTACAGCACTGATTCTCAACATTATCGCAGCACTCAAAATTATTGTCAATATAGTGAGCGATAAAGCGCGCCCTGAAATTCCTTTCATTGCAGATGGAGCATGTTGTACCCGAAACATCCAGACTCTCCGGCAGAACAAACTTAATGCCCCGAACAATCACATCCCTGCATGTTTCATTGGTATGAGCAGGAACAACCATTGTTTTCAGTCCTCGCTTATGCTCGATCCCTTCGCTGTCTACCTCAGTGAGAATTGCCGCCAACGCTACTCGCTTGCACGGACACACATTTCTGATCGTGACATCCATCTTCGCAATACGCCCAAGCGAATCCATTCCCAGTTTGCCTGCATCCAGTTCCACTGTATCCTCACAGCCATCGATACAAAGCTCTACAGGCTCTGGACACGTTTCCGGATTGACAACGACATCACAGTCCACCTCCAGCTCCGGAGAGGGGAACGTAACTGTGTTACCTTCCGTATCGCTGTAGCTGATGGATTCGTTTACCTCAACCGTGCCGGAGCAGTCACCAATATGCTCGACCGTAAACACCAGCTCTGCACCCTCACTCTGACTTACACCCAGTTCGTCGATCATCCACTGCACGGAGTTCGGATCAAGCAGACTTGCCGTACCCTTTGAGGGCATTGATACAGCGGTAATTCTGAAACAGGGGGATACCTTGTCAGTGAGCACAATGTTTGTTGCACCCGGCTTGGAGATGTTACGTGCAAGCTCGGCAAAGATCTCCTCCAGCTCCGCAGCATCCGGCGTAATCGCCACATAGGAGGAGGAAGGCTTGGATGCCCAGTCTTCCAGCGCATTCTCATCAATTCCGTCATTGCCGGACAGACCGATGCAGTAGATAATGGTTCCTGCCGTTCTGGCAGCGGCTGCAACAGGACTGGGGTCAGCTCCCGTGGTGGTCTTACCGTCAGTAAACATCACCATTACCTTTGCATTGGAGGATGGCGGTGTCAGCAGTTCAGAGGCTTTGGTAAATGCATCTGCATGGTTCGTATCACCATTGGCAGACAAAGCGTCTACGGCTGCCTTCAGGTCGGTGACGGACGTAATCAGCTGTGTGTCCTGTGTGGCTGTATCGGCAAAGCTGACAACTGCAATGCGACTGCCAGAGCCGATCTGTCCGCTGCTGCCGCCAGTTGCTTCGGCAATAATATCAATAAAGGCTTTAGCGCCGATCTTCAGATTCGCAAGAGCGTTTCCGGACATACTTCCGGACCGGTCAAGGATCAGCACAATGTCAGTAGGATTTTCTACGATATCAGGAGCTGCCGTCAAAGACAGTTTCACCTGAAAAGACTCCTTGCAGTTGATCCGCATTGTACTGAGTTCTTTATTTGAATTGGTAATGCCCATTCCATCAATTCCTTTCTGAGCCTTGTTTTGCAGGCTCAATGCATCATATGCTGCCTGTCATCTGATTGACACTGCACCTGAAAATCTGCACAGCTCTTTCGTTAATGCGGTGCTGCCCTGACCTCGATCCGAAAAATACCCACAGATTTCAACTCGATTCGGGGCGGAACTTGTATTAATCTACAAAATTCAAAAAAAGCCGATTTGAGGTCTTGACTATTTTGGAATGCATGCTATAATAGAGGATGGGATTGTTAAATCCATGTAAAATATGGTGGAATGTCGTGTAAAATTTAGTTCCGTGCTTTTTGTGAGGGCCGCATATGGGAAGCTGTACGTGCCCTGACAAAGAACAACGGAAGCTGCATTCCTCATCCGCCCCGTTCCTCTTGTCTCAAGACGGAACACACCAGAAAGGAGCTGGGAAAATGGCAGCACAGGTCACAGCTATCGTCATTTTTGTAGCAATGTTCATCATGATCATACTGGATAAGATCGAAAAGCACTACGTCACGCTCGGATGCGCCGCGCTGACGCTGGTCGCAGTGTTCGGCATCTGCATGCGCGATGTCGGTGCGCTCTGGCGCGTTCTGAACATCCAGTCCATCTTTACGTCAGAATTCTGGCGTACCACCGGCGCGGAAACCGAATCCAGTGGCATCGACTGGGCTACCATCCTGTTCCTGGGGGGCATGATGATTATGGTCGAAGGTATGGCTCGGGTCGGTTTTTTCAACTGGCTGTGCCGAAGGATCGCGAAATTCGTCCACTATAAGACCATCCCGATCTTCTTCGCGTTCATGGCCATGTCGTTCGTGCTGGCGATGTTCATCGACTCGATCACGGTCATTCTGTTCCTGGCATCGGTCACCATCGAGCTGTCGCGCCTGCTGCGGTTCAACCCTGTCCCGATGATCATGTCGGAGATCTTTTGCGCGAACCTTGGCGGTTCTGCGACCATGTGCGGCGATCCGCCCAACATCATCATCGGCTCGAATCTGCACTACTCCTTCATGGATTTTGTGGCAAATACCGGCGCAGTCGCGCTGATCTCCTTTGTCTTTATTGTGGCATACTTCTATTTTGCCATGCGCAAAAGTCTTGTAAGCACCGCACCGGCGGCGGATTACGACAATGTTCCGTCCCCGGAGAGCTTTATCACCGATAAACCGGGCTTTGCGGTGAGCATCGTGATTTTCTTGTGCGCTGTAGCACTTCTCATCACCCATAGCAACACTGGACTGACCGTAGCATTCATTGGCGTTGTCATCGCCGTCATTACGCTGATCGCATCCGGTAAGCACATCGGGCATGTGCTCAAGGGCGTGGATTATAAGACACTCCTGTTCTTCACGGGACTGTTCGTTGTGGTCGGCGGTCTGGAGGAGACAGGCGTACTGGAGCTCATTGCGAACCTCATCAGCAACGTGTGCGGCAGCAATTACTACCTGATGGTAGCGATCATCATCTGGGTATCGGGTATTGCCAGCGCATTTATCGACAATATCCCCTTTGCAGCAACGATGGTGCCCATCATCAAGGAGCTTGCAGCAGGAAGCGATCCGCTGCTGTCCACATTGGCTTGGTCGCTGGCAATGGGTACGGATGTCGGCGGAAGTGCGACCCCCATCGGTGCATCTGCCAATGTTGTGGGTACGTCCGCGGCAGCGAAGGCTGGTCATCCGATCGGCTGGGGCGAGTACTGCAAGAAAATGGCTCCGGCGACTGTGATCGTCATGGTGATCTCCACCGTATATATCTGGCTGCGTTTCGTGACACAGTTATAATCATCACGCCTGCGTTCCTCTACAAGGGAGCGCAGGCGTTTTTTGATTCCCCCCAGAATCCAAGATCAAATAAAAAAGCACCTGACGATCATAACAATCATCAGGTGCTTTTATGATTGGGGTGGAGGGATTCGAACCCCCGGGTGACGGAGTCAGAGTCCGTTGCCTTACCGCTTGGCGACACCCCAGTGTTTTGTGTGCTGTTGTCTCTCACAGCTTTTATATTATACCACGTTTTTTCAGATTTGTCAATACCTTTTTGAAAAATTTTTCAAATTTTTTTGACTTCTATTCTGGAGCAGAATATCGTGAAAAATCCTCCCCGAAACACCAGTCACACCTGCATTCCGGGGAGAAAATCCCAATTATCCAACCAAGCCCGAACGCTCGATACCCTCTGTAAAATACTTTTGCAGGAAGGTATACATAATCAACAGCGGCAGCACGGACAGCAGACAGCCAGCCTCCATCCACAAAATCTGCTCACGCGGCGAGACCTCAACTGTCGCACTGTTGAACAGCACCAGCGATAGACGGGTGTTCAGGTTCTTGAGCATCAGGGCGATGGTGTTGTTCTGCGTGAAGAATGTGGACGATACGTAGAAATCGTTCCAGTACCATACCACCGAGAACAGGAACACCGTCAGGAACGAGGACGAGGCATTGGGGATCATGACCTGCACAAACGTGCGGAACGGACCGCAGCCGTCAAGGTATGCCGCATCCTCCAGCTCCTTGGGCAGTCCCTTGAAGAACTGACGGAAGATAAAGATCATCAGACCTGCACGAATGCCGTTCGCCATCAGCGCAGGCAGATACATCGTCAGCGGTGAATCGATCAGATTGAACGCCGACCCGAGCGAAGGGCTGATCTTTTCCATCAGCGGCTGGAGACCCAGACAGTACCGGAACTCCATATACTGCGGGATCGCAATGATCTGGCTCGGCACAAGGATCTGCATCAGCACCAGACCGAACAGCAGGTTCTTACCCTTAAAACGGAATCGCGCGAAACCGTAGCCGGTGACCGCACAGGTGATGACCTGCACCAGTGAGCAGCCGATGTTCAGAAACAGCGTATTGGCGAGTGTATTTCCGAAATCCATCGCATCCCAGGTCTGTGCGAGGATCTTCAGCGTCAGATGGCGCGGAATCCACATGACGGTCGGATCGCTCATATCCTCCTGCGCACGGAAGGCGCAACTCACCATATAGATCAGCGGATAGAGGATAATGAAGCACAGCCCGAACAGGATCAGAAACCGCGCGATCGGCCAGACCTTTTCCATCGCTTCCTTGCGGCGAAGATAGGCGATCTCGCTTTGGTTCATATTGCGCATGTGGATCTTCTTGATCTCTTTTTTGGAGAGACCGCCGCCGACCAGTGTGCCGTCAGGAGCTACCACTGCTTTTTCTTTTGCCATAGCGATTTGTCCCTCCTTTAGTCAACCTCATAGTAGATAAATAGGTTCATGATAAGCGTGATCAGCCCGACAGCCGCCAGCACAATGGCAAAATAGACCCACGCCATTGCCGCTGCATAGCCGTAGTGCCAGTCGCGCTGCATCTCCAGCACACGCCCCATGACCTTGTTGTCCGGCGAGGTGAAGCTGTCGATGACGGTAAAGATCAGACATGCCAGTATCATGGGCGATACATAGGGCAGCGTGATCTTCCAGAAGTACTCCCATGCTGTCGCGCCCTCCATCTGTGCCGCCTCCTTGGCGGAGACCGGAATATTCTGGAGCGCCGCCAGGAAGATCAGGATCTGGATCCCGGCATTCCATATGATGCCAAAGATATTATTCGACACCGTTTCGACCATTGTCTGCATATTGTCAGACAGTCCGTAGATACCGAGGAACTGGAACAGCTCTCCCATCAGATCGGTCGAGAACATGGTGGAAAACTGTCCTGCGGATGCCGCACCGGACTTGGAGATATCGCCGTTGATGATGCTGTAGACCGGACCTGTCGCGATGATGACCGGCAGGAAGAAAACAGCTCTGGCGAACGTGCGTCCCTTGAACTTCTGGTTCAGGATGACCGCAATGAACAGTGAGAAGATCAGGATCAGCGGTGTTTTCCACAGTGTCTCCACCAGAACACTCACTAAGTACTTGCCATAGTCCTTATCGCCGGTGAACACATAGATATAGTTGTCAAGTCCGACCCATGTTCCCTGCATGCCGCCCGTCTCCGGTCGCACATCCATGAAGGAGTACATCAGAGAATTGAGCAGCGGATACAGAAACCAGATGATCGTTCCGACCAGCCACAGGGCGATAAACCCGTAGCCGTACATCCCCTTTCGCTTTTCATAGGGCATCTTGATGAGCTTTTTTTCCTTAGCCATTCTCCCCATCACTCCCCTTTCTTCAGGTCAGCAAGCGAGTAAGTCCTGTCGCCTGTTGTGATCGTTTCCGATGCATAATCCACCTCGATGGTCACGCCGTTCTCATAGGTCGTTACCGACCGGTCACCCTCCTGCACATAATCGGTGATGAGCTGATCGCTCACGTCCGAGAGGATCTCACGCGCCAGCTTGTATTCTGCCGCTGCCGTGTCAGACCAGAATGCGTAATGTGAATAATAATAAGGATCAAGATCCGTATCTTTAAGGTCACTTGCCTGCGCGTAGATCATATCATACGCCGGATTGCATCCTGTCGCAACAGATGTGAGGAACGCTCTGCCGCTGTCGGCACTCGCATTGATGGCAGTACCGGAATACGGGATCACACCGTGCAGCACGAGCTGATAGAACGGAATATCCTCGTCAAACACGTCAAATCCGCTTGATTGCAGGGGCGCATCGCTGATGCGGTCAGAGTACGCGAACGCATACGCCGCGCACGAATCCGCAAGGAGCGAAAGACCGCTGTTCC
>CAZKHW010000005.1:0-29781 GCA_964552525.1 uncultured Ruminococcus sp. | reverse complement strand
ATTTCTACCACTTCTACCGCAATCTTGATCAACTTAAGCTTTGGATTATCCGACATATTATGATTCTTAAACTGGATGCCACGGCACCGATCCGAAGGATGCACTGGTCAAGCAGTATGTCAAGCTGTTCAGCTATGATGATGTAGAGCTTGAGGTGCAGCCCGATGCCTTGACAGAAATCGCCAAGAAAGCCATTGCACAGAACACCGGTGCGCGTGGATTGCGTTCGATCATGGAGAGCATCCTGATGGAGAGCATGTTCAATCTTCCGACCTATACGAATGTCGGCAAGGTGACGATCACCAAGGAATGCGTGACCGGCGATGCACAGCCGATTCTCACCGACCGCAAGGGCAAGCCCGTGGATCAGTGGTAAACAAGTACATCGGAAAAGCCACACCACATATCGTGTGGCTTTTGGTGTTTTCCGGGGCGAACTGGATGTACCGCCGGAAATTACCGCTTGCAATCCGGACGGAAATATAGTATAATAGAATAGACCTCCTCGGGAACTGGAGAAGTGCCAGATTCCGCAGGATATTTCGCATATGGCAAAGTGACTCGACCGCAGGAATACTTGCTGTATTGCAAGGGCGAAGCACAAAGCCATATGTGAAATAGACAAGGAAGATGGTGCTTTGTAAGTTTCTGAGGAGGTCTAATAGACCGCTAATCGCAGAACCCCATCCCCGAAGGGAGGCATAATATGCCGGAACGTAAAAGAGACCAAGAGATGATACCGACCGTGCCGCTGCGCGGAACAGTCGCGTTTCCCCATATGATCATGCACTTTGATGTTGCACGCGAGCTGTCGGTTCAGGCAGTCGAGCAGGCACTGAAAACGGACAGGCGGCTTTTCCTGGTGGCACAGCGTGATGTGTTTGATGAAAGCCCGGAAATGGATGAGCTTTTTTCCATCGGTGTTGTGGCAGAGGTCAAGCAGACGCTCAAAACCCAGGATGATACGGTACGGATCCTCGTTGAGGGTCTCTACCGCGCCAAGGTCAGGAACATGACGAATACCGGCGAGTACCTGGCGGCATCTGTGCGCCGTCTGCCGCAGAATACACGTGAGACTGTCAACGAAATCGAGATGGATGCGCTCATGCGTGCCATCAAGAACATCTATGAGCAGTATGCGCGGATGTTCCCGCGCATGCCCAAGGAGATCCTCATCACTGTCATGTGTCAGGACGATCCCATGCGCCTGTATGAGGAGATCGTATTCAATACGCTGATGGATTATAAGGATAAGCAGATCTTGCTGGAGGAGACTTCGCTGTTCATGCGCCTTCAGCTCCTGTATGATATCCTGACGCGCGAGACAATGGTGCTGGAAACCGAGAAGGAGATCCGCGAACGCACACAGGAGAGCATTGATGCCGGACAGCGCGAGTATTTTCTGCGTGAGCAGCTTCGCGTCATATCGAGCCAACTGCGTGAGGAAACCGGCGAGGCACCGGCAGACGAGGAGCCGGATTCCTATTATGAGCGCATTACCGCGCTCGGACTTCCGCAGGACAGCGAGAACAAGCTCCTCAAGGAGGCTGCGCGGCTGTCACAGATGCCTCCGGCATCGCAGGAATCCTACGTCATCACCAGCTATCTGGACACCGTACTTGACCTGCCGTGGAATACGCTGACGCAGGAAACGGTCGATCTCCAGAAGGCACAGGAGCGTCTGGATGCCGATCACTATGGCTTGGAAAAGGTCAAGGAGCGCATTCTGGAAAGTCTGGCAGTGCGCGTCCTGAATCCGGAGCTGCGCGGACAGATCCTGTGTCTGGTAGGACCTCCCGGCATCGGAAAATCCTCGATCGGACGTTCCATTGCCGGGGCGATCGACCGGAAATTTGCCAGAGTTTCGCTGGGTGGTGTCCGTGATGAGGCGGACATCCGCGGTCACCGAAAGACCTATATCGGCGCGATGCCCGGTCGTATCATTGCAGCGCTCTCGCAGGCAGGCACGCGCAATCCCGTCATTCTGCTTGATGAGCTGGACAAGATGGGCAGCGACTACAAGGGCGATCCGTCTGCTGCTATGCTTGAGGTACTCGATGCCGAGCAGAACGCGACATTTCGCGACCACTACTTAGAGATCCCGTTTGACCTCAGTCAGGTACTGTTTGTGGCAACTGCCAACACGCTGGATACCATCCCGGCGCCTTTGCGCGACAGAATGGAGATCATTGAACTGACGAGCTACACGCGTGAGGAAAAATTCCAGATCGCGGTGCGCCATCTGGTGGGCAAGCAGATGGCGGAGCACGGTCTGAAACCTGCCCAGTGCAAGCTGGAGGATGCCGTGATCTACGACATGATCGACAGCTACACCAAGGAGGCAGGTGTCCGTAACCTGGAGCGTACCATCGGTACGGTTTGCCGCAAGGCGGCGCGTGCTATTGCAGCAGGCGAAAAGAAACGCATCACTGTCAAGAGGAAGGATTTGCAGGAGTATCTGGGCATTCCCAAGTATCTCCCCGACCCCCAGAGCGAACAGAACACGGTGGGGCTTGTCAACGGTCTTGCATGGACATCGGTCGGCGGCGTGCTGATGCCGCTGGAGGCACTTGTCCTTGATGGAACGGGCAAGATCGAGATCACAGGCTCTCTGGGCAATGTCATGACGGAAAGCGCGCGTCTGGCGGTGAGCTACGCACGCAGCGTTGCGGCGGAGTACGGTATCGAGCCGGATTTCTACCAGAAGAAGGATATCCATATCCACGCGCCCGAGGGGGCAGTTCCCAAGGACGGTCCGTCTGCCGGTGTCACGATGACAACTGCACTGATCTCTGCGCTGTCAGGAATTCCCGTGCGTGCCGATGTGGCGATGACTGGTGAGATCACGCTGCACGGCAGAGTAATGCCCATCGGCGGTCTCCGGGAGAAGTCGATGGCAGCGTATAAGGCAGGCATCAAGACGGTTCTGATCCCGGAGGGGAATGTTGCAGATCTTGATGAGGTCGAGGATATCGTCAAGGCGAACGTGACCTTCCTGCCGGTGCGGCAGCTTTCGCAGGTGCTGGATGCTGCGCTGGTCAAAGTCCCGAAAAAGGCAGTCAAGCCCCGTGCCAAGCGCACAGGTGCAAGGAGTGCGACATGATGTTCCATAATGCGGCATTTGCATTTGCCTGTGGAAAGGTCTCCCAGTTCCCCGAGCCGGAACGTATGGAGTTCGCTTTTATTGGCAGATCGAATGTCGGAAAATCGACTTTGATCAACAAACTGGTCAATCGTAAGGCACTCGCAAGAGTGAGTGCCGTTCCGGGAAAGACCGCGACGATCAACTTCTACAGTGTGGATCATGTGTATCTGGTGGATCTTCCCGGCTACGGGTACGCTAAGACCTCGAAGTCCGAGCAGGAGCGTCTGCGCAAGCTGATTTCGGGCTATCTGCGTGCCGACCGTGACCTGCGCCTTGTGGTGCAGCTTATCGACATGCGGCATGCGCCGTCTGCGAAGGACATCTCCATGATCGAGCAGCTGATTGACGAGGAGATCCCGTTTATCATCGTGTTTACCAAGGCAGACAAGCTCAACAAGACCGAACGTACCGCGCGTATGGCGGCATTTGCGGAGGAGATCCCGTGCTTTGAGGATATCCACTCGATCCCGTTCTCGTCCAAGACCTTTGAGGGACAGGATGTCCTGCGTGATCTCCTGTCTGAGATCGCTGAGGAGGACGATGCGGAGTCTGAGAGCGCGGATGAAGAATAGGTATGGCAGGGAACCGCGCGTTCCCTGCTTTTTTTGAAAATTTTGCAAAAAAACTCTTTACTTTTATGCAATACTGTGTTAAAATAAAATAAGCACCCGGGATGGGCGCATTGAAATTCCAAATGGAAAGGACTATGACCATGAAACGAGGAAGATCCAAGCCCACAGCCGTTGAGGAGCTGTATGAGGCGATCCTATGCTTAGAGACCAAGGAGGAATGCAGCGCATTTTTCGATGATCTGTGTACGGTTCTTGAGCTTCAGACGCTGTCGCAGCGTTTGCAGGTGGCAAAGATGCTGCGTGAGCATCACGTTTACAGCGATATCGTGGCGGCAACCAGTGCCAGCACAGCGACCATCAGCCGTGTGAACCGTTCGCTCAACGGTGGATATGATATCGTTTTCAACCGGCTCAAGGAGAAGCAGCAGTACACACCGACAGAGATCGTCAATACCGGTGCAGAGGACGCGGAATAAGTCTCTCAAACGTCTCCGATTGTACGGATTTCAGGGCATATTGTGCTTGTTTGTGCAAAATTATAGGATATTATATAAATTTGATCCGAATCCCGTGCGAAAATATGGTGAAACGCCAATTTTTCGGAAAAATCTTGACATTTCGGGGAAAATCGTATATAATACAAGTATATTAATTCTTATGGAGGATGTAACACTATGAAAAAAGCAGAACTGATTCAGGTCGTAGCAGAAAAGACCGGCAAGTCCAAGAAGGATGCAGCGGTTTATGTAGATGCAGTTTTCGAGGCAATTAAGGATGCAATGGTTGCAGGCGAGAAGGTAACCCTGACTGGTTTCGGCGTATTTGAGGTTCGTGAGCGTGCAGCAAAACAGTGCAAGAATCCGCGTACTCACGAGATGCAGGACGTTCCGGCTTGCAAGGCACCGGCATTCAAGGCTGGTAAGAACCTGAAGGAAGCTGTCAATAAGTAAGCTGAACACAGGCAAACCGCCCTCCATTCGGAGGGCGGTTCGTTGTTTATGTTGAGGATTTGGCAGCCTCTGCAAGCAGGCGTTTCTTGATGCCTTTCAGGATGACGGCACGTGCCGCGGCAGCGATCTCGGGCGTGGCAGGCGCGGTTTCCGGCAGGGGATAGGGCAGCCCCATTGCCTTGTATTTGTGCTTGCCCATATCGTGATAGGGCAGGCAGTCGAGTGCCTTGATGGTTTTTAAACCACCCAGAAAATAGCCCAGACGCTCCTGTTCGTCCGGATCATCTGTCCAGCCGGAAACGATGACATGCCGGATCCATAAGGGGATGCCTCGGCGGCTCAGATGCTCTGCAAAGGCGAGAATGCGCGCGTTGCTGTGGGATGTGAGTGCCCTATGCCGCGCATCGTCAATGTGCTTGATGTCGAGCATAACCAGGTCTGTGACAGCGAGGAGTGCGTCAAAATGCTCCGCGTGAGCCGGGTCAAAGCAGATCCCCGAGGTATCCAGACACGTGTGGATGCCGCGCTGCTTTGCCAGCGTGAACAGATCTGTGAGAAATTCGGGCTGTGCCATCGGCTCACCGCCCGTTGCAGTGATGCCGCCGCTGCGGTAGAATGCCTTGCTGCGCTCATACTGCGCCAGAAGTGCCGCCGCAGTCGTGGCTGTTCCTCTCGAATTCTCCCATGTGTCGGGGTTGTGGCAGTACAGACACCGCATGGGGCATCCCTGAAAAAACACCACAAACCGAACGCCCGGTCCGTCAACCGTTCCGAATGATTCGATGGAATGGATATAGCCCAGCATGCAAATGCCCTCCTTTCAGCATTACAGCATTGCCCCCTTACCGGAAACGGCAGGGGGCATTTTGTATTTCGATCAGATCCTGTCGTGGAAGGTACGCGAGATCACGTCATCCTGCTGCTCCTTGGTGAGCTTGATGAAGTTCACCGCGTAGCCGGATACACGGATGGTGAGCTGCGGATAGTTCTCCGGATGCGCCTGCGCATCGAGCAGAGTCTCACGCGTGAACACATTGACGTTCAGGTGATGGCCGCCCTTCTGCACATAGCCATCGAGCAGATCCACCAGGTTTTCCACCTGCTGATCGTTTACGTTGGAATTTTCCATAGTGATTACCTCCTAATACTAATCCTAGAGACGGATGCTTACAGTTCCTCGTCATCCTCCCCAGGGTCTTTGCCAAGATTCGGGATGGCGCACGCGCCGAGCCTGGGACTGCATTCCGAGGTGTTTACGGTCTGCACCCTTGTCTGCTCACCGATGTCGAGATTGATGTGCTGGCTGCCCGTCTTGCACAGATGATCGAGCAGTGTCACCAGTGCATCGGCATCCATATCCTTGGAAGCGATCGGATCATTCATTGGCATCTTCGTTGATCGCCTCCTGCATCAGACGGTCGATGTCCAGATCACCTGCGAAGATCTGCGTGTTCTTGCCCAGTGCATCCGGAATGATGGAGAACGTGTTGGAGATGCCGTCCTGCGCATGGCGGAACGGGAGCTTGGAAACCGAAGACAGGGAAGAAACCGCACCGTGCGTGTCTCTGCCGTGCATGGGGTTTGCACCCGGTGCCAGTGGAATGCCCTGTTTTCTGCCGTCAGGGGTATTGCCGGTCTTTTTGCCGTAGACCACGTTTGAGGTGATCGTCAGGATCGACATGGTGGGTACGCCATCGCGGTAGGTGTGATGCTTGCGGATCTTATCCATAAAGGTGCGGACAAGGTTTACCGCGATCTCATCCACGCGGTCATCATCGTTGCCGTATTTGGGGAAGTCGCCCTCGACCTCGTAATCCACAACGACATTCTTTGCCACGTCAATGACCTCGCCGAGCTTGTTCTTGATCTCAATATCCTTGCGGATGCACTTGACCTTGGCGTACTTGATCGCAGAGAGGGAGTCGGCTACCACGGACAGCCCGGCGATACCGGTCGCGAAATAGCGCTTGACCTCACGGTCGTGCAGTGCCATCTGGAGACGTTCGTAGCTGTACTTGTCATGCATATAGTGGATGACGTTGAGGGTATTGACATACAGACCTGCCAGCCACTCCATCATGTCATCGTACTTCTCCATCACATCATCATAGTCGAGATAGTCTCCTTCGACCGGACGGTATTTCGGACCGACCTGAAGTCCAAGACGCTCATCGACGCCGCCGTTGATTGCGTAGAGCAGGCACTTGGCAAGGTTTGCTCTTGCACCGAAGAACTGCATCTCCTTGCCGATGCGCATGGAGGACACGCAGCAGGCAATGGCATAGTCATCGCCGTGGATCTCGCGCATCAGATCGTCATTCTCGTACTGGATTGAGGAGGACTTGATGGACATTTTAGCGCAGAACTTCTTGAAATTGATCGGCAGATTCACAGACCACAGAACGGTCATGTTCGGTTCGGGAGCTGTGCCGAGATTGTTGAGCGTGTTGAGGTAACGGAAGGAATTTTTCGTCACCAGCGGCTTGCCGTCTACGGAAACGCCGCCGATGGACTCGGTGACCCAGGTCGGATCGCCGGAGAACAGCGCGTTGTAGTCCGGAGTTCTTGCAAACTTGACCAGACGCAGCTTCATGATGAAGTGGTCGATCATCTCCTGCGCCTCGCGCTCGGTGATGATGCCGCGGTCAAGGTCGCGCTGGATATAGATATCCAGGAACGTGGAGGTGCGGCCAAGGGACATTGCCGCGCCGTTCTGCTCCTTGACGGCTGCCAGATAGCCGAAGTAAAGCCACTGGATAGCCTCCTGCGCCGTCTTTGCCGGACGGGAGAGGTCAAAGCCGTAGATCTCGCCGAGCTTTTTGAGATCTCGCAGAGCGCCGATCTGCTCAGCAAGCTCCTCACGCAGACGGATGTTCTTGGAGGTCATGCGGACAAAATGCGTTGCTTTCTGATGCTCCTTGTCCTCAATGAGCTTGTCGATGCCGTACAGGGCGACCCTTCTGTAATCGCCGATGATGCGTCCTCTGCCGTAGGCATCCGGGAGACCGGTGAGGATCGCCGCATGCCGTGCGAGCTTCATCTCGGGGGTGTAGGCATCAAACACGCCCTGATTGTGCGTCTTTCTGTATTTGGTGAAGATCTCAACGACCTCGGGATCTACCTCGTAGCCGTACTCCTTGCATGCCTGCTGTGCCATGCGGATGCCGCCGAACGGCTGCAAGGAACGCTTGAACGGCTTATCCGTCTGGAAACCAACGATCTTCTCCAGATCCTTGTTCAGATAGCCGGGACCGTGAGAGGTGATGGTGGAAATGATCTTGGTATCCATATCCAGCACACCGCCAGCCTCGCGCTCCTGCCGGGACAGATCCATGACCTGCTCCCAGAGCTTGACAGTAGCCTCCGTGGGACCCTCGAGAAAGCTCTCGTCACCGTCATAGTAGGTGTAGTTCTTCTGGATGAAGTCGCGGACATTGACAGAGCTGCTGCTCCATCTTCCCGGCTCAAAGCCTTCCCATTCGGGTGCAAATGATTGTAACATAATAGAATCATCCTTTCCATACACACAGGACACCGCCGCTGTCAGGCAGCTTGGAGCTGTTCTGTTTTCCTCATAGTCTGTTTCATACCGATTCTTATTTGGGATATCCGGCTGTCTGAAACAGGCTCTATTTATATCATACTACATTTTGGGGTGCATGTCAATCTATAAAAAAGACAGTTTGGGGAATCGTTCCTTATTGATAGAATTATTGTCTCCGCACAAATGCTTTTATGCAATCCGCATAACAATCGGTAAAAAAATATCAATTAGTATGTTTCACTGGTTTACAGGGAGGAGTTTCTTCTAAATTTTCGCAGCATCGCATATACTCCAGCAGAATCCAACAGAATGGGAGTGAGAACATGCGAGATCAACCGAATGAACGAGCCGTGATGCTCGGTACATACATTCTGGAGAACCGCGCGACGGTCCGGGCGGCAGCAAAGCAGTTTGGCATCAGCAAGAGTACGGTACACAAGGACGTTTCCGAACGTCTGCCGCACATCCGTCCGGAGCTGGCGCAGGCAGTTCACGCGATCCTTGTGCAGAACAAGGAGGAACGGCATATCCGGGGCGGCATGGCGACCAAGCGGAAATATGCCATGCTGGCAGAGCATCGGAGACATTTTGAGTAAACGGCGGAATGCGACAAATATTGCATGGCAAATGTGGTATACTGGAAGGGTATGATGAACTCGGCGTTTTGCCGGGAAAGGAGGCATGTGCCTTGCAGAATGCACAATATGATATTGACCGTTTTTCCGAACATGTGATGCTCATCCTGGAGAACGCAATGCTCTTTGCCGGAGAGATGGGGCACACCTATATCGGTACGGAGCATTACCTGATCGGTATGCTCCGTCAGAGCCCGAATGAAGCGGAAACCATCCTCCGGAGCAGTGGCATCTCCGAGGTGCAGCTCACCGAGCAGATGCTCCAGACGGTCGGGCGAGGCTCGCACACCTCGCCGGGCTATGGGAGCATGACGCCGGCACTGCATCGGCTGATGCACGATGCCCAGCGTTTCGCGCAGGAGCAGGGGGAGGACAGTGTCGGCTCGAAGTGGATCCTGCTGGCGATGGTGCGCGACGAGAACTGCGCCGCTGCCGAGCTGCTGGAAAGTACGCATGCAGACCTCTGCCGCATCGAGCAGGGCTGTCTGGGTGCGCAGGGTTCTTCCCACACTTTGCGCGTTCCGACAGAAAAAGAGCTGCCCCAGCTATTCCGCTACGGAAAGCTGATGCTGCCGTCCGGCAATGACGATCCCCTTATCGGCCGTGAGCCGGAGATCGGCAGGGTTCTCCAGATCCTGGCGCGGCGTTCCAAGAACAATCCCTGTCTGATCGGTGACCCCGGGGTGGGCAAGACGGCGATCGTGCAGGGGGTCGCACAGCGATTTGCCAAGGGAGAGATCCCTGTGCAGCTGCAGGGAATGTTCATCTTTTCGCTGGATCTGGGGGCAATGCTGGCAGGTGCCAAGTACCGCGGTGATTTTGAGGAGCGCATCCGTGCCATCGTAGACGAGGTATCTGCCAACGGGCATATCATTCTGTTTATTGATGAGCTGCACACCATCGTGGGAGCCGGTGCTGCCGAGGGAGCGATCGATGCGGCAAATCTCCTCAAGCCTGCGCTGGCACGGGGAGAGCTGCGCATCATCGGTGCGACCACACCGCCCGAGTACGCGAAGAGCATCGAAAAGGACGGCGCACTTGCCAGACGCTTTCAATCCGTGGATGTGCGTGAGCCGTCCGGCGAGGAGACACTGTGCATCCTGGAGGGACTGCGTGAGAGCTTTGAAACGTTTCATCACATCCGGCTTGGGGATGGTGTCCTGCAAAGCTGTGTGACGCTTTCACAGCGATATATTGCTGATAAGCATTTTCCTGACAAGGCACTCGATCTTCTCGACGAGGCGTGTGCAAGGGCAAGTTTGCATGGCTTTTCAGACGAGGTGACGCAGGAGGATGTAGCGGCGGTTGCATCGGTGCGCACGGGCATTCCGCTTGCGCAGATGACTGAGGCGGAACAGGAGAGACTGCTGCACATGCAGAGTGTTCTCAGCCGCGAGATCATCGGACAGGAGCAGGCGATCGAACGCCTGTGCGATGCGATCTGCCGCAGTGGTGCTGGCTTCCGGGATCGGCAGCGGCCGGTCGGGTCGTTCCTGTTCCTTGGACCGACCGGTGTGGGCAAGACCGCGCTGGTGCGCGTCCTTGCCGAGACGCTCTGCGGTGATGCCAAGGCATTGTTCACGGTGGATATGTCGGAATTTCAGGAGCCGCACTCGGCGTCAAAGCTCATCGGATCGCCGCCCGGCTATGTGGGATTCTCAGAGGAGACGGCATTCTGCGAGCATCTGCGTCGCCGTCCGTGCAGCATCATCCTGTTCGATGAGATCGAAAAGGCACATCCGGATGTCCTGCATCTCCTGCTGCAAATGCTTGAGGATGGGATGCTGACGGACAGCAGCGGACGGAAGATCAGTCTGTGCAGTGCGATGATCTTCTTGACCTCGAACATCGGCATGCACGAGCAGGGCGGTGCCGTAGGCTTTCTTCCGGATGCCCGGGAGAGCCGTGCGCTTGAACGGCTGCGCGGCACGCTGCCGCCGGAGCTGCTCAATCGTATGGATGAGGTGCTGCTGTTTGCGCCGCTGGGCGAGGAGAGCCTGTGTGCCATTGCGCGCCGTCAGCTTGAGGCACTGTCGGCACGGGCGCTGGAGATGGGCGTGAATCTGGCATTTGACGAGACTGCTGTCCGTGCGGCGGCATCCTGCCCCGAAACGAGACGCTACGGGGCACGTCCGATCCGCCGGTGGCTCACCCAGGAGGCGGAAAGCCCCGTCTCGCGCCTGTGGCTGCGCGGTGAGCTGCACAGCGGTGATACCGTCCTGCTCACCTCGGACGGTGAGGGGTTACAGGTGAAAATCGCATCGATGGTGTAACGTTTTGCTGTAAGGGTGCTGGGGGGGATTCCCTCAGCACCCTAAAGCGGTTTCAAAAGGCGGCGCGGCAGCCCGCGCTGGCGAGTTGGCGATGACGACAAATCGGATTCTATTGTCCGCAATGCCCTTTGCCTGACGGCAAGAGGGCAAAGCTGGGCTCAGTAGCAGGATGCCTTCCACATTTTCCAAAGGCGGCGCGGCAGCCCGCGCTGGCGAGTTGGCGATGACGACAAATCGGATTCTATTGTCCGCAATGCCCTTTGCCTGACGGCAAGAGGACAAAGCTGGGCTCAGTAGCAAGATGCCTTCCACATTTTCCAAAGGCGGCAGCCTTGGATTGACATATTCCGGCATACATGGTATAATAGAGAAGGAGGATGCAGCATGCAGGAGAAATTGGGACTTGTCCTCAGCGGAGGCGGTGCTAAGGGCGCGTATGAGATCGGGGTCTGGGGTGCGCTTGAGGAGCAGGGATTGCTGCCGCAGATCACAGATATTTCCGGGACATCGGTCGGGGCACTCAATGCAGCGCTTCTGGAGACCAGGGGCTTTGAGGCGGCAAAACGCCTGTGGCTGACGCTCAGAACGCGCGATCTGCTCCACATCGACAGGGCACGGCTGCTGCGTGAGTTGGCTGCCGGAGGTGTCACGGGCACTGCCATGGCATCGTCTGCGTGGATCATGTCGGGGATGCCTGTGACACAGGAGCGCATCGGGGAGCTGATCGGCGAGGTGGATTTCAGTGCAATGCACCGCCGCATCTTCGTGATGTGCAGCAAGGATCCCCGGCATGCCGCCTGCTTTTGTCTTAATCTGTTCGAGCCGCCTGTGTGCAGGGAGATCCTGCTTGCCTCCTCGGCACTTCCCGTCATCTACCGGGGTGTGCTGGGTGTGAAGATCACAGGCTTTGGACGATATTTTGACGGCGGTATCACAAAGGGCAATAACACCCCCATCGCCGCGCTCTATGAACGCGGCTGCCGGCGGATCATCGCGGTGTATCTGAATCGCGATGCGATGCTCCCGGATGGGCAGGAATTTCCCGATGCCCGGATCGTCCACATCCTCCCCAACGAATCGCTGGGGGGCTTTGTGAGGGGGACGCTGCATCTCACGCAGCGCAAGACCCGGCAGCTCCTGCTGCGCGGCTATCACGACACGCTTTCCAAGTATCAGGAACTGTCTGACCTTGTACGAGAGGAGAAACCAACATGGAGCCTTTGAGTACTGCACAGCTTCGTGCTGTCAGGTGGTACATCGGCGATGTGGAGGGGAACGATCCGTTCTGGGGTGATCCCAAGGCGTATGTTACCCTCAATTCGCTGTTCTTTCCCGGCATTGCCGCCGAGCAGGCACGCGTCCGGGAGGGAAAGCGGCTGAATCCGTCGATCCTTTCGGATGAGACACGGCTTTTTGAGACCATGCAGGATCTCCTCTCAGCATTTTGTCCGCTGGAACAGAGACTCAGGACATACCGCATTGAACGGTATTGCGACTTCTTGCAGATGCGCGAGTGCGGCAGGACACTCTCGTTCACCTCGACCTCGACCGCCGGATTTCTGCCGGCGTATCAGGACAGAGAGGGAATTATCCTGATGCGGCTGGAGCTTGTGCCGGGAACATTGTGTCTGCCGATGGCGCAGGTACTGCCCTATTATGCCAAGGCGGATGAGGCGGAGGTGCTTCTCCCTCCCGGAATGCTCCTGTCCTTCCGGGAGCTGCTGCGAACCCCGGATGAGCTGCGGATTTTGGATGCCAAGGGTGATCCGCCGGTGATGTCGGTTCTGGCACGGATGAACGGACTGGCAAAGCCAGGGGAGCTGCCATATATGCCGCTTGACCGGATGGGGGAGCGCGTTTTGACAGCACTGAGCACCAGGAAGATTCCCGAGGAGGGGGATCTGATCCGGTATCAACAATGGAAGCAGGCATTTGCCGCGTGGATTGCACGGCGACTGTGCGGTGCTTTGTACCTGAAAGGAGAATGACTATGAAATGGAAACTGTTTTGCGCAGGTTTGATGGCATGCGTCATGAGCTGTGGGATGATGTACACCAACAGCAGGATCCATGCCGCAGGCAGGCTGGGCGATCTGGATGAAAATACTGTCGTAAATGCGGCGGATGCAGCCGTGATACTTCAGTATGCGGCATATTCCGGTGCAGGAGGAACGGATAGCCTTCCCGTATGGACAGGCTGTGCAACTGCCACGTTTGATGCGGCTGATCTGGATGCAAGCGGCGATGTCAATGCTGCGGATGCTGCGCTGATTCTGGAATATGCCGCATATGCCGGCGGCGGCGGCGGACAGTCGCTGGCAAGCTGGCTTGGCCGTGAGGAGCTGCCTCCGGAGACGACCACCACAGAGACGACTACGACAACGACCACGACGGAAACGACTACGACAACGACAACCACGACTACCGCGACGACCACTACAACTACCACCACAACTACAGCGACAACCACGACTACCACAACAACGACGACCACCACAGCGACACAGCATCCCATCGACCCCGATCAGCTCAATGAGGACGGCAGCTTCAAGTATTACTATCTGCTCCCGAATTACGAGTACGGGGACATCCAGAAATACCCTGCCAGCAGGCGCATTGAGGTATATGTCGGAACAGAATCCACGCCGCGTATGGTCACGATCCCGGACTGCATCGGCAATGGATATTCGTACTATGCCACCTCATCGTCAAAGGAGGATGGGACATTCGGCTGGACAGTCAATGTCAATGGCTGGATTCTCACGGATGACGGATTTATCCGTATGCCCTGATCAGGCTTTGAGACAGCTTGGGCTTTTCCATATAACCGGCTTGACAAAATTGCTCTGATACGCTATAATGAATATGTAAAAACTGCGCCGACCCGGCAGAGCGATACTGTGTCGGCGGAAAGGATGATAGCACATGGCAAAGACCATTCCGTACAAAATTTATTTGGAGGAGGAGGAACTCCCGAAACAGTGGTATAATGTCCGTGCGGACATGAAGAACAAGCCAGCACCTCTCCTGAATCCGGCAACGCATCAGCCGGCAACGCTCGAAGAGCTTTCCGCAGTATTCTGTCAGGAGCTGGCAGAGCAGGAGCTGAACGAGACTGACACCTACATCGACATTCCCGAGGAGATCCAAGGCTTTTATAAGATGTATCGTCCGGCACCGCTGGTACGTGCCTACTGCCTGGAAAAGGCACTTGACACGCCGGCAAAGATCTATTATAAGTTTGAGGGCAACAACACCTCCGGCTCTCATAAGCTCAACTCTGCCATTGCGCAGGCGTATTATGCAAAGAAACAGGGGCTCAAGGGCGTGACCACCGAGACCGGTGCAGGTCAGTGGGGAACAGCACTCTCGATGGCATGCGCGTATTTTGACCTTGACTGCAAGGTGTACATGGTGAAGGTTTCCTACGAGCAGAAGCCCTTCCGTCGTGAGGTGATGCGCACCTACGGTGCCAACGTGACCCCGTCTCCGTCAGATACTACGGCAGTTGGCCGCAAGATCCTGGAGGAGTTCCCGGGCACGAACGGCTCGCTGGGCTGTGCAATTTCCGAGGCGGTCGAAACGGCGCTCAATTCCGATGGCTACCGCTATGTGCTCGGCTCGGTGCTCAATCAGGTACTTCTGCACCAGAGTGTGATCGGTCTGGAGACGATGGCAGCTTGTGACAAGTACGAAATTGTGCCGGATGTTATCATCGGCTGTGCAGGCGGCGGCTCGAATCTCGGCGGTCTGATCTCTCCGTTCATGGGCAGAAAGCTGCGCGGCGAGGCGGATTATCAGTTTATCGCCGTTGAGCCGAAGTCCTGTCCGTCCCTGACACGCGGCAAGTACGCGTATGACTTCTGCGACACCGGCAAGGTATGTCCGCTTCAGAAGATGTACACTCTTGGCAGCGGTTTCATGCCCTCTGCAAACCATGCAGGCGGTCTGCGCTATCATGGCATGTCGGGCGTGATTTCCCAGCTCTATGCGGATGGTCTGATGGAGGCAAGGAGCGTAGAGCAGACCTCCGTTTTCGAGGCTGCACAGAAGTTTGCACGCATCGAGGGCATTCTCCCGGCTCCGGAGTCGAGCCATGCGATCCGTGTTGCCATTGACGAGGCACTGCGCTGCAAGGAGACCGGCGAGGAAAAGACTATCCTCTTTGGTCTGACCGGTACCGGCTACTTCGATATGGTTGCTTACCAGAAGTTCAACGACGGCGAAATGGGTGATTACATCCCGACCGATGAGGAGATCGCCGCATCTCTGGCAGAGCTGCCGCAGGTATAAGCGCCTTTCAGGGATAGGATAAGCAGAACAGCCCCTTCCGGCAAACGAAGGGTGCTCATAAAGAAGTTTTCGCCATAGCACTTATGATGTTCAGTCAAAAGTGCTATGGCGTTTCTATTTTCTATTGACAATGTAAAGGCTTTGGTGTATAATTATTACTAATTTAAAGTGGAATTAACAGGAGTTGAGAAATATGGGCGTAGCTCAAAAAGGCAGACGAAAAATAACGGTATCTGATAAAAATTATATATGGTATATTGAGTTGGATTACGATACACCATACTATGTATTGAATATTGTCTCATTTGATAAAGCGTTAATTATTTCTTGCCCCCTGAAAACTAAAACTTCATATATTATCAGCAAAGGAAATATATTTCAAAATAAAAAGACAAATGGAATTTGGAATAGATATTTATTACCCTTTAATGTTCCAGAAATAATCACTCCAAAGTTTGTTTCAAATATAATATTTTGGGCAACTCAAAGTGAAAAAGCAAAAGAGATAAAATGGAATGGAAATGATATACCTGTATAAATTCTGGTTTATGCGAATAATCGAATCGTAACAATAAGCCCCGAAGCAGTGATCAATCATTGCTTCGGGGCTAAAACTTCTTACTATGAGTATCAAACTAACGGAAGGGCTGTTTTTGACCTCACACCTCTGCATATTCTGCGATATAGGGGAGATTCCGGTAGTACTCGGCGCAGTCCAGCCCATAGCCGATGACGAACCGGTCGGGGATGGTGAACAGCGATTTGTCAGCAGTCAGCGCAGCAACGCGGCGTTCGGGCTTGTCGAGCAGCGTGATGATTCGGAGGGAAAGCGGATCTCTGGCGAGCAATTTCTCCTTTACCAGTTTGAGGGTGCGTCCGGTGTCAATGATGTCCTCGACAATGATGACGTGATATCGGCTGATATCCTGCGTCAGATCGAGGGTGATATTGACCGTTCCGGTGGACGATGTGCCCTCGAAATAGCTCTGCGCCTGCATGAAGCCGATCTCGCAGGGAATGGAAATGGCACGGGCGAGGTCGGAGAGGAACACGAATGCACCCTTGAGGATGCTGACAAGCAGGAGTGGCTTGCCACTGTATTGCGCATCAATTTCTGCGCCGGTCTCTGCGATCGCTGTGTGGATCTCCTCCTCGGAGATCATAATGCGTCGGATGCCGGAACGATACTGCTCCGGATTGGTGATTGCCATAAAACTCAACTCCTGTCATGAGAACGATATGCATTTATATTATACCATGAAATGGAGAGGGTGTCAACAAGTGCTGGGAAATTGAAGCGATGGTGCAGCGGGTCGATGCTGTGTGGATTTTCGAGGCACTGTTTGTTCCCCCCTTGCATTTGGTGTAAAAATATGGTATACTGGTAGTACGCAGTACTGATGCCGGGCATCGGAAAAGAAAGGAGAAACTGCATGAAGCTATTTACAAGTGAACTGACCCGGGCGGTCAAACGTGCCTTTAATATCCATGCGGACACCGCCACACATGAGGAGATCAAGAACCGCATCCTCAGCGGCGGACAGGTGACCGGAACTAACATGTGCATTTTGATCTGCGCCATCCTGATCGCATCGGTGGGGCTGAATACCGGATCGACAGCCGTTATTATCGGTGCGATGCTGATCTCGCCGCTGATGGGCAGTATTTTAGCGATGGCATATGGCATTGCGGCGGCGGATTTTCCGCGGTTTCGGCGGCATCTGTACGGCTTTCTGATCCAGATCACCCTGAGTCTTATGGTATCGACCCTGTATTTTCTGCTCTCGCCGATCAATGCCCCCAGCTCCGAGCTGATGGCAAGGACGAATCCGACCTTTTACGATGTCATCATCGCAACCGCTGGCGGTATCGCCGGCATCATCGGCAGTACACGTACTGAGAAGGCGAACAATATTATCCCGGGCGTTGCCATCGCAACGGCACTGATGCCGCCGGTCTGCACCTGCGGCTATTCCATTGCCCACGCTAAGTGGGAAATGCTGGCAGGTGCTTCGTACCTGTTTCTGGTCAATACATACTTTATTTTTATGTCCGCTGTGGTTGTGCTGGATCTCCTGCGTATTCCCAAGGTCTCAAGCCTGACGGATAAGCAGTGGCGGCGCGTGCGTAAGCGCATGATCCGCAACACCATCATTGTTCTGATCCCCAGTATCCTGCTGACGATCCTGATGCTGTCGGATTCAAATGCTTTCCTGTAATTACGATTTTCTGCGGCGGCAGACTCTCACGTTTGAGAGGTCTGCCGCCGCTTGTCTCCAAATTGCAATAAAATAGCACGAATTCGTCATTGCATAGGCGGTTTATTTGTGATATAATTATTTTGGTTCACAAATAAGACACAAATTGCAGGACACTTGCCGACATATTGAGAGAGACAAGATCCCTGCAAGACCAGAGTTTAAGGGGGAAATAGATATGAAGAAAAGAAGATGGCTTTCCTCTGTCCTTGCCGGGTCAATGTGCCTGTCCATGTGGGGCGGCACCGGATTCACCGCAAGTGCGGCGACTGCCAACAATACCGCATTCAACAACACCGGGAGCATGGTGGTGGAGTACCTCGACCGCGGCATCAGTGCCGTAAACACCGGCTCCGGAATGCTCGTAAGCTGGCGTTTTCTGGCATCTGATCCGGATGACGCGCTGTTCAAGCTCTATCGCGACAACACGCTTGTCTACACTTCCAGCGAGAAGGACAACAGCTATTCCAAGGGTGCGACCTGCTTTCTGGATGCAGGCGGCAGTGCGGCATCGTCCTATCGCGTGGAAACCTACAGCGGTGAGCGGCGCATTGCCAATGATACCTGCTCGCTCCGTTCCGCAAACGCCTATTTTGACGTAAAGCTCGACCGTCCCGGTTCGCAGTACACCCCGAACGACATGAGCGTGGGTGATGTGGACGGTGACGGCGTGTATGAGCTGTTTGTGAAGTGGGATCCTGCCAATTCTCAGGACAATTCCAAATCCGGCAAGACAGACCGGGTGTACATCGACTGCTATCGCCTTGACGGCACGAAACTCTGGCGTATCGACCTTGGCGTGAACATCCGTGCAGGCGCGCACTATACGCAGTTCTATGTGGCAGATTTCGATCTGGACGGCGTGTGCGAGATGACCTGCAAGACCGCTGACGGCACTGTGGACGGCACGGGCAAGGTCATTGGCGATGCCTCCAAGGACTACCGCAATTCCTCGGGCTATATCCTCAGCGGTCCGGAATACTATACGCTTTTTGACGGTGCGACGGGTGCAGCACTTGATACGGTCAATTACGAGCCGGCACGGGGCACAGTCAGTGCCTGGGGAGATAAATACGGCAACCGTGTAGACCGTTTCTGGGGAAGTGTGGCGTATCTTGACGGCGTTCATCCGTGTGTCGTGACCGGACGCGGCTACTATACGCGCATGACGGCGACTGCCTATGCCGTGGAGAATAAGAAACTCAAAAAGCTCTGGGCATTCGATACAGGAAATTCGTCCTCTGCCGCAGGATACGGTGACGGAAACCACAATTCGATGGCTGCCGATGTGGATGGAGACGGAAAGCAGGAAATCTGCAACGGTGCTGCCATCATTGACGATAACGGCAAGCTCTACTATACCACCGCGCAGGGACATGGCGATGCGATGCATCTGGGTGATCTTGACCCGAGCAATCCCGGTCTGGAGCTGTGGATCTGCCACGAGGAGAAGAAATCCGGTTACGGCGTTTCGCTCATTGACTGCGATAAGAAAACCATTCTTTTCCATAACAACGGCGCAGGCGATACCGGACGCTGCTGTGCTGACAATGTGTGGGCAGGCAATGCCGGCGCGGAGCTGTGGGGCAACAGGGAATCCGACAATTCCACACCGGTCAAGAACGTCAGCGGAGATACTTTGAGCTGCCGCCGTCCGGCAATCAATTTCCTGAGCTACTGGGACGGCGACTTAGAGCGCGAGATCCTTGACGGCTACACCGATTCTCCGGCAACTATCGCCAAGATGAAGGAGGACGGCACACTGACCACACTCCTGACCACAGACGGCTATTACACCTGCAATACCACCAAGGGCACGCCTTGTCTGTCCGCAGATCTGTTTGGCGACTGGCGTGAGGAGCTGATCGTGCGTGCAGCAGCCGGAGATGCCATCCGTATCTACTGCACCCCCTATGACACTGACTACCGTGTGCAGTGCCTGATGCATGATCCACAGTACCGCACACAGGTCTCTGCACAGAACACAGCATACAACCAGCCGCCGCACACGAGCTTCTTCCTTGGAACGGGTTATGATATGCCGGCACGTCCCGCATGCACGGTCAATGCGAATCTTTCCGGAAAGACGGGTGCGGAGATCGACACTGCCAACGAATACCGTATCAGAAACGTGAACTCCGGGCTGTATCTGACCCTTGATCCGGACGCGGACAATGACGTTGTACAGAAAGCAGCTGGTGAGAATGTCTGGCGGTTCGAGGATGCCGGCAGCGGCTACTACCGTCTGTACAGCGCCTATCAGGACGGAAAGACCTATTTGCTTGATCTGGATTTTGGAAAGACCGACAACGGCACGAACATTCACGTCTGGACGGATACGCAGGACGATGCGCAGCTCTTCAAGCTCGTGGAGAACGGCGATGGCAGCTATACCATCTGCACCAAGAACACCAAGGATCAGAGCTGTGTCGGCGTGACCGCCGGCTCTAAGGAGGAGGGCGCAAGCGCCATTGAATGGGCGTGCAGCGACAGCGATGACCAGAAATGGATTCTCGAGATTCGTGTTGATCCGATCAATGGCAGGCTTATTCAGGATCTTCAGGTGATAGACACCGCACGTTATCAGAGCTGGAAGATCGCCGAGAGCGCCGAGGTCGGTGGGCTGGTATCCGGTGACCGCGACTTCACCTACACAGCACTCCCCGAGGCACTGCAGGGTGCGGAGAGCATCCTCGTACCATGTGACAGCAAGTTTGCCGAGGGCAATCTTGCCTCCTTTACCGCCGTACAGGACGAAACGGTCTATATTGCGATGGATTCTCGCGTGGAGACTGTTCCGGCGTGGCTGAGTGCCTACACCAGAACCGATCTGACGGCACAGACGAGCAACGATGTTACCTTTGACGTGTATGCGCTTGATGTCAAAGCAGGCGATACCGTGACACTCGGCAACAACGGTCAGAGTGCGTACTGCATCAACTATACCGTGTTCGTGACAGAAACAGAAGTACCGACCGAGCCAGTGACCGAGCCAGTAACCGAGCCAGTAACTGAGCCGGTGACCGAGCCTGTAACTGAGCCGGTGACCGAGCCAGTGACTGATCCTGTAACGGACACAACAGACGATACACCGACCGATCCCTCTGCAGAGCCGCACTATGGTGATGTGAACTGCGATGGCGAGGTAGATATTCTGGATGTCATCAAGCTGAACAAGTATCTTCTGGGCAGTGCAGATGATCTTTCCGGGCAGGGCAGACGCAATGCCGATGTGGATCTCAATACCGAGCTGGACTCCACGGATTCGCTCAATATTCTCAAATGCGTTGTCAAGCTCCTGACACTTCCGGTGGAGTAAGCACAGCATGAAACAGTTGATCCCCCATCTGCGGATGGGGGATCTTTTGGCTGCAAGGCATAAAAAAGTCTGTCGGGGAAATCCCCGACAGACTCGCATTACTTCGTATAGAACGGCTCTGCATCCTTGAGTGCGGCAGCACCGAAGTTGTTAGATGCCGGAACAATCGCCAGTTCTACGCCGCGCAAATGGGGCTTGGCAACCTCTGCAACGCCGTCAAACAGCGTCTTGACACCGGCATCGCCGAGTGCGGCAACGTCAATGTCGAGAATGAGCAGGAAGTTGGGATTCTGCTTGTCATCGCGCTTCATGATGCGCAGATATGCCTTGGAGACTTCCTCCTGCTCAGAAAGAAACGGTGTGAGCGCATCCAGAAGCTCCGTGGGCTGCTCCTTGAGCGTGCCGATCTGGATCTTGGTGCCGGGCGCAAGTGCCTCGGTGTTGAGCATTTTCAGAAGGCTGTCCTGCGGTACCAGAACATTCTGGGAGTAGGGATTCAGAACAACGCCTGCGATCTCAATGCCCTGCGGCGGATTCTTGAGGAAGTGGCAAACATCGCGGAAATTGAGTGCTGCACGCTGATGATTGGCAGCATCTCCCCACTTCTGCAGCTCCGCAGCATCCGTGAACAGCGGGAAGAACCGCTTGCCATCACTGTTGTTGAACAGGATGAACTGGATCTGCGGCTGATCCTTCAACTCGACCGTACCATCGGCATTTGCGACCGCATTCTGCACCTGGCTCACATTGGCAGGGCACAGGAAACGCGCCTGTTTCATAGCATTGACGAAACGAACCTCCGTGAGATTGTTACGCTCCTGTTTCATGGCATCCATAGCCTGTACCAGATCCGGATTTGTGATCGGGGTCTGGGTCTGTTTGATTTCTGGCAAAATCCTCACCTCATTAAAAAAGTTGTTACAGTGTCAGGCGGTCTGCGCCTGCATTTACAAACTGTTAATAGCATTATACCATAAAACTTCCTCAAAGTCAACAGTATTTTTATCAGAAAAACCGAACCACCTACAGTTTCCGCCGAAAACAGGACAGATAGGGCGAAAAAAGAAAAATCAGAAGCCCGGACAGACCGAAACTTCTGATCACTTTCTAAATGTTGGACATGACGCGATTACGCACGCTCCACCTTACCGGAACGCAGACATCTGGAGCATACATAGATATGACACGGAGAGCCTTTCACGATCGCCTTGACACGCTGCACATTGGGCTTCCAGGTTCTGTTGGATGCTCTGTGGGAGTGGGAAACCTTGTTGCCGAATGTAACACCCTTACCGCATACTGCACACTTTGCCATTGAAAACACCTCCTTCAATTTGTGTGAAAACACCTATGTCATATATTATAGCAGATAATTTGAAAAAAAGCAAGTCTTTTTTCAAATTTTTTCAAATATTTTTTTCAGCCGGAGTCTCAAGGCGCAGACTTCGACAATTTCTCCGCATTCCGACGTGATTTTTTGCAGAAATTCTGAAAATGACTTGCAAAATTCTCCATTTTGTTGTATAATAAGGAGGAATGCTTTTAAAAGGGGGGATACGCCATGGCTGGACTGAATCTTAGCACCGATATGTTGCTGATGTATCTCGTGCGCCTGATGATCATTCTGCTCATTAACCCTCTGCATGAGTTTGCCCACGCGTTTACCGCACACAAGCTGGGGGATGATACGGCGAAAAACAGGGGACGTATGACCATCGACCCGATCGCGCACATTGAACCGTTCGGTGCGCTGCTGCTGATGCTAATGGGATTCGGCTGGGCAAAGCCCGTTCCGGTCAATCCGGCAAATTTCAGGCATAAAAACCGCGACATGATGCTCGTGTCGATCGCAGGGCCGCTTTCCAACCTGATTGCGGCATTTGTTGGCATGGCTGCCCTCCAGATGTGCGGCGGTCTTGAAAACTGGATCGACATCGGAATGTGGTGGTGCTCTACCGACGGCTCCTCCGAGAGCTATCTGGCTTGGATGCTCTATTGCTTTGTGGATGTCAATCTGCTCCTGTGTCTGTTCAATCTGCTGCCCATTCCGCCGCTTGACGGCTCGCGTGTGCTGACCTACTTTCTGCCGCCAAGAGCCTCGCTGTGGTTCATGAAGAACAGCCGGATATTCTACGGTCTGATGTTTTTCCTGATGATTACCGGCATTCTGAGCATTCCGCTCAATATTGCCAGTCTCCTTATTGTACGGGTGATGGCGCGGATCGTGTCGTTCCTCCCGGTGCTGATGTGATATGCCGGTACTGGAATTTAAGCTCGATGTTTTTACAGGTCCTCTGGATCTGCTGCTCCACCTCATCTCCAAGCACAAGCTGAACATCAATGACATCGAGATCACAAAGCTTTTGGAGCAGTATCTGCTGTATATTGAGGAGGCAAAGCGGCAGGATCTGGAGCTTGCCGGGGAATTTCTTGAGATGGCGGCGCGTCTGGTCTGGATCAAGACCGTCTCGCTGCTGCCCAAGCCCGAGGAGGCGGAACGCGCCAAGCAGGAATTGCAGGGGGCACTGATCGAGTATGCGCTGTGTCAGGAGGCTGCGCAAACGCTCAGGGAGCGATTCGCTGCGGATGATATCTTTGTCCGTTCCCCCATGAAGCTGCCGAAAATGAAGCAGACCTACGAGCTGACCCACCCAAAGGAACGGCTTGCGGAGGTGTTCGCGCAGATCGGCAAGGCGAGGATGGACGGACAGCGCCTGACGGAGAAGATCACCGACACAGTGACCCAGGAGAGAGTGGTCTCTGTCACCTCGAAGATCGTGCACGTGCTGCGCGAGCTGTACGGAGGCAGGACGGTCACGGTGGCATCGCTGTATGACGGTCTGACGGATCGTTCGGCGCGTGTTGCGACCTTCCTGGCGGTGCTGGAGCTGACACGATTCGGACGCATCCGCCTGAATGACGATAACACCATGCTCACGATGTGTGAACGGAAAGGAAAGCATTGATGGACGAGGAACGTCTGATATCCGCGGCAGAAGCGATTCTGTTCGCAGCAGGAGAGCCGGTGGAGACCACGCGGCTTGCACAAACGCTGTGCATCCTTGACCGCGATGTTGAGCCGCTTATGAACCGGCTGGAGACGCGCTATGAGGAGACAGACAGTGCCATCCGCGTGCTGCGCCTCGGAACGATGTGGCAGCTTGGGACGCGTGAGGAATTTGCCCCGATCATCCGCACAGCAATGGAAAAGAAACGCATGCAGCCGCTGTCAAACGCAGCCATGGAGGCACTGACGATCATCGCGTATAACCAGCCGGCAAGCAAGGGCTTTGTCGAGCGCGTGCGCGGTATTGACAGCTCCTCGGTCATCAATTCCCTTGTGGATAAGGGACTGCTGGAGGAGGCAGGGCGCATTGATGTGCCCGGGCATCCCATCGGCTATCAGACAACGCCGCTGTTTTTGCGTGCGTTCGGTCTGGAGTCTCTGATGGATCTGCCTGAGCCGCGCAAAAAGGAAGAGGAGCAGTTTGCCGGTGAGCTGGCAGCATTTGGTGAAGAAATTCCCGATGCATCCGAGACCGCCGCACTGCCGGAGGATGGTGAGACATGAGGGTCGTTCTGGTGATCCTGCTGGTGCTGCTCGGCGTGACCGTGCTTGTATGCCTGACCAGCATTGCCGCCGTGGTAAGCTGGCGTGACGGGACGTTTACGTGGAGTGTGCGGTATCTTGGCATCAAGCTGATACCGTATCGCTGGCAGATGCGCGGAAAAAAGAAGAAGAAAAAAAAGAAGAAAGCGGAGAAAGCCGAGACGAGGCGCAAATTTCTCATGGACAAGCTGTGGGAGATGTTGCAAGGCGTTGTCGGCAAGCTTGATCTGGCAGGCAGCGGCATTGCGGCACTGCCGGGGCCTTTGCAGAGACTTCTGCGGTCAATCGCGTGGTCGGACATCACGACTGATTTCGTGATCGGCGGCGAGGATGCAGCCGATACTGCCCGGCAGTACGGCATCGTGCAGGCAGCATTGCAAACGGTCATTGAGTCCTCGCGGCACGTCATCCGTGTGCGCCGCAGGGATGTGCGGATCCGGTGTGACTTTACGGCAGACCGGTCAAGGTGGGATTTTTCCTGCAAATGCAAGATCCAGATCGGCATGATGCTCGGTGCGCTGATCTGGCTGGTATTTCGGTTTTTCGCGGACAGCAGAAAATCCCGTAAGCAGCTTGTGCAGGAAGTAATATGAAGAACAATCACAGCGGCAGACCGCCGCAGAAGGAGTATATTTATGAGTGAACATGCAATCAACGGCTTTATGGGTGTCAGCATGGAGAAAATCCGCAGTCTTGTGGATTCCAACACCATCATCGGCGATCCGATCGCCTGTGGGGACAGCACAACGGTGATCCCGGTGTCCAAGGTCTCTGTCGGATTTGCATCCGGCGGCTCTGACCTGCCGACCCGTACCCAGAAGGAGTACTTCGCAGGCGGTGCAGGCGGCGGTATGAGCGTCAAGCCGGTGGGATTTCTCGTCATCAAGGGCGGCGATGTGGAGCTGGTACAGCTCACCATGAACGCTGACAAGGCAAATGTCGCACTGGACATGCTGCCCGGTCTGATCGACAAGATCGCAGGTCTGTTTAAGAAGGGGGATAAGACCGCAGAGACTGCCCAGGCAGAGCTTGCAGAGGAATAACTTCTCGCTCGTCCGCATAGTGTAGCTTAGAAAATAAGTTACAGGAGGCGGACGTATGAAACGGTGTATCGGCATATTACTGGGCATTCTGGTGTTTTTGGGGATGCATCCCGTCATCAAGGTCTATGCAGCACCCGAGATCTCTGCGCAGGCAGCGATCCTCATGGAGGCAGGGACATTCGAGGTGCTGTACGAGAAGAACGCCTATGAGAAACGCCCGATGGCGAGCACGACCAAGATCATGACAACGCTCCTCACGCTGGAAAGCGGCGATCTGGATACGCCTTTTACTGTAGACAGCGATGCCATCCGCGTGGAAGGCTCTTCAATGGGCTTGCAGGAGGGCGATATCGTGACCAGACGTGCGCTGTGCTGGGGCATGATGCTGCCGTCCGGAAACGATGCGGCAAATGCTGCGGCAGTGTCGGTTGCAGGGAGCATCCCAGCCTTTGCAGCGCAGATGAACGAACGTGCCGCCGAGATCGGCATGACGCGTACCTGCTTTGTTACCCCGTCAGGACTGGAGGGGGAGGGACACGGCGCATCGGCGTTCGACATGGCACTTCTGACGCGCGAGGCACTGCAAAACGAGACGTTCCGTGAGATCTGCGGACAGAAGTCCGCGCGTCTGTGCTTTGGCGATCCGCCCTATGAGCGAACGCTCCAGAATTCCAACAAGCTCCTCGGGATGTACGAGGGGGTCATCGGCGTCAAGACGGGCTTTACGGATGAGGCAGGCCGCTGTCTGGTATCTGCGTGTGAGCGCGGCGGCGTGACGCTCATTTGCGTGACGCTCCATGCTGCGGATGACTGGAACGATCACATGCGCCTGTACGATCTCGGGTTCTCACAGGTGAGCGCGGCGGCGTTTCCGATACCGGAGGAGCTGTCCATCCCGGTGGCAGGCGGTGTGTCGGATGCAGTGCCGCTTTGTGTGGCATCGCCCGTTACGGCTGGATGCCGGGGCGGCAGTCTGCCGGAGATCGAGATGCGGATCATCCGCGCGCCGTTTGCCTATGCACCGGTGCAGGAGGGCGAGACCCTCGGTACGCTCGAGTATTGGCGCGATGGCAGAAGGCTTGCACAGGTGTCGTTGACTGCCGGGGAAAGCGTTCCTGCGGCGGCAGAACCGGAGAAGGGTTTCTGGAGACGTTTGAAAGCATGGCTCGGGGAGCTCATCCCCTGACAAATAGAAGGAGAAACTATGGCAGGAATCAGAATACAAAAGATCCTTGCGGATGCAGGCTGCTGCTCGCGCCGCAAGGCGGAGGCACTGATCGAGCAAGGGCGCGTCAAGCGCAACGGTCGTCCGGTCAAGCTTGGTGACAAGGCATCACCGAAAGATCTCATTACAGTGGACGGCGCACGCATCGCCATTCCGCGCAAGAAACATCTGCGCTACATCATGCTCAACAAGCCGCGCGGCTATGTCACCACCGTTTCCGATGAGCTGGAACGCCGCTGCGTGATGGATCTGTTGGACGGCATTGAGGAGCGCGTGTACCCCATCGGGCGGCTTGACCGCAACTCCGAGGGCTTGCTGCTCCTGACGAATGACGGCAACTTTGCCAACGGCATCATGCATCCTTCACGGCATGTGTCCAAGACCTACCGTGTGACCGTGCGCCCTGCCGTGACCGAGGAGCAGCTTGTACAGCTTGCGGACGGCATCGTGCTTGACGGCAAAAAGACACTTCCGGCAACCGTTGTCGTCATGACCAATGAGCCGGGGCGCGTGGTGCTCCAGATGACCATCAAAGAGGGAAGAAACCGCCAGATTCGCCGCATGTGCGAGGCGGTCGGTTTAGAAGTCGCAAGACTTCGCCGCACTTCCGTCGGACCAATCAAGCTCGGCATGCTCAAGCCCGGTACGTGGCGTGATCTGACGCCCGAGGAGCTGCGCGCCATTCGCAATGCCATCGGAAAGGAGTGAGGGACATGCTCAGAATTCTCGAACAGAAGGATCATACCGCCTATGCGGAGCTGATCGCAGGGCTGACACTGCCGCCGTATGCACAGCTGCATATCTCCGAGGTGACAGAGCCGGACGGCGTAAAGGGCTTTATTGCGTATTCCTATGCTCCTGAGGAGGTTACGGTCTGGTCGCTCGATGACGACGGAGATCTCAACTACTGTGACGGTCTGGTGCGCTCAGTGCTGTTCAAGGCGGAGCTGAAGGGAATCGCCCGTGCGGTATTCGAGGTAACCGATGCAGCCGTTCGCAAGCGGCTGGAATTGCTCGGTTTTGTTAAAAATGACGAAAAAGTTTTGCAAAATATTGCAGATATTATGGATTCCTGCAAAAGTTGTAAGGAAAACGGCGCAACTACTTGAAAAAAAGGCGAAAAAATTGTATTATAATTATGTATGCAGCAAAGCTCCCCGTTGATCCGTTTCGGGGCGCGGGAGCTGTCTAGTTTAATAGTAGGAAGGATCGATATTATGCAGATGGAAAAAAATGCAGCCAGTCCTGCCAGGGCGCGTCTTGCAGCACTGTTTGACGGTGGGGAGTACCGTGAATTCGGTACTTATGTGACCGAACGCGAGAATGCGGCAGGCGTTGTGACAGGTTACGGCTTTGTCAATGGCAATCCGGTCTATGCATTCGCACAGGATCAGAGTGTGTCCAACGGCGCAGTCGGTGCAGCACAGGCGGAGAAGATCTCCAAGGTGTACACACTGGCAGCCAAGACGGGTGCGCCGGTCGTCGGCATCTATGATTCTAACGGTGCGTTCATGGACGGTACAGCCGCATCTCTGAATGCGTATAGCCTCATCATGAAGCGTGTTTCGCAGCTCTCCGGTGTTGTACCACAGATCGCACTGGTTGCAGGCGTATGTGCCGGCAGTGCAGCGATGGCAGCAGCGGCAGCGGATTTCGTTGTCATGACCGAGGATGCCGAGCTGTTCCTGACCCCGAGCTTTGACAAGGGTGCAGGTACTGCCGAGGCGGCTGCCAAGAACGGTACGGCAGCGATCGTTGCCAAGGACGAGCAGGCTGCAACCGAGCAGGTTCGTGCACTGATCAATCTCCTGCCGGTCAACAATATGGCAATGACTCCCTGCATGGAATATGATGCTCCTGCGGCGGCAGCAGGTACTGACCTTGCGTCTTATGTAGACAGCATCGCAGACGGCGGCAGTGTCATCGAGCTGTTTGCGGAGTATGCAGGTGCTGCCTACACCGCGCTGGCGACCGTGAATGGTACGACTGTTGCGATCGCAGCAACGAACAAGACTGATGCCAAGCTCACCGAGACAGACTGCGCAAAGCTGGCGCGCTTTGTCCGCGTGGCAGATGCTTTCTCCATCCCGGTGATCACACTGGTAGATACTTTGGGCTTTGACGGCAATGCCGACACCGAGCTTGCAGGCTCTGTCAAGGCACTGACACGTCTGGCAGGCAGCTACGCAGAGGCGACCACGGCAAAGATCTCCGTTGTGACCGGCAATGCAGTGGGTGCGGTATTTGTTGCACTGGCTGGCAAGGGCTGCAATGTAGATTTTGCGTATGCGACCGAGAACGCATGCATTGCCCCGATGTGTCCGGAGGCAGCAGTGGAGTTCCTGTGGCACGATCAGCTCAAGGGCTGTGACAACCTCGATGCAAAGCGCCGTGAGCTTGCCAAGGAGTATGCAGATACGCTGGCATCTGCAGAGAAGGCTGCAAATCTCGGTGTTGTGGATGATATCGTAGCACCGGATGAGCTGAGAGCTGTTATCGCATCCGCACTCTCGATGCTCGAGGGCAAGCGCGTGACCAATCTTCCGAAAAAGCACAATAACTTCCCGTTCTAAGGGAAACGGCAGATATGTCTATATGAAAATTACAGATAGGTGGTAAATCAATATGAAAAGATTTAATGTGACCGTAAACGGCAAGGCATATGATGTAGCAGTTGAGGAGCTTGGCGCAGGCGCAGCTCCTGTCGCAGCAGCACCGGCTCCGACACCTGCCGCAGCTCCGGCAGCACCGGCTCCGGCGGCAGCTCCGGCAGCGGCAGCAGGCGCAGGTGAGAAGGTAAGTGCGCCGATGCCGGGCACGATTTTGGATGTCAAGGCATCCAACGGTCAGAGCGTTTCCAAGGGCGATGTGATCATGGTTCTTGAGGCAATGAAGATGGAGAACGATATCGTAGC
>CAZKHW010000004.1:0-29829 GCA_964552525.1 uncultured Ruminococcus sp. | reverse complement strand
CCGTTACCTGCGGAACGTCAAGTCCCAGGGATTTCATCTTGTCCACCTGCGAGAACACCTTTGCCGGAATATCGTCCAGCACGACCTTTCCCCCGTCAATGACGACCACGCGGTCAGCCTCGGCAGCCTCCTCCATATAATGTGTAATGAGAACGATGGTGATGCCCTGCTCGCGGTTGAGACGGTGGATCGTCTCGATGACCTCCTGCCGTCCTTGCGGATCGAGCATGGCGGTCGGTTCGTCAAGGACGATGCAGTCCGGCTGCATCGCGATCACACCTGCGATGGCAACACGCTGCTGCTGTCCGCCGGAAAGCTGCGAGGGCGCATGACCGCGGTACGCATACATGCCCACGGTTTTGAGGGCCTCGTCCACGCGGCGGCGGATCTCCTCGGTCGCCACGATCTGGTTGTCCGGATTCTGGAACACCATGCCGGCTTTCTGGCGGATGGCAAAGAGGTTGTCCTCCTCCCGGGTATCCAGCCCGTCCACCAGCATCGTCCCCTCCTCAGGTACGAGAATGGCGTTGATATGCTTGGCGAAGGTCGATTTTCCCGAGCCGTTATGCCCTAAAATTGCCGTAAAGCTCCCTTTTTTAATAGAGAGCGACACATCCTTCAGGATCGGTTCTGTGCTTTGCACTATCGTGTCGTCCTCTACGCACTCCACAGGATAGCGGAAGGTCAGGTGGGTCGCCTCGATCATCTCAGACATAGAAATCCTCCCTTGCATCCTGCGAACACCAGACCGCCGTTGAACCGCACGGCAGATACATGCCGCTGCGCTCGACCGGCAGACCAATCTCATCGCAATACACCTGTCCGCCGAAACGCGGTGTCAGGAGACTGCCCAGAATATACCCCATGACAGACGGCGAAAGCCCTGTCGTGTAGGAGTTGATGAGGAAAAACAGCGGTTTGTCCGACAGCACGTCTGCACAGGTCTTGACGAGATCAAAGATGCAGTTCTCCAGCTTCCAGACCTCACCGCCGGGACCTCGTCCGTAGCTCGGCGGATCCATGATGACGGCATCATAACGGCGGCCGCGGCGGATCTCGCGCTGCACGAACTTCTCGCAGTCATCCACGATCCAACGGATGGGACGGTCGGAAAGTCCCGATAATGCGGCATTTTCTCTTGCCCACTGCACCATGCCCTTTGAGGCATCCACATGACAGACGTTCGCACCGGCATTGGCGCAGGCAAGCGTTGCACCGCCTGTATAGGCGAACAGGTTCAGCACGCTCACCTCCCTGCCGGCAGTACGAATTCGCTTTTCCATGAAATCCCAGTTGACCGCCTGCTCCGGAAACAGTCCTGTGTGCTTAAAGCCTGTCGGTCGGATGCGGAAGGTCAGGTCACGGTACGGCAGCTTCCACGATTCCGGGAGCTTGGCATGGTATTCCCACTTGCCGCCGCCGGAGGACGAACGATGATAGTGCGCATCCGCCCTTGTCCAGAGAGGATCAGTTCGCTTGGTCCTCCAAAGCACCTGCGGATCTGGACGGATCAGGCTCACGCCGTTCCAGATCTCCAGTTTTTCACCGTCTGAGGTATCAATGACCCGGTATGCCTCCCAGTTATTTGCTGCTCTCAAAATCTCATACTCCTATTCCTTATCTGCACAGCCGCTGGCGAATCAGCTCCGAGATCTCCATTGCAATGCTGTTAATGCGTGTAAATTCATGTCCCTCGATCATAACACGGATGATTGGCTCATTTCCGGATTCACGTACCAGAATGCGTCCCTCATCCCCCAGCTCCGCCTCACGGCGGTCGATGAGGTTCGTGATGACCTCGTCATTTTTCCAGTTCTCGCGCTGGTACTCCGGGATGTGGACATGGATCATCACCTGCGGAAACCGTTTCATGATGGTCGTCAGCTCACTCAGGCGTTTGTTCGTGCGCACCATGATCTCCAGGATCCGCACCGCCGAAAGCTGACCGTCTCCGGTGGTCGCATCATCGAGGAAGAAGATATGCCCGTTCTGCTCGCCGCCAAGATTATAGCCGCCGTCAAGCATCTTATCGAGGACGTAGCGGTCGCCGATGTTTGCTGTAATGCGCCGGATGCCGTTTGCCTTGGCAAAATACGTAAAGCCCAGATTCGACAGCACTGTCACCACCACGCTGTTCTTGTTGAGCTTTCCCTGCTCCTTCCAAACCTTGGCAATGATCGCGATTAGCTTGTCACCGTCCACCAGCTCTCCGGTTTCATCGACCGCAAGACAGCGGTCGCCGTCACCGTCAAACGCCAGCCCGATGTCGAAATGATTCTTCGCAACAAAGTCCATCAGATGCCCGATGTGGCTCGAACCGCAGTTTAGATTGATGTTCATGCCATCCGGCTCTGCGTGGATGCGGTAGACCTGCGCCCCAAGCCGTTCAAACAGCGCCAGCGCAGTGGTGCAGGTACAGCCGTTCGCGCAGTCGATGGCAATGCGCAGCCCGTCAAATCGCTCCGACACCAGGCTCTCCAGATGTGTCACATAATCGTAGACGGCATTCTCATCATGTGTGATACGTCCGACCTCTCGTCCGGCATACAGCCGGATCTTCTTGGGACGATCAAGCACGAATGCCTCGATCAATGCCTCCATCTCATCCGAGATCTTGTAGCCGTCTGTGCCAAAGATCTTCACGCCGTTAAATTCCGCAGCATTGTGCGAGGCGGAGATCATCACGCCTGCCTGCGCCTTGCGCCGCTGCACGAGAAAGGCGACCGCCGGGGTCGGCACAACACCCAGACAAACCGCATCGCCGCCGGCTGCACAAATGCCGGCGCAGAGCGCTGCCTCCAGAACATTCGAGGAGATCCGCGTGTCCTTGCCGATGACAACCGTCGGCCGCTTGTTTGCCGACTGCGCCAGCACGTAGGCAAGCGATTTTCCGAGCTGCAAGCACAGATCGACCGTCAGCTCCTTGACGGCAATGCCGCGCACACCGTCCGTTCCGAATAATCTGCCCATGTTGATCCACCTCGCTTTCGTTCTGTTGTTATTCTGTTCCCGGCAGCACCATCTGCCCCGGAGCTGTCGGAATGCTCTGCGGCATCGGATAACCCATATGCTCATAAGCAAGGGCGGTCGCGCATCTGCCGCGCGGTGTGCGCGACAAAAATCCGAGCTGCATCAGAAACGGCTCGCAGACATCCTCGAGGGTGACAGCCTCCTCGCCGAGGGCGGCTGCCAGCGTCTCCAGTCCGACCGGACCGCCGCTGTAGCCCTTGATAATCATTTCCAGCATGCGCCGGTCGTTGCTGTCAAGCCCAAGCTCATCAATTTCCAGGCGGTCGAGCGAGGTTCTGGCGATTTCTTCGGTGATCTCGCCGTCTCCCAGCACGTCCGCAAAGTCACGCACACGCTTTAAAAACCGGTTCGCGATACGCGGTGTGCCCCGCGAACGGCTTGCCAGTTCCAGTGCGCCGTCAAGTGTACACGGAATGCCGAGGATCTGCGCACTTCTGCGGATAATATCCGCAAGCTGCTCCGGCGAGTACAGCTCCAGACGCTGCACAATGCCGAAACGGTCACGCAGCGGTGCAGAAAGCTGCCCGGCACGAGTGGTCGCGCCCACCAGCGTGAATTCCGGAAGATCCACACGCAGCGACCGTGCAGACGGGCCTTTTCCCACGATGATGTCGATGGCGTGATCCTCAAGCGCCGGATACAGAATCTCCTCGACTGCACGGGAAAGACGGTGAATCTCGTCAATAAACAGCACATCCCCCGGCGACAAATTCGTCAGAATGGCGGCAAGATCGCCCGGACGCTCGATGGCAGGTCCTGTGGTGATGCGCAGGTTTACGCCCATTTCCCGGGCAATGATGCCGGAAAGTGTGGTTTTTCCCAGTCCCGGAGGGCCGTAGAGGAGCACGTGGTCAAGCGCGCCCTCCCTGCGCTTTGCCGCCTCGATATAAATGGCAAGGTTCTCCTTGACCTTGTCCTGTCCGATGTATTCCGCGAGGGTGGTCGGGCGCAGTCCGCCCTCTAGTACCATGTCCTCGTCCATTTCCTCTGCGGACACGATGCGGTTGTCTAGCGTAAAATCGCCGGTCTCGATCATGATCGGGGAATTCCTCCTTACTTTTGTCCGGAATCAGCCGGATGCAGCCATCTGCCGAACAAACTCCGTGGGGTCACTTTTCAAAGAAACGCTTCTTTCTGACGTAGAACGGACTGACATCGTCCACTGCCTTTTTGGCGATCTCCTGCTCAAAGGACAAGAAACACAGGTGATCCTGACTCTTGCACACCTTTGAGAGCGCGCGGGCAAGGGGGACAAACAGCTTGCGGGTATTGCCCATCATATCCACAACGATCAGCACCTGCGGCTTTTCGCTGCCGCGCGTCATCTCGAGGATAAACGCTCTGTCCACGTTCGGCTGCTCCTGGAAGAACTTCGATGCCGCACGTGTGATATGCGACAGACTCCGCTGCGGCAGACGGTAGCTGATGGTTTCCGCCTCGTTGTAGGAAATCGCCTTGATATGAAGATTTCGTGCGATCATCAGGATGCTCTTGATCTCGACCGAGGAGAACTCCTTGCCGTAGGAGTTCGGGTTCAGAACGGCAGAAACATCCTGAATGAGGTCGAACAGCCGCAGGCAGTTGAGCTTGTAGCACTCCACATAGCGTTTGGCAAACTGCTGGAGCGCACGGTGGCTCGTAAAGAACGGGATAAATAGCTCGCCGTCCGGATTCTGGATGGTGATAAGATCCATCTGCACGCCTTCGCCCTGCTCGCCGGTCTTGACCGGATTCTTACAAATGACATACACATCGCTGCGGATGAGCATCTGCAAAAAAATGCTGCGTTTCGACGGATCGCTGATGGCGGCTTTCAATAATTCGTCAAGATTCATGGTGGTTACCTCCTGTATACATTGTCCTGTGTATGATTACTTCCGTCTGCCCATCTCTTTCAGCGTCAGACGGATCAGCTCCTCAGCATCAGTATCCTCGGGAAGTCTGGCAAGCACGGGCATGACCTCCTCCTGCCGATACCCCAGCACCAGTAATGCTGCCAAAGCACCGGACAGCTCATCCGCGCCCACTGCACCGGGAACGGTGGGGATATCCTTGATAGCAGGGTTCGATTTGACGAGCTTGTCCTTGAGGTCAACAACGATGCGCTCCGCCGATTTTTTGCCGATGCCCTTGACCTTGGTCAGCGCAGAGCTGTCGCCGGATGCGACCAGGAGCGCAAAGCGATCCGGCGTTAAGTCAGACAGGATGGCAAGTGCCGCCTTCGGTCCGACACCCGAAACGGTGATGAGCAGCTCAAAGCACGCAAGCTCGTCCTGGTCGGCAAAGCCAAACAGCTCGGCGGCATCCTCACGAACGGACAGGTGCGTATACAAAAACGCATCCGAGCCGAGCTTTCCCAGCCGGGAAAGGGTCGTCTGTGTCGTGCGACAGGCATAACCAACGCCTGCACATTCGATGACAGCAAGGTTTGGTGCTGTATGGATCAGCTTACCGGAAACAGAATAGATCATATGGATCGTCCTTTACCTGTATTGTTTTTGAATGCCCGGCAGTCCGCGGCTTGTGTGTGCATGACAGATGGCGATGGCAAGCGCATCGGCTGCGTCATCGGGTCTGGGGATCTGCTGGAGCTTGAGAATGCGCCGGGTCATATCCATGACCTGGTGCTTTTCCGCCTTGCCGTAGCCGACAACCGCCTGCTTGACCTGCAAGGGGGTGTATTCGTACACCGGAAGCCCTGCCCTTGCAGCATCCAGCACAAGGATACCGCGCGCCTGTGCCACATCGATACCCGTGGTGCGGTTGGTCGTAAAGTAGAGCTTTTCGATCGCCATGCAGTCAGGCTGATAACGCCGCAGGATCTCCTGCATGTCCGTGTCGATGAGCATGAGCCGGTCTGTGAACGGCGTGTGCGCCTCGGTATAGATCGAACCGTATTCGACCGCACGGAAGTTCGACCCGGCATAGTCGATGACCCCGAACCCAACAATGGCATAGCCGGGGTCAATGCCCAGAATTCTCATTTCCGTCACCTCCGGCTGTACAAAAATCATTTTCAAATTGGCATACACTTTATTATAACACAAATCAAACGACTTTTCAATACCTATTTCAGAGAAAATGATACATTTTGAAATTTTTCCCCAAAGACATTTCAGGTTCAAAAATTAGGTATTGATTTTTTTGACGGATTTTGGTATAATGTATAAGGAAATGCGGCAACAGCACCGCAAACATTGCATTAGGAGGAAACCCCATGAATCTTGACGAACTCCGCAAAGGCATCAATCAACTGGACAAAACCATACAGGATGCTTTCTCCGAGCGTATGGAGCTTTGCAGGCAGGTGGCTGTCTACAAGCAGAAAAACGGCATGCAGATCTTCCAGACCGACCGTGAAAAGGAGATCCTGTCTCACATCCGGCAAAGTGCGCCTGCCGGGCTGGAATCCCCCTCTGCCCTGCTGTTCCAGACCATTATGGATATCAGCAAGTATCTACAGTACCGCGAGCTGCACAAGGAGCCGGAGCAGTACGAGTTCCGCCCCCTCGGCATCACACCCTGCTCGACCGTTGCCTGTCAGGGGACGGCTGGGGCAAATGCGGAAACGGCTGCCAAGCAGATCTTCGGCGAGGACTGCACCCCCATCTTTCTCCCCTCGTTCGCGGATGTGTTCGAGGCTGTCCAGAACGGCGAGGTGGAATACGGCATCATCCCCATCCAGAATTCCACAGCAGGCAGCGTGGTACAGGCGTATGACCTGATGGCGGAGAATAACTTCTACATCGCACGCACGACCGTTGTCGAGATCACCAACTGTCTGGCGGTCAAGCCCGGCACGCAGCTCGAGAATGTCCGGCATGTCTACTCGCATCCGCAGGCACTCTCACAGTGTTCGCGGTTTATCGAGAAAAACGGCTTTACAGCGCATGAATACTCCAACACCGCAACGGCTGCGAAAATGGTGCTGGAGGCAGACGAGCCTTTGGGTGCAATCTGCTCGGAGCATTGCGCCAAGCTCCACGGACTGACCATCCTGCGCGACCACATCTCGGACTATGTGCCGAACTACACGCGGTTCTTCTGCATCACCAAGGGACTGGAGATCGCCGAGGATGCCGACCGCATCTCCGTGATGCTGCGTCTGCCGCATGAGGAAGGCTCGCTGTACCGCCTGCTGAGCAAGTTCGTGATCGGTGGGATGAACCTGCTCAAGCTCGAATCACGTCCCATCCGCAACGGGAGCTTTGAGGTGCTGTTCTACCTTGATTTCAGCGGCAGCATCCATGATCCGTCCGTCTGCGCGATGCTCTCGGATCTGGCGGAGAATCTGGAGTATTTCAAATTCCTCGGCAACTACGGCGAATCCGCCGCTGCACAGTAAGATAGGATCATGCCATGAAACGTTCAGTATCAAACAATCCTGAGTTTTCCATGTATTATTGCTGTGCCATCACCTCGCAGGGAATCCGGGAGCATAATGAAGATGCCATGCTGCTTCACAAGCACGTACTCACCGAGGGCATGATCGAGGATCGCCTGACCGCGCCATTCATGGTAGCAGTCGCGGACGGTGTTTCCGGTGAGCTGGGAGGCGAGATCGCCTCACGTACCTGTATGGAGCTGCTGCGGGATATCAATTTCTCCAGCCGCACCGACCTTGATACGCAGCTCAGCACCATTCATTCGACCCTCACACAGATCGGCACAGCCGGCGAGGGAACGCGCAACATGCAAACCACCCTGTGCGCAGTCGGCATTGACGAGAACGAGGAGCTGCACACGGTCAATGTCGGTGATTCGCGCCTGTACCGCTACCGCAGCGGTTCTTTGCAGCAGCTCTCCCGTGACCAGTCGCTGGTGCAGATGCTCTACGAGGAAGGCTCGATCCAGCACTGGGAGATGGGGACGCACAAGCAAAAGCATATCATTTTCCCGGTTCTGGGAAATCTCGAATCCATGCCGATCTTCGACATCCAGTCGAACCACGAGACAGTCAGGTACGGTGACATTCTCCTGCTTTGCTCTGACGGACTTTCCGATGCGGTGAGCAGTCTGGAGATGGAGGAGATCCTCGCCAAGCCCAAGCCCTTGGTACGCCGCTTGCAGCTTTTGCGTGAGATTGCACAGGAAAACGGCAGCCGCGATAATATTTCCGTTCTTGCACTCACTAAGGTGATGGCAGAGCGCAGACGTGGTTAAACGGAACTCCCTGCCCGTCCGGGCAGGGAGTTTTGTGTCTCGGAAACACCGTTTTTCGGGAAAGACAGCCTGTTGCCTGTACCTTACGTCTCACTGAACAGTGACATGTCACAGGTCTTGGGGATCAGGAGCGGAATGGCGCGGCGGTGGTTGCAGATATGGACATGCGAGGCGTTCTTCATGTATTCACCGTCCACCGTCCACGGGACATTGGCATCCTCCTTGAGCTGGACGGTGATCTCGGACGCACGCAGGGCGATCACCTTCTCCTGCTCACCGATCTCGTGGATGTCACGCAGGAACTTGATGGTATCGTGAAGGTCGAGCAGTCCCTCGGGCTGCTTGAGAAGCGTGATCTCGAACGAACCGTCATCAAACTGGAAATCCGAGATATCCAGCACACCGCCGACCGACCGGGAATTTGTGATCATGCCATAGATGAAATCATCCTCAAACTCCTGCCCGTCACAGCTCACGCACATCCGGAATGTCCGAAGATCACGGATCTTGGTTGCCGCATTCATCACATACGCCAGCGGTCCGATCACGTTCTTGACGTTCTGCGGCGTTTCGTAGGTAACATCCGTAAATGCACCAAATGCCGCGATATAGTTAAAGCTCCGGTCATTGATCGTTCCGGTGTCCACGTAACGGGGAACGCCGTCAAGGATCAGCTCCGTGGCTTTCAGGATATCCCTCGGAATGCCGATGCTCCGGGCGTAATCGTTGACCGAGCCGCACGGGATGTAGCCCAGAGGGATCTTGTGCTTTGCACGCATCAAACCGGTTATGGTCTCGTTGAGCGTGCCGTCACCGCCCGAACACCAGATGGCATCATATTGTCCGGATTCCGCCGCCCTCGCTGCCATATAGGTAGCATCGAGAGGGGCTTGCGTGGGATGCACCGTCACCTCGTACCCGGCACGGGTCATCCGGTTGAGCACCTCCGCAAGATGGTTGGAAAGCTCCGCTTTTCCTGCCTGTAAATTGGCAATGAAGTACACCTTCTTCATTCCGACTTCTCCTTTATAAACCGTTTTTTCAGCCAATAGCCGATAAATGCCGCGATCGCCGCCACCGCACAGACGGTCACGGACAGCCAATACCTGCCGTCCGAGAGGCTGTCTCCCACCAGCACCGATGCCGCCAGTGACGGAAACCGCGCCAGCGTAGACAGCAAAATGAAATCCCGTCCGCGCATTTTGGTCAATGGCACGAGATAGGTCAGCAGATCCTTTGGGATGCCAGGGATCAGAAACAGGAGGAACACCCAGAATGTCAGGCGGTCTTCGTCCTGTAGGATCTTGAATTTTGCCGCCTTTTCCTCAGAAACAAAGAAATCAACGAGGGGCTTGCCGAATCTGCGCACCAGCACATACACCGTAAGCGTTCCGAGCAGCGCACCGAGTGTCGTCACGAACAGTCCGAGCAGACTGCCGAACAGCATGCCGCCAATCAGCTCCAGCGGACCGCCCGGAATGAACGCGATCACGATCTGGAGTGCCATCAGCAGAATGAACACCAATGGTGCAAGAATGCCGAAGCTCTCTACACGTTCACAGATGTACGCCCTCCCCTCCTGCGTTACGAGCAGCCGGGACAGCGGCACGATATACCGCACGCATACAATGGTCAGCACTGCCAGCAAAACTGCAATGACCGCGATCCTGATTCCTTTTTTCGTCCCTTCCTTCATATGGTGCGCCTCCTCCGATAGGAGTATTATACCACATCCTCTATGAAGAAATCAATCCTTTTTGCGATAACTGTGTGAAAATTCTATGAAAAGTAGTGCTTTCACCTGCGAATGCATAATTTCTAAGATTTTTTCTAAAAAACCCTTGAAAAACCATCACTTTTATGATATAATATAGCTTGTTGTGAGATATTAGCTCAGTCGGTAGAGCATACGCCTTTTAAGCGTAGGGTCGAGGGTTCAAGTCCCTCATATCTCATGCATGGCGCAGGGCAGCTTGTCCTGCGCTTTTGTTTTATCCTCACCTCGGAAAGGAGCTAGTATGAACGAATCATTCACCATCCGTCCGATCGCGCACATCCGGACGGATTTTACTGACAAATTCGGGATTCCCCGGCAATCCGGACGCGTCGAGGCACTCACCGGCACTATCGTCTTTACACCGGAATTCCGCAATCCTGATGCGTTGCGCGGCATGGAGGCGTACTCCCATCTGTGGCTGATCTTCGACTTTTCGCAGTCCCACCGGGAACACTGGTCGCCCACCGTCCGTCCTCCCCGTCTTGGCGGTAACACGCGTATGGGAGTATTTGCCACGCGCTCGCCATTCCGCCCAAATCCGCTGGGACTGTCCTGCGTCCGGCTCATGGGGCTGGAGACAACCGCCCATGAGGGGACGGTCATCCATGTGGCAGGCGTTGATCTGCTCGACAACACGCCCATTTTCGACATCAAGCCATACATCCCCTACGCAGATGCGCATCCGGACGCACTCGGGAGCTTTTCGGACATCCACAAGGACGATCAGCTCGATGTTGTGATTCCCGAGGAGCTGCTCCGGCGCATCCCCGAAACCAAACGCGAGGCTGCCATCGCCTGTCTTGCGGACGATCCGCGCCCCTCCTATCAGGATGACCCTGAGCGCGTCTACAGCATGTGCTTTGCCGGATGCGATATCCATTTTGTTGTCCGGGAAGGAACTTTAACGGTAGTCGGCGTGACATAGGAAGTATGATGATTTTGCGATGCACAAAAAGCCCACTCCGCCGGAGAGGGCTTTTTGTCATTACAATGCACCGTAAACGATGTTGCGCATCAGCTTGGCGCAGGTGGATGTACCTGCACAGGCGACCTGAATCCAGAACAGGATGGTAAGCCGTTCGCTGGGATCAACACAGAAATACGTGCCAGTCCACCCGTCCCAACCGAATTCGCCGGGGCGCATGATCGTTCCGGCAGTTTTCGGATCGGTCAGTACGCGCACAAGTGCGCCGTAATCGTAGCCGCGCAGAGAATCCCAGTCCTGATCGCGGCGGAACTCCTCGCCGCAAACCTGCGGTGTGCGGATGAAATCCACAGATGCCCTCGAAAGAATCCGCACACCGTCGGAGGAGATGCCGCCGTTGGCAAGGGCATTCGCAAATTTCGCGTAATCCGTGATGGTCGAGGTCAGTCCTGCACCGCCGGAGAGAAACGCCGGGAGTGAACGCTGGTCATTCAGCCCGAGATAGCACTTGTCATCACGCACGAGCTTGTTGTCGATCAGCTCATACGAGGCGGCAAGGCGGTCGGACTTTTCCTCGGCAACGTAAAAATCCGTATCCGTCATGCCAAGCGGCATGAACAGATGCTCACGCAGATAATCGCGGTAGCTCATGCCGGTGACAGTCTCCACGATGCCGCCGAGAATGTCGGCAGAAATGCCGTAATCCCAGTGCGTACCCGGCTCGAACTCGACCGGGATCTGCGCAATGCTCCGGCAGAATTCCCGTGTTGTGACTTCGTTTTCCGTGCCGCGCAGTGCCTCCATTTTCCCGAAAAACGATGCGACATCCCGCTGCGTCTGGTTCATACAGTTGGGATAGGGCATGCCGCTTTGCATGTTCAGAAGATGCTGGATACGCAACGTGTTCTGCGCCTTGTGCGCTGTTGCATTCTCATCATAGACCTGAAGATCTGCAAACTCCGGCAAGATCCAGCTCACCGGCATATCTGTGTGAAGCACACCGCGCTCGACAAGCTGCATCACAGCAGCGGCGGTCACGGGCTTGGTCATTGAGTAGATGCGGAAAATGGTGTCCGCTGTCATGCGCTTCCCTTCCTCACGGTCGGCAAAGCCAAAGGAGCCTGCATACAGGCACGCACCGTCACGGTAGACAGCGGCATTTGCACCGATGAAATCGCCGTTTTGCAGGCAGCGTCCGATCATTTCGTCCAGTTTTTGTTTCATAATGATGTCCTCCGGGGTGATTACGTTTCTTGTATTTTCAATGCCTGATCGAGCGAGAACGAGTATAGTAGCATTTCCTTGACGGGTTCGCCGAAGATATGCTCGGCGACTGCCTTGTACAGCAGGAGCTGGAGGGAATATTCGCGCAGAAGTGCTGCGCCTGCGGTGGCGTAGTCGGTCTTGTAGTCCACGATGACCCAGCCGTCCGGCTCGCGGAACAGCAGGTCGATCGTGCCGATGACCACACCGTCTGTTCCGCGGTAGCGGTCAGTGATCTCGGGGTGTTCCGGGATCGAAAGCTCACCGATGAGATCGAAGATCTTGCGCTCGCGCTCCACAGTTTCCGATGCCGCGATGCGCCGGTACAGGTCGCTGTCAAAGAACGCCCGTAGTTTTTCCGGGGCAATGCTCTCCGCCTCTGCCGCGGTAATGCTCCCGGCTTGCAGGAGCTGTCCGAGTGCCTTATCGGCATCCTGTGCTGCCTGCGCAAAGTCGATCAGCTGCATGATCTTATGGACAGCCGTGCCGCGCTCTGCACCTTTGAGATTCGCAAGTCCGCCGGTTTTCCCCTCCAGCGAGAACTGCGGTCGCCGCGACAGCTCCAAAACGCCCGTCTCCGGATGCGCAAGCTGTGTGACAGAATATTTGGAAACCATCGTGCTTTGCTCGGTCACGTAGGTAAAGCGGAGCTGCCGCTGCATCAGCTCCAGCGCGGCAGGATCTGCCTTAGCGGTCTGCTCTCTCACCCTGGGCTGCTCGGTCGCTTTAGCCTGATCATAATGCCATAGACGATACTCTGCAAGCTCGCCCGTACTTTCCTCGCCTTGCAGCAAGCGGCGGAAATGCTCCGCATCGCGGCAGGAAAAGAGTGCGTACCAGAGCCATTCCTGCATCGTAGAGGCAAGCGGCGCAAGGCTTGCGGCAAGCTGGGGGGCAGTTCGCAGCAGCTCCCCGAGCGATTCGAGGGCGGCAAGCCCCTTTTCATCGGGCTGCTCCATCACGACAAAGAGCTGCTGCTCGGCGCGTGTCAGCGCGACATACAGCAGCCGCAGCTCCTCGCTGCGCTGCTTGGTATGGGAGACAGCCGTCAGGTAGCGGTACGCCGCCGTGGTCGCCTTGGTACACTTGGTGCGGTCATAGACACGCAGTCCGAGCACACCCTCCTCATCCATTAAAAGCGGCGGCTTGTTCGGCGTTTTGAAAAAGTCACGGTCAAGCCGCGCGGCAAAAACGAACGGGAACTGCAAGCCCTTAGACGTGTGGATGGTCTTGATGGCAACACATCCTCGTGCGGAGGATGCCCCCTTGACCTCAAGATCCTTTCCATTGTCTGACAGCCTGTCGAGGTAGCGCAGCCATCCTGCCAGACAGCTATCGCCGGAAATGGCAGCATGCTTTCGGTAGCCTGCCGCCTGTTCGGCAAATTGCTCCAGATGACAGCGGCGCGTTTCGGCATCCTCATATGCGCTTTGCAGTGAGAGCAGATCGGTCTGCCGATAGATCTCCCAGATGGCATCCTCCAGGGGGAGATGCCCGGCACTTTCCTGCATGGCATGCAGATCTGAGAGAACGGTCTGTACACGCGGCTGCAACTCTGCCCGATGCTCCGGAAACGCCGCATCATCCGCCAGCTCACGCATCTGGAGAAAGAGCCTGCGTTTCTTGCTGTATGCCCTGAGCGCGGCAAGATCCTCCACCGAAAAGGCATACACCGGTGAGAGCAGAACAGCCGCCATTGCCGTGTCGGTCATGGGATTGTCGATGATGCGCAGAAGATTGCGGATCAGCCGGATCTCGGGCTGATCGAGGATGCCGGCATCCGCATCCGCCGTCACGCCGATGCCGCGTCTACGCAGTGCCTCGATAAATGGTTTGCCCTGCTTGGAGACGGAGCGCAGCAGAATGCAGAAATCCCCTGCCTGCGCCGGACGAGAGGTGATCTTATCGTCATCGGTGAGATACCAAACAGGCTCGTGTCCGATCCGCTGTGCGATGGCATCCGCAATGCACTCCGCCTGTAGGGTCGCCCCCTCGGGCAGTGCCTCGCTTTCCTGTGCGAGGAGGATCTGTGTCTTGACCTGTACGTCCGGATAGACCGGTGAGCCGAAATTGAGCTGCTCATGCTCATCGTAGTTGACATCGCCGCAGGCATCGCGCATAACGGCGAGGAACAGCGCGTTTACAAAGTCCAGAACGCCGTGTGCACTCCGGAAATTCTGGTTGAGATAGATCCGTGCCAGCTCCTTGCCATGACAGTCGGCAAGCGGTGTGCTTTCGGCGATGATGCGCCGGAAATTCGCCGGATTCGACTGCCGGAACGTGTAGATGGACTGCTTGACATCTCCCACCAGAAAGGCATTGTCGCCGTAATGCACGCCGTCTGCGCCGATGGTGCATCCACGTGAGAGGAGCTTGAAAATGCAGTCCTGCTTGTTGTTGGTGTCCTGGTACTCGTCCACCATGATAAGGTCACAGGTCTCCGAAAGCTGCTCGGCAAGATGCGAACGCCGGATGTTTCCCTGCTCGTCAACATCGGCAAGTAACCGCAGCATCAGCTCCTCGCCGTCCGCAAAGGAGAGCATGTTCTGCCGGAGCTTTTCCTCAAAGAGGGCATCCATATACTCCTGCGTCAGATCGAGCAGCGCGGTGACGAGTGTGGCAGAGAGTGCCGCATCCTCCTGGAAGAACCGCAGCGGCTTAAGATAGGTCTTATTGAGCGTCTCCACGCGCTTTTTGAGAATGCCGACTATGTATTGAAAGCTCTCACGCAGCTCAGTGTCAAGCTCCTCATCCTTCTTGGGCATGTTCTTAAAACGCGGATTCATCGCAGTTGGATCGGAGCAAAGGCCGTCCATCGCCGCAGCCCTTACCAATTGCAGATACGCCTCCAGTGCCGCGATGTCCGCATCTGCCTTGTCGCGGTAGGAGACCTTTTTGCCCTTGGAGACAGGACGCGCGCCGTCCGCGATGGGCAGGATCTCCCGGTACAGCGCAATAAGGGCGGAAAGCTGCTCGCAAAACGCACCGCGCATGTGTTCAAATACCTTAGTGCTGTCTGCTGCGATGGCTTTCGCGCTCTGCATCCAGAGCCGGGGAAATGCCAGAGAACTCAGAAAATCCGCAATGCTCAGTACCAGCGTTTCCAGATCGCTGTCGGACTTGGTGCAGAAATGGTTGTAGAGCTCATGGATCTGCGGCATTTCCTTAGACCAGCGTTCCAGCACCTTGTCGAGTACACGGTGCTGGAGAATGCTCTCCTGCGCCGGCTCTGCCACGGTAAACTGCGGAGAGATACCCAAGGAATCGGCATTTTCGCGGATCAGGTCAAAGCAGAAGGCATTGATGGTCGCGATCTTTGCCCCGGAGAGCCTTGCACGCTGCTCCATGAGCCACTGACACTGCGCGGCATCGCCGGAATCCGAAAGCTCCGCAAGGCGTTCGGTCAGCTTGGCGGAGAGCCGCTGCCGGATCTGGGCAGCGGCATCGTTGGTAAACGTCACCACGATCATCCGGTCAGCCGGGATCTGACGCTCGGGGTCAGTCTCAGAAATGATGCGCACCAGCCGTTCGATCAGAACTGCCGTCTTGCCGCTTCCTGCTGCCGCGGAAACAATGATGCTCCTGCCGCGTGCAGTGATGGCGTCATTCTGTTGGGGTGTCCACATCGGCATCGTCAGTCTCCTCCTTTCCGAATGCGGCATCAAGTGCCGCGGTAATTTGTTCCGTCTCCGGTTTTGGCGGATCGGATGTGTCCGCCCTGCCGCAAAGATCGGCAAATGTGCAGTATTTGCACGGCACAGCCCCGGGAAGTCTGCACGGTGCTGCCGCGATCTCACCTTCCTGGAGCTTTTTTGCCATCTGACAAATGGTCGATGTCACGTGACCGCGCAGATGATCGAGCTGCTGCTGTGAGAGGGTGAACAGCATGTCGCTGCTCCCTGCCTGCCGCACGGGAACGGCACTCTTGACAAGCTCCGCATCCATACGGGGTGCTGCCGCATCGAGCAGCAGTCCGCGCGACATGTAATAGTCGCGCAGGATCAGATCGCGGCTGCGCTGCTTGTCGGATCGCTCCTCGTAACGGTTTTGCTTGAGCTGTCCGGACGGCAGATACAGCACGCCCGAGGGTGCAGCACTGCCAAATGCGCCGGACTGCTCAAGTGCGAACAGGTACACCAGCATCTGCATGTCCAGACCGTAGCCGACCTTGAGGGGAACAAGCGACTTGTCGCTCGTCTTGTAATCGACCACGCGCAAAAGCCGTGTGGTCTCGTCCTGGTAGATGTCCACGCGGTCGATCTTGCCCTTGCACAAAATCCTGCCGCCGTCAAGCGTAAGCGCAGGAAATTCGCCCTCTCCGGGATCGGGGGAAACGGTGACCTCGTATCCGGCAGGCCGGAACGATTCCTTGGTGAACATATCCTGGAGATATTGCAGCAGCTCGATCAGGCTCATCCCGGTCGAGCGGTAGTTGAGCTGAAAACGCGAGCTGCGCCGCAGCGCATCGGAGAAATTCGCGCTCGAAAACGCCTGTGCATAGCGGCTCACAAGTGCCGCCAGTCCTTCCCTGTCCAGTCCGAGGAACTCCTGCATTGGCGTGTCACGCAGGATCTGCTCAAGACAGAAATGCGTGAAATTGCCGATGTTCTGTGCAGAAAGCGTCACCTGCTCGGGCACATAAAGATGCAGGACATAGCGGCAGAAATACTGGAATGCACACTGATAGAACGTCTCGATACCCGATGGCGAGAGAATGATGCGCTCCCCGAGCAGGCTTGCCATCGTGGAGGGAAGCGTTTTCTGCGCCTCGGGACAGCGCGTGAGCCGTTCGAGCCGTGCGGCATAGACCGGATCCTGCATCAGGATCTCCCGGAGCGCAGCAAGCTCCTCACTGTCCTCGTGCATCCGGCGGACATAGGTAAAGTACCCCGATGCCATCGAGCGCACGAAAAATGTGACGGGGAGCGTATCGGCATCCAGCAAAAGCCCCTCTGCCTGTGGGAACATCCCAAGGATCTCCCCGATCACCGAGGAGGGCGCACATGCCGTTCCGTCCTGCCCTGTGATGGGGTAAGTCAGGAAAATGGCTTCAGAGGGCGCACACAGGAGCTTGACAACGATCATCAGCTCGTCCGAATGCAGCTCCGGGAGCAGGCGTGAGATGCTGATGTCCTGCCCCTCAAGGTCGCGCAGTTCCTGCTGTGAGAACAGACCGGTGACCTTGACATCGCCGGGGAGAACGCCCTCGACGACGCCGGGGACGAACAGGATCTTCGGCATATCCAGACGCGCCGTCTGCGCATCCACAATGTGGATGCTGTCGAGCATCTGGGGCGGCACGGAAAAGCTGCTGCTCTGCACCAGAAGCAGAAACTCCTCATACAGATGCCGCAGAGGGAGGACTGCATTCCCATGGCAGTCCACAAGGGTGTCGAACATATCGCACAGCAGATTCCAGATCATGATAAATTCGCTCTGCTGGGTGGGAGTCATGGCAGAAAGAACCTTTTCATGGGATTTTTTCTTCCTGACCAGATGATCGTAGAGCGCACCGCAGACCGTGCGCACAGATTTTCCCCGGCAGGCACGGCGCAGTGCAGACAGCTCCCCGATGAGCTTTTCACGCAGAGTTTCAAGGAATTTTCCTCCAAATCCGCCTGCAAGGTCGATGCTGCCTTCCTCCTCAGACCAGAACGGCGTTTCCCAATCATCACGGTCGATGCTCCACGTAAAGCAGAAATGCTCAAGCATCGCGACCGCATTCGCCGCATGACCGGAGAACGGTGACTTGGCATAGCGCAGGAGCGTGTCCGTGTTCCATCGCTCGGTGGTGAGGATCTCGAACAGCGTGAGGGTGCAGCGCATCAGGTCGGAATACAGGACACTCCTCGCCTCGGAGGTGTCAAACGGCAGACCATAGCGCACCATGGCGCGTTTTAGGATGGGCAGATAGACCTCGGGCTGCTTGACAGCAATGGCGATATCGCGGCAGTGCAGCTCCGTATCTTTGGACAGAAGCTCACAGATCCGGGCGCAGATGTACTCCACCTCCGTCTGGGGGTCGGCGGCACTGGCAATGCGGATATGTCCGGAATAGGGGGCAGAAGCCGTGTGCCTGCGCAGGATCTGTCCGGCAGCCAGCGCAAGATCAGCATGCGTTGAGCGATGGTAAGTCCCCAGGTACTCACGCTCAATGTCGATAGACAGATCCTTTGCCATATCGGACAGGCGATAAAAGGTCTGGTTTCCGCCGACAAAGATGCCGGTGGGGAGCGCGGTGGGGTCATCACAGCGGATGGCAACCGTCATCTCGGGACAGCTATCCAGCATGACCGCGAGCATCTGGTACTGATCGCCTGTGAACGAATCAAATTCATCGATCAGAAAGCATCGTTCGTGAAAGAAATCGCTCTCCCCTGCAAGCTCGGCAGCCGCCGTGAGATTGACCAGGCTGTCATTGCGTCCATGCTCCTTGAGGATGCGGTCGTAGGCAAGAAGGATCTGCCCGATATCCTGTGTTTTTCGTGCCAGCCGGTCGGGGAGGGACGGAACTGCGGCGAGGAGCTGCTCGGCGGTCACGCCTGCCTTGCGCAGCTTGGTGACGAGCTTTGCAAGCTCCAGGATAAAATCGGACGAGCCGACACGCCTGCTCAGGCTTTCAAGGCATTTTTGCTCCTCGCACTGCTGTGCGGCAAGGCTCAGGTAGATCAGCTTTTCCTGCTCCGAGGCGTAGCTCCCGGCATGGGAAGATCCTGCCCGGATGAGTATTTCGCGTGACAGCGTCATAAAGCTGTAAGTCTCCACCTGGTTGAAGCGCTGTGTACCAAGTGCCTTGCATAGCTTTTTTTCGCTTTCAAAGCTGAACTGGTCGGGTACGAGGACGGCAGGCTTTTTCCCGGCGGCGATGGTCTCCTGCAGGATCTCGATCAGACGCTCGGATTTTCCCGTACCGCATCCCCCTAGAAGCAAGCGAAGCATCAGGTGATCCCCCTTTCTGGTGTATCATGTTACATATGGATACATTTATTATACCTGACTTTGTGGAAAATGTCAAGGAAATTCGACCGGATTCACGAAAATAGCGAAAGTCTATTGCGAAATCGTGAAGTATGTGTTATAATAAAACTATAATGATGCTCCATTAAGAAAGAAGGGTATGCTATGAAAAAACATTTTGTCAAACGGCTGCTGGCACTCCTGTCCGGTGCGGCAGTTCTCATGACCGTGACAAGCCTGCTGCCCGGTGCAGCAGCAGCCGGCGAGGAGCTTGACCCCATTGACGAGGCGGATAAGATCTTTCCTGATCCGGATTCGATCAAGCCGGTGGATGTCAATTTCGCCAAGGCACTGCAGCTCTCACTCTATTTCTACGATGCCAACAAGTGCGGTGACGGCATCACCGGCGGCAATCTGGAATGGCGAGGCGACTGCCACACCGAGGATGCGCACGTTCCCCTCATTCCCATGACCGAGGAAATGGCAGGCACGAACCTCACTCAGGAATTCATTGACGAGCATCGCGCGATCCTCGATCCTGACGGTGATGGTACGATCGACGTCGCCGGCGGCATGCACGATGCCGGAGACTGCGTGCAGTTCTGCCTTCCCGGCTCGTATGCCGCATCGACCCTCGGCTGGGGATACTACGAGTTCCGCGATGCCTACGAAGATGCCGGACAGGCAGCGCATACCGAGGATATCCTGCGCTGGTTCAATGACTACTACCTCAAATGCCTGTACTACGATGAAAACGGCGAGGATGTGCTGGCATTCTGCTACCAGGTCGGCGAGGGCAACATTGACCACAACTACTGGCTCACCCCGGAGCTTCAGGGAACATGGCTGCTCGACTTCAACCGTCCGGCGTACTTTGCCACACGAGAGACACCTGCCTCGGATATGTGCGCAGGCGTGGCGGCATCTCTTGCCGTCAACTACCTGAACTTCAAGGAAACTGACACTGCGTATGCCGCGGAATCCCTCAAAGCTGCCAAGGCTCTCTACAAATTCGCACGTGAGACCCACGCCGAGGAGGGACAGACCAATGCGGACGGCAACCAAGCTGGAATGACCGATGCGGATGCCGGCTATGATCCGGACGATCCCGATGCCATCAACCAGGGCGCGGAGAATTCCTCTATGGTTGTGACCTCGCTGGGCTATGACGGCGGCTTCTACACCTCCAGCTACGACTATGACGAGCTGGCATGGGCGGCTGTCTGGCTCTACGAATGCACCGAGGACTGGGATTATATCGACCACATTATCCATGTCAATGAAAATATCACCGGCGATATGGGTGCTCACCCCTACACCGGCTACATCAAGCGCATCATCAAGGATACCGGAAACTGCTGGCAGAACATCTGGGTTCACTGCTGGGATACCGTGTGGGGCGGCGTATTCGCCAAGCTCGCACCGATTACCAACTGCTCGCGCGACTGGTACATTTTCCGCTGGAATCTCGAATTCTGGTCGGGCATGACCCCCGGAGACGCTGCCAATGCCACAGGACTTCCGGCGGCTGTCACTGCGCACAAGTATTTCGGTCCTGACGATCAGCTCTGGAACACCTCCATTACCGCCGAGGAGATCGCCGCACTTCCCGAAACGGACGGCGCATGGCTGCGCAAAACTCCGGCAGGCTTTGCCATGCTCAACGACTACGGCTCGGCGCGGTACGATACCGCTGCACAGCTTGAAGCGATGGTCTATGCCAAGGAGACTGGCGACATGACCTTTGTCGAGTGGTCGAAGGGACAGATGGAATACATCATGGGCAACAACCCGATGGGACGCTCCTACATTGTCGGCTATGACCTCGAAAACGGCGCATCGCATCCGCACCACCGTGCCTCCCACGGATCGACCACGCTGAACATGGACGATCCGGCGGATCAGGTACACGTTCTGTGGGGTGCGCTGGTCGGCGGTCCTGATGCGGCTGACTGGCATCGCGACGAGACCAAGGACTACATCTACAACGAGGTCGCGGTCGATTACAATGCCGGATTTGTCGGCGCCTGCGCAGGACTGTACCACTACTACGGCAAGGAGGCTGGACACAAGCCCGAGGCGAATCTCCCCCCTACGGAGGAAAGCATGAAGGGAGAGATCCAGGAATTCACCCTCAAAGCCGCTGTCGGTCAGGAGGACAATCGTTCCACGCAGGTGCTGATCGAGATCGACAACCATACCTTCCTGCCGCCGCGCTATCTGGGGACGATCGACGTTCGCTACTATTTCAGCATCTCCGAGCTGATCGCTGAGGGACTGACGCTCGATGATCTGGAAATGCGTGCGGATTATGATTCTGTTAAGTCCGCTACCAATGACGAGTACCACGTGACATGGGAGCTGGTGCAGTACACCGATGAGGGTGACTGCTACATCAACCTGCACTGGCCGGATTACAAATTCTACGGCACGGAGCAGTTCCAGTTCGCGCTGGTCAATCCGGGGCTGACCGAGGATTTCCGCCAGGTCTGGGATCCGACCAACGACTACAGCCGCACCACCATCCGCACGGCAGAGGAGATCGGCAAGGAGCTGAACGTTGCCCCTGAGCTGACCAACGGTCTGACCATGTACACCGAGGGCAAGCAGGTCTGGGGCATCGCGCCTGACGGCGCACCTGAACCGGACGGTGCGGATACGACCCTGTACGGCGATGTCAATTGTGACAAGGAGGTCGATATCCTCGATGTCATCATGCTTAACAGGTATCTGCTCGGCTCGGGCGAGGTTACCGCGCAGGGATTGCGCAATGCGGACGTGGATATCAGCGGTGAGACGGATACCACGGATTCGCTCAACATTCTCAAGCGCGTTGTCAAGCTGCTGACGCTGCCTGTGAAATCGTGACACTGCGTTTTCCACTCCACTCCCTTGTAAGAGCGATACGCATATAGAAGTAATGCCCGAAAGTAGTGTTTCAACTGCTTTCGGGCTTATGTTAATTGTATATTCATTCGCATAGATTATAATTTATATCATAATTTCCGATTGATAGTATTGCTCCTGAAATTTGATTTGCTCCATTATTTCTATTTTATTAAATGACATATTTGTGGGACAAACTACCCATTTTTCCTCCACATCATCCAATCTGTGAACGATTGCAATTATTTTACCTGTAAATTTTTCAACAGGTTTATTTACACCTAAAATGTATGCATCTTGTTCTTCACCATCGGGTGCAATCATTCCCTCAATATATCCATAGTTGATTGGATAATACAAATCTTTGTACTCTGGGTGGTAACTCCCAAGAGGTCTATCAACAGTAACAGTAACAATATCACCAATCATTTTCATACCTCCGTTAAATTCTGATTTATCACAGCACCAGCTTTGCCCTCTTGCCGCTAGGCAAGGGCATTGAGGAAATCAGGATCCAATTTGTCGTCATCTCCAACTCACCAGCGTGAGCTGCCGCGCCAATACTGATTTATGCGAGTGATCGAACAGTAACAATAAGCCACGAAGCAGTCATTCATAATTGCTTCGTGGCTTACACTTCTTTATGGGTATCGAACGAAAACTGCACCGGGAATCCTTAATTAAGATTCGTATAAGATATTGTCATCAGACGCAATCAGTGCCAACTTCTGCCCACGTGTGAACTGCTTGATGCGGTACTCACGCCGCTGGGCATCACGCTTGTCCTCGTGCTCCTCGGCGTAGACCAATCGTACAGGGCAGCGTGTTGCAGTGTATTTCGCACCTCGTCCGGAATTGTGGGATGCCAGACGCTTTTCAAGGTCATTCGTCCAACCGGTGTAGAGCGTACCGTCCGCACACTCCACGATGTACGTATAATTCATAGCGTCGTCTCAACCGCACGCCCCTCGGCAAGACTTTTCTGTACTTCAAGAATGCGCTGGTTCGCACTGCCGCGAAACCGCAGCTCCAGACTGCGCTGCTCCTCTACAAAGCGTCCGTCGATCAGCCAGTCAAGGACAGCCAACAAATCGCCATAGCCGTTTTCCTCGCGGTGTTCGCAGAGATACTCAAACGTAAAGCCCGTGTAGCACAGCAGATTCAGCCCCAGATCCTTGATCTCTTTGCCAAGAACCGCCAGATCCTGCGCCTGACAGAACGGCTCTCCGCCGCTGAACGTCACACCGTCCAGCAGCGGATTGCTCCGAATTCGCGCAAGCAGCTCATCATTTGCCATAGGCGTTCCCGTGCCAAAGGCGTGGCTGTCCGGATTGTGACAGCCGGGACAATGGTGCGGACAGCCCTGCACAAAGACTGCAAACCGCAGCCCAGGACCATCTACAATGGAATCATTCACAGTTCCGAACAGATCGAGCATGTTACACCTCATCCTTCTGATATGAATCGCCTGTGCCGTGCGCTGTCAACGGGCAGGCTCAACGTCCCTGTGTACAGGAACATTCACCATGCTTGACACGATCCTCGACCTCACTGCGCTTGGCATCATTAAACCGGTCGAGCGTACCGACCAGATAGCCCGTAATACGGCGGATGCGCTCAAATCCAACGCGGTTGTGATCGCGCTCCGGTCTGCCGCACAGCGGGCATTTGTCGCCGATAATTCCGGTATAGCCGCAAACCGGGTCGCGGTCAACCGGGTGGTTGATTGAACCGTAGCCAATGCCGGATTCCTTCATGCAGCGGATGATCTTCTCGAACGCCTCAAGGTTCTGCAGAGGATCACCGTCCAGCTCAACATAGCTGATATGACCTGCATTCGTCAGCTCGTGGTAGGGTGCTTCAATGCGGATCTTATTGAACGCGCTGATCGGATAGTACACCGGTACGTGGAAAGAATTGGTATAGTAGGCACGATCCGTTACGCCCGGGATCACGCCGAATTCCTTGGCATCCATGCGGACAAAGCGTCCCGACAGACCCTCTGCCGGCGTTGCCAGCAGCGAGAAATTCAGACCTGTTTTCTTGGACTCTGCATCCAGACGCGCTCTCATGCGCGAGATGATCTGGATACCCAGCGCACGCGCCCGGTCGGATTCTCCGTGATGCTCACCGATCAGAGACTTGAGCGTCTCTGCAAGTCCGATAAAGCCAACGGACAGCGTACCGTGCTTGAGCACCTCGGCAATGCTTTCATCCGGTCCGAGATGCTCGGAGTCGATCCAGATGCCCTGTCCCATCAGGAACGGGAAATTGCGTACCTTCTTGGAGCACTGGATGCGGAAACGGTCATAAAGCTGGTCGATGGCTAGCTGCATCATGGCATCCAGACTGTCGTAAAATTTATCAAGATCCTGCTCTGCCTTGATCGCAAGACGCGGCAGATTGATCGAGGTGAAGCTCAGGTTGCCGCGTCCTGTTACGATCTCGCGGCTCGGGTCATAGACATTGCCAATGACACGGGTACGGCATCCCATATAGGAGATCTCCGTGCGGTAGTCACCAGGCTTGTAGTACTTCAGATTATAGGGCGCATCAATGAACGAGAAGTTCGGGAACAGACGCTTGGCAGATACGCGGCATGCCAGCTTGAACAGGTCGTAGTTCGGATCCTCCGGGTTATAATTGATGCCCTCCTTGATTTTGAAGATATGAATCGGGAAGATCGGCGTTTCACCATTGCCCAGACCTGCCTCATTGGCAAGCAGAATGTTCTCAATGACCATTCTGCCCTCGGGAGAAACATCTGTGCCGTAGTTGATCGAGGAGAACGGAGTCTGTGCGCCGGCGCGGCTGTTCATCGTGTTGAGGTTATGAACCAGCGCCTCCATCGCCTGGTAGGTCGCACGGTTCGTTTCTTTATAAGCACGATTTGCGGCAAATGCGAGGATCGACTGTACCTTGTCCTCGGGGAGCAGTGCCGTCAGCTCGGCGCGAACTTTTTCCTCAACACCATTGTCATTGGAAAGGATCGGCTCAGTACCCTGTGCAACGATCGGATCGATGATCGCTGCTGCGCGTGCATCGGCATCCTCAAAGCCGCCGAGCAGCTCCAACGCACGGGAAAGATTCTGCCGATAACGCGACACATAAGTTTTTCTGACACCATCCGCCATCGCGTAGTCAAAGTTCGGAACGCTCTGACCGCCATGCTGGTCGTTCTGGTTCGACTGGATCGCAATGCACGCAAGAGCAGAATAGCTGGCAATGTCATTCGGCTCACGCAGGAATCCGTGTCCGGTCGAAAAACCGCCGCGGAATAGCTTGATGAGATCGATCTGGCAGCAGGTCGTGGTCAGCGTCAGAAAGTCCAGATCATGGATGTGGATATCACCGTTCTTATGGGCAGCGGCATGCTCGTTTTTGAGGACGTACAGCTCGTAAAACTCCTTTGCGGAAACGCTGCCGTACTTGAGCATAGTGCCCATCGCAGTATCGCCGTCAATGTTGGCGTTCTCGCGCTTGATGTCGCTGTCTTTTGCCGAATGGAAGGTCAGCTCGCTGAGCACCCCCATGAGGTTGGTTTTCATTTCGCGGGAACGGGTACGCTCATAGCGGTACACGATATATGCCTTGGCAGTCTGGGCATGTCCGTTCTCGATCAGCACCTTTTCGACCAGATCCTGCACCTGCTCGACTGTGGGGGAATCGCCATACTGCTGCTCAGTCAGGCGGCAAACCTCCTCGGCGATCCTGGCAGCCTCATCATAATCCGTACCGCCGACCGCCTTTGCTGCTTTAAAGATCGCGTTAATGATCTTTTCCACGTTGAACGGCACCTTTCTGCCGTCGCGCTTGGTAATATACATCAGCATGTTGATCCCTCCGTGCTTTATACAATATATGGTATACAATGTGAAACATTCATATATTAGTATACAGGAATCAGAACGGAAAGTCAATGGATGTTTTGCACAATTAAGCACCTTGTCTTTTGTTAATTGCGCTTAATTTTGTGCCGTTTTAGCGAAAAACAGCCACTTGTGCGACTCGTTGGCAATTCTGACGAATTTTTCAAACAAACGTTTTTAACCACAATATCTAGTGGTGTTCAAAATGTTTAAAAAGTATATGATCCGGCATTATTCCCCTAACTTCGCAGATAAGACTTGTGGAAAATTTCCGGGAACGCATTTTTTAAACAAGCCCTGGGGGTAACCGATTTTGGCACAAGCTTCTGACAGGACATGTCTTTTCCCCACGGAAATCAATTTACCAAAAAGCAGTTTCCAAAGGTGTCAGCCTTGGGCGGCGGCGGTGGGCAGCACCGCCACTCTCACCTCCTCCCCTCTGGGGAGGGGGCAGGGGGTGGGGCGGCTCTTGTATGAAATTCACAATAAAATGCAACAAAATTGATTTTTGTGGTTTTCCCCATCAATCCATTGCATTGACTGCGAATTTGTGCTATAATAGAACTATCTTGGAAACATTTGAGGACATGATATGAACAAATCAGCCATCAGAGCCTTTGCTGCCGCCGCAAGGCGTATGCTCACCGAAACCCTGACAGAACGCGCCGCCGCCCTCGGCTCGCCGGAGGAGGACATCTCTGCCCACGCCTATGCGTGGTTTGTGCGCATCATTGAGACACATTTTCTGGAAGTGAATGCCCCCGGTATCTCCGCTGATACCTTCGGCAGGCTCTCCGGGGAGGCGCTTTTGCTGCGCCCGGATGCGCTGCTCTCCCCCGACAGTGCACTTATGCACCTCCTCCGGGATATCCCCGTCGAGGACTGGCGGCAGGTGCAGCTCATCGGGTGGATGCACCAGTTCTATCACGCCGATGCCAAAGACAGGGTCTTTGCGGCACTGAACCGGGGCTGCAAGGTCAGTGCCGAAACGCTCCCGGCGGCAACACAGCTTTTCACGCCCGACTGGATCGTGCGATACCTCACGGACAATGCGCTGGGACGGCTTTGCAGCAGGATACAGCCCGGTCTTACATATTATATAGATGCAGAATCCGCGCCTTTCCCGGAACCGTGTCCGGAAAACATCCGCGTCATTGATCCGTGCATGGGATGCGGCAATATCCTGGTATACGCGTTCGATGTCCTCATGCAGATCTACCGCGCACACGGCTGGAGTGACCGTGAGGCAGCGCGCTCCATCCTGCAAAGAAATCTCTTTGGTCTGGATATTGACCCCAAAGCACATGAGCTGGCAATGTTCGCCCTCCTGATGAAAGCCTATGCATATGACCCGGAGATCCTCGCAAGCGGCATTCGCCCGTCACTGTTTGTCTGCCTGCCGCTGTCAGAGGAGCAGACCGCTTCCCTGCCCCGGACGCTCGCCAGATTTGCCCGGCAGTTCCGGTATGCCGATACCCTCGGGTCGCTGCTGGAAATCACCGTCCCTGACGGCATTTCCGGAGAAATCGACGCGCTCGCCAGGACAGACAGTCCCCTTGCAGCGGCACTCGGGCAGCTTCTGCGCATCGGACAGCTCCTCTCACAGACCTACGATGCCGTCATCACCAATCCCCCGTACCTTGGCAGTGCCAGAATGAACAGCATCCTCTCGGACTATGTGAAAGCGCATTTTCCGCTCGGACGCAGTGATCTGTTCGCCTGCTTTATGGAGCGATGCGGGCAGCTCACGCGCACCGGCGGCGCGTATGCAATGATCACCCAGCATACCTGGATGTTCCTCACCAGTTTTACAAAGCTGCGCGGTCAGCTCCTCAGGGACGATATCGTGAGCCTTTTGCACCTAGGACAGAACGCCTTTTCGGCACGCGAGGTCGGGACGATCGTGCAGACAGCGGCATTTGTCATAAGAAAATCCGAAATTCCGGGCTTTGAGGGAACATACCTTGATCTGTGTGATGCCAAAACCCCCGAGGACAAACGGCTTGCCTTTCTGGCACGGACGAACCTTTACACCGCCGACAAGCGCGAATTCTCTAAGCTCCCCGGCAGGCTCATCGCCTACTGGCTTCCGGACGAGGCTGTCAGGGCGTTCTCTCATCCGCGTCTGGGGGAGCTTGCCGAGCCGCGGCAGGGCATGACGACCTCCCAAAATTCGCGGTTCATCCGGCGATGGTTCGAGGTTCGGCGCGATGCCATCTGCTTTGATGCCCACAGCCGGGAGGAGGCGCAGGCAAGCCGCAAAAAGTGGTTTCCCTACAACAAGGGCGGCGGCTACCGGAAATGGTATGGAAATCACGAATATGTGGTAAATTTCGAGAATGACGGACAGGAGCTGCGCAAATTCCATGCAGCTCTCAACAAGGAGCATTCCGGAGGTCGCATCAAGAACCAGGAGTACTACTTCCGCCCCTCGATCACATGGACGTTTATTGCGAATCTCCCGGGTTTTCGCGCATGTCCGGCAGGCTTTCTGTTCGATGTGGCAGGCTCCTCGCTGTTTACAGACCCCGGACACGCCGACAGCATGCTGGCATTTCTGTGCAGCAGCACGGCACGGTATTTTCTCCGGGTCATCAACCCCACCATGAACATTCAGGCGGCAGATATCAAGGCACTGCCCTACATCGAGCCGCACGATCCGCGCATCGTTCCCCTTGTGCAAGAAAACATCGCAATATGCCGTAAGGATTGGGACACGCTGGAGACGAGCTGGGACTTCCGGAGACATCCGCTGGTACGTCCTGTCAGATGTATTGCCGAGGCGTTTTCAGCTTGGGAGCACGAATGCCAGACGCGCTTTGAGACGCTCAAAGCTAATGAACAGACGCTTGATGACATCTTCCGCACCCTCTACGGACTTTCACAGGTGCAGCTCCCCCCTGCCGCGGACAAGGACGTGACCGTGCGCCGTGCCGATCTGCGGCGTGATGTCAAAAGTCTTGTGAGCTATGCAGTCGGATGTGCATTCGGGCGGTTCGGAGCGCGCCAGACAGATACCCCGGCGGTGATCTCCCTCTCCGGAACACATCCCCTATGGGAGCATATTACCGCGTTTGTACAGGAGACATACGGCGCAGATACGCTCGAGGAGAATCTACAATTTCTTGCCGATGCTCTCGGAACATCCGGTAATCCGCGCCAGGTCATCCGCCGCTACCTCACCAGCGGATTTTATCCCGACCACTGCCGGATGTATCACAAGCGTCCCATTTACTGGATGTTCAGCTCGGGACGGCGGCATGCGTTCCGAGCACTCGTCTCCATGCACCGCTGGGATGCGGATACGGTGTCTCACGTCCTGCATGCCCATCTGCACCCGGAGCTTTTACAGGCTCGCGCAGAGCTTGCAAACGTCACAGCGCACCTGCAAACGGCAGCACCTGCCGAACGCAAGCACCTTCGCAAAACACACGCCGCCCTGACAGCGGACATCACCGAAATGGCTGCCTATGCGCAGAAACTCGCCCACATCGCCGCATCCTGTCCTGTCATTGACCTTGATGACGGCGTGGCTGTCAATCATCAGCGGTTTGCCGAGATTCTGGAACGCATCCGGACATAAAAAACGCATGGATAATATTGTACAACAATCACAAAAATTCTATATGAAATTTGAAAATTCCGACATGATTCTGCAAATGCGTTGACAGCAAACGCGCTTTATTGATATAATAGTATAAATATAATGTTACGTAGGGATTCCCATGCCAAAACGAATGACCACTCAGGAGTTGCTTGACACATTTGGTGAGGCCCTGCGTGAACATCACATTTTTGTATGCTATCAGCCCAAGATGAACCACGCCACCGGATGCATGATCGGTGCGGAGGCACTGCTGCGGTGGAATCATTCTGAATTCGTGATGCAGTTTCCGTCTGACTTCATTCCGGCGCTTGAGGAACATGACCTGATCTACCGTGCAGATCTACATAATCTG
>CAZKHW010000003.1:0-30701 GCA_964552525.1 uncultured Ruminococcus sp. | reverse complement strand
GAGTGGCGGTGCTGCGCACCGCCACCGCCCAAGGCTGTCGCCTTTGGAAACCGCTAGCTATGCACAAGCTAGCTTTGTCCTTTTGCCGCAGACAAGGGTATTGCAGACACCAGAATCCAATCATTCCTTACTGCCAACTAGTCAACGCGGACTCCGCGCCCGCGCTGCATATCGGACAAACCGCGCCGCATACACTCACATAGCAATCATAAGGAGGCGGCTTATGGAGGAACAAATGTATCACATCGCTCTGGCAGGAAACCCGAATGTCGGAAAATCGACCGTATTCAATGCGCTGACCGGAATGCACCAGCACACGGGAAATTGGGCAGGAAAGACCGTGGAGGGAGCGCAGGGGACGTTTATGTTTCACGGGAAACGTTTTGAGCTGACCGACCTGCCCGGAACATACTCTCTGCGTCCAAGCTCGGCGGAGGAACGGGCAGCCCGGGATCACCTGTGCTTTGCTAAGCCCGATGCAGCCATTGTTGTGTGTGATGCGTGCTGTCTGGAGCGAAATCTAAACCTCGCACTCCAGGTGATCGAGCTGTGTCCGCGCGTGCTGTTGTGTGTGAATCTGATGGACGAGGCGGAGAAAAAACGGATTCGGGTGGATCTGCCGCGGCTTTCGGAAATTCTCGGCATTCCGGTCGTGGGGATGAGTGCACGAAACAGCGAGGGCTTGCCCGAATTGCTGGAATCCTTGGAAATGCTCCTTGACGAGGAGCGATGCGCCGGACGTCCCGTGAACTATTGTGACGAGCTGGAATCGCGTTTGCAGGTGCTGACGGATCTTCTGGATGCGCAGGAGATCGGAATGCCGCCGCGCTGGGCAGCACTGCGGCTGCTGGAGCAGGACAGCGAGGTTAGGGATCACCTTGCCATTCAGGAGATGCCGCCGCACGTGGAAATGCACCTGGCGGAGCTGTGCGAGCATCTGAACCAGCAGGACTGGACACCGGAGCGTATCCGGGACAGCGTGATCTCCTCCGTGATACGCACCGCCCAGCGCATCGCGGCAAAATGCGTTGTCCTGCCGCGTGAGAGCGATGCACGTGACCGCAGAATTGACCGGATTCTTCTGGGAAAGCCGGGTATTCCGGTCATGCTCGGATTGTTAGGACTAATCCTGTGGCTGACGATGGCAGGCGCAAATGTGCCGTCAGAGCTGCTTGCCAAGGGACTGTTCTCGTTTGGTGAGCTGCTCCGGCAGGGGATCAGTGCGATGCATGCACCCCTGTGGCTGGAGGAACTCCTGATCGACGGCGTGTACCGGACATTGGCGTGGGTCATCTCGGTCATGCTGCCGCCGATGGCGATCTTCTTTCCGCTGTTCACGTTGTTGGAGGATGCCGGATACCTGCCCCGGGCAGCTTTTTTGCTCGACAGACCGCTGCGATGCTCCGGGGCTTGCGGAAAACAGGCACTTACTATGTGCATGGGACTTGGCTGCAACGCCTGCGGCGTGACCGGATGCCGGATCATCGACAGTCCCCGGGAGCGTCTGATCGCCATTCTGACCAATGTGTTCATGCCCTGTAACGGGCGTTTTCCGCTGCTGATCTCCCTCACGGCGATGTTCCTTATCACCGGCAGCTCACCGCTTGCCACCGCAGCACAGGCAGGTGTCCTCGCGCTTGTCATCGTGTGCGGTGTGGGCGTGACCTTCCTGATGTCAAAACTCCTCTCGCGCACCGTACTGCACGGCAAACCGAGCAGCTTCACGCTCGAGCTGCCGCCCTACCGGATGCCCCAGCTTGGCAAGACCCTCGTGCGCTCCCTGCTTGACCGCACGGTGTTCGTCCTGGGACGCGCCTGCGCTGTTGCTGCACCGGCAGGGCTTGTCATCTGGCTCATGGCAAATGTTCAGGTGGGCAGCGGCAGTCTCCTGGCCGTCTGTCGGGATGCCCTTGAACCGATCGCCGCACCCTTTGGCATGGACGGCATGATCCTGCTGGCATTTCTGCTGGGATTTCCGGCAAACGAGATCGTCATTCCCATCATTCTCATGGGCTATCTCGCGCAAGGCTCGCTGACAGAGCTGAATGACCTCGATGCCATCCGCGAGGTGTTCATTGCCAATGGCTGGACGGCAATGACCGCGGTGTGCGTCATGACATTCTCTCTGCTGCATTTCCCCTGCTCTACCACCGTTCTGACCATCTGGAAAGAGACAAAAAGCCTGAAATGGACAGCACTTTCGATGATTCTCCCCACAGCTGCCGGTCTTGCTGTATGCTGTCTGCTCCATACTCTGTCAGTCTGGCTGTAACGCAGAGAACCTCTGCTGCATATTCTGAAACAGCGGAGGTGATACCATGCTGAGAGCTGTCCTGCTGGCAGCAGCAGTGTGTATGGATACATGTTTTGCAGCGATGGGATGCAGTATGAGCGGCATTGCCATCCCCAAACGCTGTGCCGCCCTCATCAGCGTGATCGGCAGCGTGTTTCTGGGGGTGTCGCTGCTGTGTGCGCAGCTGCTTGAGCAAATTTTGCCGGAAACGGTCTGCCAGTTTGGCGGCGCGGCAGTCCTCGCCGTCATCGGCGGCGTGCAGTTGATGAAGGAGGGGCTGACCGCCCTGTTCCGGGCGCATCCGCCCCACATCCGGTGGCGAACGCTCGGACTTGTGGTCGAGATCTGCTTTGATGAGACGCTTGCCGATGCGGACGGCTCAAAAACGCTGAGTCTGTCCGAGGCAGCCGCCTTTGCCGCTGCCCTTTCTCTGGATTCGCTCGCCAGCGGATTGGGTGCAGGCATCCCGCGCATCTGGATCTTGCCGTGCCTTGCCTTGAGCCTGCTGCTCGGATTCGTCCTTACCCTGACAGGTGCTGCCATCGGCAAGCGATGCGCCGCCCGAAAGCTCCAATGGCTCGGCGGTGTCATGCTGCTCCTGCTCGCACTTGTACGCCTGTTATAGGCACAGTCTATACATCTCAATAGATTTAAAATCGCCGGAACTGCCTTGCATTTAAGGAATTTCTATGCTATAATATAGATACAATCTATAACAACAGAGAGGATGTATCCTATGAAACTGGAAACCAAATGTCTCCACGAGGGCTACACGCGCGGCAACGGCGATCCGGGCGCACTTCCCATCGTGCAGAGTACGACCTATGTCTTTGATTCCACGCAGCACATTGCGGATCTGTTCGACATGCCGACCGAGTGCATGTACTCGCGGTTTGCCAATCCGACCGTGGATGCAGTGGAGAAGAAAATTGCCGCACTGGAGGGCGGTGTCGGCGCAATGTGTACGACCTCCGGTCAGGCGGCATCGCTGCTGTCAGTGCTGAACCTGTGCAAGGCAGGGGACAGCATTCTGGCAGTCAGCTCACTCTACGGCGGTACGGTGAATCTGTTCGCGGTTTCGCTGAAAAAACTGGGCATCGAGTGCATTTTTGTCGATCCCGAGGCAGACGAGGCAGTCCTTGAGGCAGCCATCCGCCCGGACACACGTCTGGTGTTTGGCGAAACGCTGGCAAATCCGGCACTCAACGTGTTTGATATCGAGCGATTTGCAGCATTTGCCCACAAGCATGGCATTCCGCTGATCGTGGACAATACCTTCCCGACTCCGATCCTGTGCCGTCCGTTTGAATTCGGCGCGGACATCGTGGTGCATTCGACCACCAAGTACATGGACGGTCATGCGGTGCAGGGCGGCGGCGTCATTGTCGATTCGGGCAATTTCGACTGGACGAACGGAAATTTCCCGGAATTCACCGAGCCGGACGAAAGCTACCACGGCGTGGTTTATACCAAGGAATTCGGAAAGATGGCGTACATCATCAAGGCGAGAATGCAGCTCATGCGTGATTTTGGCTGCTATCCGGCGGCAAATTCCGCATTCCTGCTGAATCTGGGTCTGGAGACGCTGGCAGTGCGCATGGAGCGTTATTGTAAAAATGCGCTGGCAGTGGCGGAGTTCCTCTCGGAATGTGAGGATGTGGTTTCCGTGAGCTACCCGGGACTTGCGGCAGACAAGTACCATGAGCGTGCCAAGAAGTATCTGCCGGACGGATGCAGCGGTGTCATTTCGTTCTGCATCCAGGGCGGCAGAGAGCGTGCAACGCGTTTCATGGATGCACTGAAGCTGGCAAGCCGCGAGGTGCATGTGGCAGATATCCGCACCTGTGTCCTGCATCCGGCAAGCATGACGCACCGTCAGCTCACCGATGAGCAGCTTGTGGCAGCAGGTATTGATGCCGGGATGATCCGACTGTCTGTCGGTCTGGAGCATGTCGAGGACATTCTCGAAGATCTCCGGCAGGCATTCGCAGCCAGCAAGTAAAGATGGCAGAAAGAAACGCCGCTGCGCATGCAGCGGCGTTTTGTTGTGGGCTGACGCAGTTTCTCCAAAAAGAGATTTTGCGCGCTTGCCGTCAGGATATAGGAGGTTCTATCTCATCTGTCAAATGTATTGTTTGTATGTTTGCCGCGATCGCCGAAGCCTCCGCTGCGTCCTTGTCCGTCTCAACAAAGAGATACCATTCTGCCATATCATCAGTGCCCATCATAGGCATGAAATGTGAAATATTCACAGTATAGCGGTTCTCATCATCCACCGTTACGCCGTTTACCTCTAACCATTCCGAGCCGCTGCCAAGCTCCTGTGGGATCAGGATCAGGGAACGATTTGCGAAAAAGTCATCCGTATAGTGCGCAAGGATCACGCGCAGTTCACTGGAATTAACCCCATAATGGGTTTGCATCGGCGCATCCGGATCATCCGGATCTCCGCAGTACGCAAGCATTTCCTTACGGGTGTTAAATACGACGGGAGCTTCGCCGAACAGTCTCACGGGGGCAGCAATACGGCTGTAATACGCACCAAAGAAATGCGTGCCGCGCTCCTCCATAAACCGATCAAAGGTGTAGGTCGTGCGCATCGCACCGACGGCTGCGGCGTAATCCAGAATGTTTGCAGCGTCCGTGGCATCTACGCTGCCGTCACCGTTGGTATCGCACATAGTAAGCGCATCCTCCGGAAGGATATGCGTCTTAGATGCACCGTATTGTGCAGCATCCGAGAGCAGTGCGGCACTGTCGACGGCATCGACAACGCCGCTGCCATCGGCATCCCCCAAAATCTGCCCCGGAACAAACGGCTCGTCTGTGACCGTGACCGTAAGATTTCCCGTCAGTTCAAACGGGGTCTGACTGCACAGGGGGATCGGATCGGATGCGGCTCGCACAAAGCCCTCGCCGGCACTCGTGGCAGTGAGGTAGATCCTGCTGTCGCCCGGCGTGCAGGTGCAGGTCAGGTTGTCCGAAATTTGCCGAACATCGACAAATCGCACCTGTGTTCCGTTGGGGTCGTATACACGTACAGCACGGCATTCACCGATCTTCATGGGGGAATCGTCCTCCATATCGAACATCAGGGTATCGTATGACGGCAGCGCCCTCGCGGACATGCTCTGCACTCCCGTCAGGCACAGCGGTACTGTGAGTATGGCGGCAATGCCTGCAAGTCGTTTGCGGTTTTTTTGCGTTTTCATTGTAATCACTCCTTCACTTGATAATAGACTCACCTCTATTGGCTGGTTTGCAATAGAGGTGAGTCTCGTTTTTGCTTCTATCAGGTATAACGATAGCGGAGAGAAAAATTGCGGATACCGCGGCGGATTCTACCCTTTGAACAAAAGAAAAACGGTTTTTTTGTGCAGGATGTCCGATAAGCCACCTGCCGCGCAGGGGATGCGATCAGCTCACAGCGTCCGACTCTTCTGCAAACAGTTTTGATACAGTTTCCCTGTATTCGTCATCAATTTCATAATGATAGCTTGAAACCGGCTGAATAACAGGGTATACGAACACATGGCTTTTCTCAACGCCGATCTCATCCAGGATCGCATTTACCTCGTCAACAGAAAGCGACTTTTCCTGTAATGCACATATTTCTTCAATCGTTTTATTACGATTCGTACCGAACATCAAACCGCAGGAAAAGGAATCTTCACTCATTTGCCAGACATAGACCTCAATGCCCTTAAATGGTGTTCCGTCAATGCTGAAGAAGTCGGGATATAGCTCTTTCAGTTCCTCGATCGTTCTTTCACCCTGAACCTCTGCCGTTTCGGTGGATTCATAAGACCTGAAATGCAAGGTTTGTAATATAATGTCCATCTCATCAGCGTATTGCGTGAACAAATCAGCGTCATTCATTATGATAGCACAGCCATCGTAATCCTCAGTAAGCGCAATGAAGCTCCACATTTCACTGCCATCATAGAATCCCTGTGCTGCCGGATAACCGTTAAAGTCAATGGTCTTGCGTTCAAGACCAGTACCGCACACACCAAACTGCTCCGTATATTCGATCGTGATAATAGATGCATTGGAATCCTTCGGTCTGATCTCGGCAGTGAGGTGACTGGTTGGTTCGTCCTCCGTTTCCACGATCTCATAGGTCAGACTGTCAGGCAGTTCAAATGAAAATCCGAAGGAAGGCTTACTCTGCGGCTCGATCTCAATATGCTGATAGTCATGTGCATTCCAGACCTTTTCGTTTGTCAGAAACTCAGGTGCGCACCAGATCAGGGTATCAAACCGTTCACCAAGATCAGCAGGACTGGCAGCATTGTATACCATTTGATGAACACTTGCATCATCGACCTGATAGCGTTCTGTGGTATCTCCATGTTCATAGTCAACCGTATGATCTGCGTAGAAAACCAGTTTAAACGGCTGTCCGTCGTTGTAAACGAACACAAGGTACGATTCCCCGTCAGGGTATGGCGTGTCGGACGGGAGCAATTCCCACGAGGCATTGACAAATGCATCCTGTAACTGGCTTGCAGTCTGCTCATCCACCTCCAGCAGATAAGGAGCATATGCAGGGAGCGTGACACGGACGGGACTGGAAGTGTAATCTGCAAAAGGACAAGTTACTTCATCCTCAGTGGTTTCAGAAACGGTTTCAGAGGTTGCAGGAACATCACCGTCCAGAGAATCTGTCTCCGTTGTCATGCTGCCGCAGGCGGTCAGACAGGCGGCGAGCAAAACGATCATAAATAGCATTTTCGTTTTCATATGGTTACCTCCTTGATCTTTGATTTGCCTTTCTTACATTATACATCAGGCAGGGTGAAAAGTCAACAAAAATTGTGGTATTTCCACGCAAACGCTGCCCCACCCCCTGCCCCTTTTGAAAACTGCTTTTTTTCATGGAAAGGAGCTTTGTCCCATACAAGAGAATATCTCCGGACACCCCTGCATACACTGTACCATCCAAAACCCCAAGGAGGTACAGAACATGGAACTGAGAACCAACCGCACAGCCGTGACTGCTGCTGAACCGATGGGCAGTATCCTACAGGAGCAGGGCATCGAGCTGGACTATGTATTGCCTGATTACTATCCCGATGTCTGCAAGCTCGTCAAATGCTTTGTCAAACCCACCATTCTGAGTGAGAACGTTTCCGGCGACCGGCTGTCCTACGAGCTGCGTGCCGAGGTGCGCATCCTCTATTGCAGCGAAAACTCGAACGTCCTGCAATGCGTGACGCAGACGCTGCTCTTTTCGCGCACCGCCGACCTGCCTGCCGGTGAGAATATCACCGCCGAGATCCTGCCCGGTGTCGATTATGTCAACTGCCGCGCCGTCAGCCGCCGCAGGCTCGATGTGCGCGGTGCAATCACTGTGCGCATCCGCACGTGCGCCGCATCCAACCGCGAGGTGCTTTCCGATGTGTTCGGCAAGGGGATGCAGCTTCGGAAAATTCCTGTGCAGTTCCCGGCAAAACGCTTTTTTGCGGCACAGAGCATCATCCTCACCGAGGATCTTGAACTTGGCAGCACCCAGCCGCCCCTGCTGCATATCGTCCGCTGTGCCGCCAAGCCCTCCGACCTTTCGCACAAGCTGGTTTCGGGAAAGCTCAGTGTACAGGGCAATCTCCGTCTGTCCCTCCTCTATGCCTGCGAGCGTGACGGGGACGGCAGTCTTGAACCGCTGTCCTTTACCCTGCCGTTCAGCCAGCTTCTGGATCTGGAGGGTCTGGAGGAGCAGGATGACTGCCGCGTGACCTGCTCCCTCGTGAGCTGTGACCTGAAACCCTCCGCGGACAGCGGCGGCGATGTCCGCGGTCTTCGCTGTGAGGCGGAGCTGCGCGTGCAGTGCCGGGCAGTCCGCACCGCCACCGAGCAGCTCGTCTGTGATGCGTTCTCCACCGAGCACCCCTGCACCTGCCGCACCATCGAGCTGATGACCGAGAGCGCGCCGGTACCGTTCTCCGAGATGCAGGTGTGCAGTGCCCGGCTCTCGTGTACCGACGGCGAGCTTGACTGCGTGTACGATGCGTGGTGCGAAGTGCCGGGACTGACCAGCGAGCTTTCCGGCGGCGAAGTCCTCCTGACCGGAATGCTCCGCTGGTGCGTGCTTGTCCGCGAGACAGGCGGCATGCCGCGCCTGCTGGAACGCGAAGAGCCGTTTGAGCATCGTTTTTCCCCCGGCGGCATGTGCCCGGATGATTCCCTGCAGGTCACCGCCCATGCCGAGAACTGCTCGTACACCCTGACAAGCGGCTCGGAGGTCTCACTCAAATCCGAGCTTCGCATGGAGGGCGCAGTGACGCACTGCCAGAAAACCGCCGTCCTTGCCGATATTGACGTGCAGGAGGAGCAGACGCATTCGCACAGCTTTGCGCTCAAGCTCTATTACGGCAAGGCAGGAGAGCCGGTGTGGGACATTGCCAAGCGCTGTCATACCAGTGTGGATGCCATTATGGAGGAAAACGACCTGACGCAGGAGGTGCTGACCGATTCGGGGCTGCTGCTCATTCCGATCGTAGGCTGAGGCGCGGGTGCCCGCGCTGGCGAGTTGGCGATAAGGGATAGATCGGGTTCTATCGTCCGCAATGCCCTTTGCCTGCGGCAAGAGGGCAAAGCTAGCGCGGCTTATATGTGAAAATCACAATTTCAATTTACAAAATTGATTTCCGTGGGCACTCAGTCCTGACCGCCCACCACAGACAAGGAGGACTATCATGCAAGATATCTACAGCGACATTGCCCTGCGAACGGGCGGTGATATTTATATCGGTGTTGTCGGGCCTGTGCGGACGGGGAAGTCCACACTCATCAAGCGATTCATGGAGCAGCTTGTCATCCCCAACATCGAAAGCGGCTACAAGAAGGAACGCGCCGTGGATGAGCTGCCGCAGTCGGCGGCAGGCAAGACCATCATGACCACCGAGCCAAAGTTCATTCCGGAGGAGGCTGTCCCCGTGCAGCTTGCCGACGGCGCACAGTTCCGCGCACGGATGATCGACTGTGTGGGATATATCGTTCCCTCTGCGCTCGGATACATCGAGAACGAAATGCCGCGCATGGTCATGACACCGTGGTTTGATGAGGAAATTCCCTTCAACATGGCGGCGGAGATCGGAACGCAGAAGGTCATCACAGAGCATGCGACCATTGGTCTGGTCGTGACAACGGACGGGAGCATTTCGGACATTCCCCGTGAGGAGTACGCCGAGTGCGAGGAGCGCGTGATCCGGGAATTGCAGGAGCTGGGAAAGCCCTTTGTCGTCCTGCTCAACTGTGTTGATCCGGATGCGGAAAGCGCGCGTACATTGGCGATGGAGATGCAGGAGACCTACGGAACGACCGTACTTCCCGTGAGCTGCACCCAGCTCGAAGAAGGGGATATCCGCGACATCCTCACCGCGCTGCTGTATGCCTTCCCCATCCGGGAGGTCAATTTCGCAATGCCCGGCTGGATCTCGATGCTGGAAAAAACGCATCCGGTCAAGCAGGCGGTGTTCTCCGCCATCCGCTGTGCGGCGGAGCATCTGGTGACCGTCCGCGATGCCGCCGGGCTTGCCGTACCCATCTGCAACTGTGAATACGTCACACGCGCCGAATCCACCGCCATTGACCTTGGCTCGGGAACGGTCACGATCACGGTGACACTTGATGGTTCGCTCTATTTTGGTATTCTCAGCGAATCGACCGGGCTTGACATCCGGGATGAGGGGAGTCTTTTGGAAATTCTCCGGGAGCTGTGCCGCATCAAACGCGCCTACGCGAGGATCGAGCCTGCGTTGCGCGAGGTGGAGGCGACCGGCTACGGCATCGTGATGCCCGACATGGAGGAGCTGCGGCTGGAAGAGCCGGAGATCATCCGGCAGGGCGGCAAGTACGGCGTGCGCCTGAAAGCGTCCGCGCCCTCCATCCACATGATGAAGGCAGGTATCAACACTACCGTCAGTCCCATTGTCGGCACGGAAAAGCAGAGCGAGGAGCTGGTAATGTATCTGCTCCAGGGGTTTGAGGAAGATCCGGCACGTATCTGGGAGTCGAATATTTTTGGCAAGTCGCTCCACGAGCTGGTGAATGAGGGGCTGCATTCCAAGCTGTTCAAGATGCCCGTTGAGGCGCGGATGAAACTTCAGGAAACCCTCGAACGCATCATCAACGAGGGGTGCAGTGGGTTGATCTGTTTCATTCTGTAATGTCGGCTGCCGCCGACCTGCACCTGCATTTTTTGTGCAGTATGACAGAACCTCCCCTGTCGGAAATGCATTCCGGCAGGGGAGGGTAATTTAATGTCCGCGAGGCTTTCGATCCATCTCGCCTTTTTCGGTTTTGAGATCGGCATACAGCAGATCCGCCAGTGCCAGTCCCAGCGGAATCACCGCAAACCACACGCCGCGTCCGCCGAATGCCTTGCACGTCACCGTGGAGGTCACGCCGCCCAGCGTGAACAGCGCGACCATCCCCACATGAAAGAACATGCGCTTGAAATGGGAAAGCTCCCTGTGCCGCACGCCCTTGGTGAAGAACACTCCGACCTGCCGCACGTGATTGGTGCAGAACGTGGTCGCCATGGGGATACCGTCCGCCTGTCGGAAGGTGTTGTACTGCATCGAGCAGATGAAATTGACCGTGATCTGTGAGATCTGAAAGGGCGCGCTGTCCGGGATCAGACCGAGGAGAATGACCACGGCGATCTCGATGAACACCAGCAGCGTGTCCCAGCGGATCAGTCCAAAGCGTTTGATCGAGCCTGCGACCCACTCGGAGACAGCCGCACCTAGAAAATACGCGGTGATCGGAAGGATCAGATAGCGCACCATGTTCCAGTCGGCATCGCCGACAGACTTGGCAAGGAGCACAAAGTTCGCGGTCTGGGCATTGCAGAAGATGCCGCCGCGCACGGTGTAGGTGAAACCGCCGAAGAATCCCCCGACATACATCAGGATCGCTAAGATCCACCAGCGTTCGCATTCGAGGAAATCTGCGGTTTTCTTGGAAAACGGCATAGCTGACCTCCTTGTTACAAAATTTCCTATCCTATTATACTACATCCGCCTGAAAAATGCAAGGCGCGGTGACCGCGCTGCGCCGCCAGCTCCTTAAAATAAAAACGGCGATGCTATGCACCGCCGCTTTTACTGCACCCAGCTTTGCCCTCTTGCCGTCAGGCAAAGGGCATTGCGGACACTAGAATCCGATTTTTCGTCTTTGCAAACTCGCCAGCGCGGTCACCGCGCCGCCAGCGGCGTGTACGCTCTCGCATCGTCAATCGCCTTGTAAGCCGGACGAATGATCTTGTTGGAATTGATCAGCTCCTCAATGCGGTGCGCCGACCATCCCGAAATTCGCGCAATGGCAAAAATCGGCGTGTACAGCTCTGTGGGCAGATCCAGCATCCGGTACGCAAAGCCCGAATAGAAATCCACGTTGGCGCAAACGCCCTTGTAGATCTTGCGCTCCTGCGCGATGACCTCGGCAGCAAGGCGTTCCACACGGTCATAGAGCGCATATTCCTTCTCGCGCCCCTTCTCGACAGACAGCTTCTGCACAAAGCCCTTAAAGACGCGCGCACGCGGATCGGAAATGGAGTAGACTGCATGTCCCATGCCGTAGATCAGACCGGAGTGATCGAAGCCCTCCTTGTGCAGCAGACCGCGCAGATAGGCGCGCAGTGCGTCCTCGTCCTCCCAGTCGGTGACATGCTCCATGAGGTCGTCAAACATCTGGCAGACCTTGATGTTCGCACCGCCGTGCTTGGGTCCTTTGAGAGAACCGAGTGCCGCGGCGATGGCGGAATATGTATCCGTTCCGGAGGAGGAGACCACGTGAACGGTAAAGGTCGAGTTGTTGCCGCCGCCGTGCTCTGCATGCAGCACAAGTGCCAGATCCAGCAGCTTTGCTTCAAGCGGCGTAAATTTGGAGTCCGGACGCAGCATGTACAGAATATTCTCCGCCGTGGAAAGCTCCGGATTGGGCTGGTGAATGATGAGGCTCTCGCCAGCCTTGAAATGATATGCCTGATAGCCGTAAACCGAGATCAGGGGGAACAGTGCGATCAGCGACAGGCACTGGCGCAGCACGTTCGGAATGGAAATGTCATTGGCAGCCTGATCGTAGGAATAGAGTGCCAGCACGCACTTGGCAAGGGTGTTCATCATGTTGTCGCTGGGAGCTTTCATGATGACATCGCGGGTGAAAACGCTGGGCAGAAAGCGGAGCTGGGCAAGCAGTGCAGAAAAATCCGCAAGCTGCTGCTTGTCGGGCAGGCGGCCGAACAGGAGCAGATAGGTCGTTTCCTCAAAGCCGGGGCGGTCGTCCGCAGCAAAGCCGCCGACCAGCTCCTCGACATCGACACCGCGGTAGTAGAGCTTGCCATCGCAGGGAACGCTCTGTCCGTCCACGATTTTGGAGGCACAGACATTGCCGATATGTGTCAGACCGGCAAGAACGCCCTTGCCGTTGAGATCGCGCAGACCGCGTTTCACGTCAAACTGGGTGTAAAGCTCGGGGTCAATGGGGAATTCGGTCTTGCAAAGATCGGCGAGCGCCTGGATCGCCGGGGAGTTGGCCTCGGAATAATCATAACGCGGCATGTGCATCGTGTCCTTTCTTTTATGGATTTGGATGTGCTCTCATGTCTATTATCCAAATAGTATATAATTTATATTATAGCATATTCTGTAAAAAAAGTCAACGAAAACGCACAAAATGTTTTTTGAAATTTATGCAAATTACCCCTTTACAAATGAAAGAAAGTGTGGTATAATATTATTTGTTGAGACGAGGTGTGGCTCAGTTTGGTAGAGCACTACGTTCGGGACGTAGGGGCCGCAGGTTCGAATCCTGTCACCTCGACCAGTTGCTGATGTGGCACAGGTGGTAGCGCAACGCCTTGGTAAGGCGTAGGTCACCGGTTCGAATCCGGTCATCAGCTCCATGACAAAGTCCGGAAACATGTTGTTTTCGGACTTTGTTGTTTTTTTAAGTGCAAAATACTGAGGTGGCTGCTATTTGATTACTATGGCAGATCCTAGCTGTTGAAAACGTTCCGGAGATGCTCCGGAACGTTTTTCTTTTGATTACTGTATTTCCTGTTCCAGATTATCAAACAGCTCAGAGTCAAAGAATTCCCTCAAGCTGATGTTCAGACCGTCGCAAAGTTTTTGCAAGGAAACAACACCCGGATTTTGACTTTTGTAATTAAGCATACTATACACTGTGGAGGGAGAAACACCAGACAGATTGGCAAGGGCATTGACAGCAATATCCTGTTCTTTGCAAAGCGCAAGGATTCTCTGGGCAACTGCTTCTTTAGCATTCATTACAAATTACCTCATGATTTACGATATATCGTATGTATATGATAACAAATTTGGAGATAAAATGTGTGGGATATGACAGCCTTTATTGCAATTGCGAATATGGCATTCCGCTGTGGGCAGCCGAGATTATCGGTTCATTGAAGCAGCTTCGTGATAGCATACAGCTTGGTGACTATGGTAGGTCAAAGTTGTTGAAAACGTCCCGGAGGTGTTTCAAGACATTTTTTCTTTTGGTTATTCTATTTCCTGTTCCAGATTATCAAACTCAGGTGAGTTGAAAAACTCACCAAGTGACATATCCAAACCATCACAAAGTATTTTAATGGTAGTAATGGAAACATTCTTTCGGTTGTCATCAAATAGGCTGTATACTGTTGACGGTGTAATGCCTGAAATATTCGCCAGCTCGTTCGCTGCGATTTCTCTTTTTTGGCAGATACTTTTGAATCGCTGTACAACAGCGTGTTTCACTGCGGACATATCCTCACCTCTTATATCATTTGTATAATTATACAACTTTATACGTTTCTGCGTGTACGCTATTGCGTATATGCAGAAAATATGATATAATAGAGAATGGAACAAAAATATGATGAAAGAAAGGACTTGATCAAAATGACATGTACCATCATTTCAACAGGCGAGGAATTGCTGGCAGATAACAAAAATGAATACGAACCGCTATATCTGAGGATAAAGGCTGAGCTTTACATGCTGATCGGGGGCTTATGCTCGCAAGGGTATGACAGCTTTTATTGCAATTGCGAGTATGGCATTCCGCTGTGGGCAGCCGAGATTATCGGTTCGTTGAAGCAGCTCCGTGATAACATACAGCTTTATATCGTGACACCCTATGAGGAGCAGGCAGTGCAATGGACAGAGGAACACCGTGATCGCTGGTTCAGAGTGCATGAAAGGGCTGATTCCGTGATATTGGCAGGGACACAATATCATCCGGACTGCTACAGTCAAGCTGACCGGATGATGATAGAGAAAAGCGATTTGCTGGTCATTTGCGGAAAAGAGGACAATCTGCCGGATGCTGTTAAATATGCGGAAGCTCAGGGAGTTGAAATCTTCCGTGCTTCTGTGCTGTGAACGAAAGAGCGTATATAGAAAGCCGCCTCATAAGCAGGGCGGCTTTCTATGTTTATGATGAGTACAAAGCAACTGATAAAAAAATTTCCTGCCCCCCCCCTTGACATTTCCTGTCATATCTGCTATACTGTATATATCAGAACATAAACAGTATGTCAAGGAAGTGCTTCATGAAGATCGTCATTAAAAACAAGTCAGAGCTGCCGATCTATGAACAGATCGAGCAGCAAATGAAAGCGCAGATCTTAGATGGTACGGTCACGGAGGACGAGCAGCTGCCGTCCATCCGACAACTTGCCAGAGATCTGAAAATCAGCGTCATCACCACAACAAGGGTATATAATGACCTTGCGGACGAGGGCTTTATCATTTCTGTTGCAGGAAAGGGCTATTTTGTTGCACCAAGAACGAATGAGCTTCTGCGTGAACGAATGCTCTTTGAAATGGAGGACGGAATTGAAAAAGCAGTCACCAATGGCAGAAATGCAGGACTAAGCGATGAGGAGATCATCGCTGCACTTAGAAAATTTATGGAGGGTTAATATGGAAAACATTCTGGAGATCAGCGGACTTTGCAAAAAATACGATGATTTTGCACTGGATCACGTCACCTTTTCGCTGCCGCGGGGATTTATCATGGGCTTTGTCGGCGAAAACGGCTCGGGCAAGACCACCACGATCCGTTCTATCCTCAATATGGCAAGGTGCGACAGCGGCAAGATCACCATATTCGGATTGGACAGCGTGACCGATACCATTGCGATCAAGGAGCGTCTGGGGGTTGTGTTCGACAGCCTGTACCTCGCCGAGCATCTGAATGTGAGGCAGATCGAGCAGCAGCTAAAGCCTTTCTACAAGGACTGGGACACCGACGAGTTTTTCCGCCGGATCAAGGCGTTTGACCTGCCTGACAACAGAAAAGTCGGTGATTTTTCAAAGGGCATGAAAATGAAGCTGATGGTTGCCGTTGCCCTTTCCCACAAGGCGGAGCTTATCATTCTCGATGAGCCGACAAGCGGTCTTGACCCCGTTGCCCGTGACGAGCTGCTGGATATTCTGGCGGAGTACATCGAGGATGAGAACAGAGGCGTGCTGTTCTCCACACACATCACCGCCGATGTAGAGCGTATTGCCGATTATGTCACGATCCTGCATAACGGAAAGGTCTGGTTCACGGGCGAAAAGGACGAGCTGACTGCCAATTATGCCGTCATCAAGGGCGCACAGGAGGATATCCCGTCCGGGCTGAAAGAAAAGCTCATCGGCTTCCACGCCTACAGAAACGGTTTTGACGCACTCATTCGTACAGATGACCTTGCCGGTCTGCCGGATGCGCTGGAATACGAAAAAGCAAGCATTGACGAAATTCTGGTCTACATCGCAAAGGAGGATAAGCATGAAAGACATTCTGAACATCATGCGGTTTGACTTTCTCACTGCCAAGCCTATGGCGACAGGCGGAATGCTGTTTGCAGTTCTGCTGTTCGGTGTACTGAGTATGCTGTTTTCACCGATCATTGCTTCCTATATCAGCTTTGCAGCCATGACATTTGTGATACCGTTACAGGGAGTTGCGGACAAAAGCGGATTTCATAAGCTCTACGGGATTCTTCCCGTTGAAAGAAAAAGCATCACAAGAGCCAGGTTTCTTTACATTTTTCTGGTGCATTTTGTGATGGAGCTGCTGGAGCTTGTGCTGGTGTGCATTTCCAAGTGCGCAAGGCTTTACAGGATACTTCCAAATCAGGACGGTGAGATGATGCAGTTTGTAAAAGAGAGCTTTGCCGATACAAAGCTCACCCTGCTCATGGTATTCGGGGTGTTCGCAGTGTTCTGTCTGCTGTTCTCCTATATGGAGATGATGGGACAGATCAAGGGCAGAGAGAATGAATTTAAGTTCATCATGATCGCCATAGGGATACTGGCACTGTTCGCATTTGCATTTGCGATCCTGTCCTCCCATGATCTGATACCGCCAGTCAGTCTGCCAAGCCTCCCCGAGACCGTAGGCGGTATGCTGATATTTGGTGCAGCGGTCAATCTCCTGATGCTGGGGATATGCCTGCTGTTCGGTGAGATCACCGCAGGCAGGCTGGCAAAGCGTGAACTGTAAGGAGGTGCGCAGCATGAACAAAACCAAAAGAAGTAAACTGCTTGATCTGATGCATGCTGATCTGATCACCATGAACGGCGGAAAGAACAATATGCGCACGACCCTGATCGTGAGCATACTGTTCTTCGGTGCGGCAGGCTTTCTGTTCTCACCGCTTATGGGCATGTATGTGCCGCTGATCTTGGGAGGTTTTTTCGTTCCTATGGTCTTCAATAACGAAATGAAATATCACAGCGAGCGGATGTATGTCGTTCTGCCCATTGCGCGAAAGGATCTGGTCAGATCACGCTTTCTCATGTCGATCACGTTGTTTACGGCGGCAAGCCTGCTGTTTTATTTGTTGATGCTTCTCTCGATACATCTCAAACCCTACTACTTTTTCTTTGGTGAAGATGCGGAACATATGGACATTATCAGACTGTACGCAGAGTCATTTGGCATGACAGAAACAGGGGTGTTGGGTCTTTGGTATTCTGTGGTATTTTCCTTCGGACTGCAATTGATATCGGGCAATCTGCGGAAATATTTCAAGAACAGTCAAGATTTTACAGCAACCCTATCGGGCGGATTTCGCAAGATGAACAAAAAAGAGAAAGGCTATCTTCTGCTGGCTTTGGTCATCATTCTTTTTCTGGTACTCTCCGTCACAGATATCCTGCCGATCAAAAGTGTGATCGCGCCCGTCCAGCAGCTGCTGATACAGCTTGCAGGGGCTGCCGATGGATTCCTGCTGGGTGCGGTGCTGGTGACGATGGCTGTTTTTTACAGCGTATACAACTACATCTGCACGATACTGGAATATGACGAAAAGGAACTGTAAGGAGGGTGTGTGCATGAAAAGCGTATTCAGGAAAATCACAGCAGCTCTCTGCGCAGGGCTGATGCTGACGGCGGTGACGATACCGTGTGTCAGCGCAGAGGAAACGGATGGAACCCCCACACTGCCCTCCGAAAAGACCATAGCCGAATTGCAGCGTGCGCTTGATGACAAGGCAAACGAGCTTGGCTTTGAAGATCCTGTGTTTGCTTCTGCCGCGGTGGGGGTCTTTCAGGGCGGAGAGATCCTCTACACAGGCTATTTCGGCGAAACGGACATGGAGAACCATATTCCTGCCGATGAAAATTCCGTCTACGAGTGGGGCAGCATCTCCAAGACGCTGATCTGGGTCAGTGCCATGCAGCTTTACGAGCAGGGGGTGCTTGACCTTGACCGGGACGTGAGGGACTATCTCCCCGAGGGGTTCTTTCAGCAGCTTTCCTACGATGACCCGATCACGATGCTGAACCTCATGAACCACAATGCAGGCTGGCAGGAAACGACCCGTCCGATCTGGAAAACAGATGAAAATGAGATACGATCTCTCGGCGAGGAATTACAGGCGATCGAGCCTGCACAGCTCCATCGTCCCGGCGAGGTGGCAGCTTACTCCAACTACGGTGCGGCAGTGGCAGGGTATGTGATCGAATGTGTGACCGGACAGGACTACTGCGATTACGTCCACGAGCACATCTTTGCGCCGCTGGGGATGGAGCATACGGCGTTAGCCCCTGCACACAGCGACAATGCGTGGGTCTATGCCCATCGCCCCGAAACCAAAAGCTACCGGTTCATGCTGGGCAACTGTATCGACCTCGGGAGCTGCCTGAACTATATTCCCGGTTACCCGGCAGGTGCTGCCACAGGTACGCTCTCTGACCTTATGACCTATGCGCAGGCATTGGTCAATGCCGATGCACCGCTGTTCCAGTCTCCGGAAACGCAGGCACTGCTGTTCACAGGAACTGACTTCTACGGCAGCTCTGATATCCCCCTGTGCGCCCACGGCTTCTGGTGCATGGAATACGCCGTGCGCACCTACGGTCACACCGGTGCGACCACGGCAGGACAGGCAAATATGCTCTTTGATCTGGAATCCGGAACGGGTCTGGTCGTTATGACCAATGAGCCAAACGGAAATTGGTTTCTGACCGATACGCCGGCTTTGGTATTCGGAGAGCTGCCGCCTGACAAATATGCATCGGGAACGGCAGAGGAGACGAAACTTGGCGGATATTACATGTCCGCACGCTCGACCTGCCGCGGACTGCTGCGATTTATGCATTATCTGACAGCCATCTCAGCAAGCAGTGCCGGAGATGTCCGGAAGATCGGCGAGGGTGTGTATCAGATCAGCGTGGGAGACGGCGCAATGCTCCTGGGGAATAAGACCTATCCCGACGGCAGCAGCGGATTGCAGCAGCCTTCCGCGGACCTGCTGCATGAGCGTTTCTATCTTGTAAAGCTGTGTCTGCTTACGGTCTATATTTTGCTGGCAGTGGCAGCGGTGTATCTGCTCCTGATCCGCCGAAAGCTGAAAAAGCACGGAAAATGGACGGCATATCAAGGCTCGGCAGTTATGACGGCAGGGCAGATCGCAAGACTTCTCTCTGTTCTTGCCTTGCTGGGGACATTTGTGGTCTATTCGCAGTATGACGGCGGCATTCCCTATACAGCCAGTGCTGTCCTCGGGATCGCGCAGATGCTTTGTGCCGCTGTATGCGGCGTTTCGGCGGTCACCTCCTGCGTGCTTGCGCTGTCACACAAAAAAGAAAAAATGCTGACAGTCCGTTATATCCTGAATACGGTCGGCTGTGTGCTTCCGCTTCTTGCAGTGGTGTACTTTGAGATGTACCGGTTCTGGGGCTGCTGATGCAGCTTTCTGCGCAAATTGCCGGCGAGTGCCGATGCAGGAGGGGCGAGCAGCCCCTCCTGCACCTCTCTCGGCAGGGCGGTGATCGCCCTGCAACATCATTGTTTTTGTGACTCTACCGACACGGTAAAGGTGATCGTATCCGTATAATTGCCTGCATAGAACGCATTGTCTTTGTTCAGTTCTGTGACAAAGCTCAGGGTCACCGCGCCGGAATCCTCACCAGCATTCACGGTCAGAACCTTGTAGCGATTTTCATTCGGGATGGTGACCTGATCGACCATAAGATGATAATCAATACCAGAACCGCTGTTTTTGGTGTGTTTCATGGTAAAACCATTTGAACTGGAAATCGTAATCGTAAGTGCTTTTCCATCTTCGATCCGCACACCGTTTGCCTGCAGTGGTCTGTCGATCGTTCTTTCGCTGTCCGTGAAATTCACACTTGCAGGGATCGTAACAGTATACGCTGTGCCCATGTCATAATTCACATTGATTTCTCCGCTTTTATTTTTGGAATCCTGCATGATATCCGCTGCAATTGCATGAACTGGCAACAATTCCAAAGCCATGACACCAATGACGGCGGCTGACAATACTTTTTTCATTCTGCATCCCTCCATTCCATGAGCTGATTATTTTACGATCAGAAAAATTTTCATATCAGCATTGTTGGTGATGGATCGCTGTGCATCCTTGCGATACGGCTGCACGTGGATCACTGCTGTATACATACCGCTTTCAAGTGCTCTGGAAAGTGTGATGGTTTGAATATGCTGACCGGGTTCTACAAGTCCGGAGGTATACAGCACCTCGTAGTCCTGCTCATGATTGCTGTACAGCCTTAGCTCAAACGTCAGATCATACAGCCCCCGGTTCTCCTCGGGATTGTAAAAATCGACCGCTGCCTGCGTTTGCCCGGCAGGAATCGTCATATAGTCTCTTCCGGAGATCGCCACACCCTGCTCCTCTGCATGTTCCGCAGGAGAGGACTGCGTGGCGTTTGCATCAGGATCAATTGTGATACCGACTCCGCTGACGGAAGGTGTCATTTCGTCTGTGGTGTTGCAATTACAATATTTTTTATTCTGACAAAGCAATATGCCGATGATGATTCCCAACATCAAAAAAATAAACAGAAGCAGGAACATGATCCAAGTTTCCTTGCTGTCCGTTTTTTGGTGCATTGAATCACTTCCCTTCATTTTATGATAGGGGAATATTCCCCATAGACATAATATGTTGCTTTGTGTGAGGAGTGACATCCATAAAACAGATCCCCCAAAATCCAATTGCCATCGGATTTTGGGGGATTTTCAGTAAAAACAGTTACAGCCGCACCAGCTTTGCCAATTCGCCAGCGCGAACTACCGCGCAGCTTTGGCATTTGCAAGCATCAGCTTGATGCGGTTCTCTTGATTAACGCGCGTTGCGCCCGGGTCGTAGTCAATGGCAATGATGTTCGCGTTCGGATAGCGTTCCTTGACGGCGCGGCTCATGCCCTTGGCGATGATGTGATTCGGCAGACAGCCAAACGGCTGCGTACAGATGATATTCTCCGTTCCGCTCTCCGCCAGTGCTCCCATCTCCGCAGGGATCAGCCAGCCCTCGCCCATGTTCACGCCAAGTCCGATATATTCCTTGACCGATTTGACCAGATGCTCGAAATCATGCGGCGGTGTGAACACCCCATGCTCCTTCATGACCTTGATGGTCTCCTTTTCCTTTGCCAGCATCATCTTGTACAGCGCGTGGAATACCGGCGTTGCTGCGGTGCGCTTGCCGTAGATCTGGACATCCGTGATCTTGTTCGACAGGTAGTACAGGATGAACTCCATCAGCGTGGGCACGACCGGCTCACAGCCCTCCGAAATGAGGAAATCTTCTAAGTGATTGTTGCCCAGCGGCGAGAACTTGATGTAGATCTCCCCGACGATGCCCACCTTGATGCGCGGTACGCTGGAACGCTCGACCTTTGCAAAATCTGCCAGCATACCTTTATAATACTTCTTCGTATTCATGAAGTCCCGTGTCCGCAGCAGTGCGACCACCTTGCGAACCCACTTGTCCAGCACCTTTTTCGAGCTGCCCTTGATCAGCTCTGCACTGCGGCACTGGTTATACAGGCTCATCAGCATATCCGCATACATCATGCCGTAGAGTGCCTTGATCAGCTCCGGCATGGTCATCTCCCAGCCGTTGCGCGGATCTTTCTCCAGTCCCACAAAGTTCAGCGAAATGACCGGCACCTGCGGAAATGTGTCCTTGAGCGCCTTTCGCAAAAGATAGATGTAATTCGATGCACGGCAGCCGCCGCCCGTCTGGGGCAGCATGAGCGCGACCTTGTTGACATCGTACCTGCCGCTTTTGAGTGCATCCATGAACTGCCCGATGCACAGCAGTGCCGGGTAACAGGTGTCGTTATGGACGTTTTTGAGTCCCTCGTCCACAACATTGCGCGACTCGTTCGTCATGACCTCGCAGCGGTAGCCGTACTGTGCAAACACGCTCACGAGGATCTCAAAATGGATCGGCAGCATCATCGGGATCAGGATGGTGTGCGTTTTCTTCATTTCCGGGGTAAAGATCGGGTAGCCGTCTTTTCCAAGCTCTATGTCCATTGACTTCTTCCTTTCCTTGAATCCTGTGGAGACTACTGGCTAATTGCCGCCAGCAGGCTGCGCAGACGGATCTTCGCTGCGCCGAGGTTGTTGATCTCGTCGATTTTTAGCTGCGTGTAGAGCTTTCCGCTCGATTCGAGGATGCTGCGCACCTCGTCCGTTGTGATCGCATCAATGCCGCAGCCGAACGACACGAGCTGCACCATCTGCATATCCGGCTGTGTGGTCACATACTGTGCCGCACGGTACAGACGGCTGTGATAGGTCCACTGGTTGTAGACATGCAGCTCCGGCATCCTGCCAAGCGGTGCAACGCTCTCCTCCGTGATGACTGCAAGCCCTAAGCTCGTGATGAGCTTGTGCAGACCGTGGTTGATCTCCTTGTCGAGATGGTACGGTCTGCCGGCAAGGACGATGATCTTTCTGCCCTCAGCTCTTGCCTGCGCGATGATCTCCTGCGACTTCTTCGCAAGCTGTGCGCGGAAATCATCGTGCGCCTTGTATGCCGCATCCGCGGCATCGGCGATCCGGCTGCCGACACCGTACTTTGCAAGTGCCTTCTTCATCGCCTTGACAAGCTGCTTGCGGTCGCTGATGTCGATGTAGGGATAGAGGAAATTGTCCTTGCTCAGACCGCTGTGGTTGGCACGCATCAGCTCCGGATAGTACGCAACGACCGGACAATTGAAATGATTGTTCGTATCCGGCTCGGCAAAATTGAACGTCATGCACGGCCAGAAGATGAAGTCCACGCCCTTTTCGAGCAGTGCTTCGATATGCCCGTGCGCGAGCTTTGCCGGATAGCAGACGGTATCCGAGGGGATGGTATGCTGTCCGCGGAAGTACATCTTGCGGTCGCTTTCTCCCGAAATTTCCACCGCAAAGCCAAGCCGTGTGAAAAACGCATGCCAGAACGGGAGCTGCTCATAAAAGCTCAGCACCATGGGCAGTCCCACCGTACCGCGCTTGACAGCCGGCTGTTTCTTTACGAGCTGCATCAGGCTGTCGTACTTATAGGCATAGAGATCCGGGATCTCCTTTTCGCGCTTGATGCCTGCGCCCTTTTCGCAGCGGTTGCCGGAGACAAATCGTCCGCCGTCCGAAAACCGGATGATATTGAGCCGGCAATTCGCCGTACAGCCGCCGCAGCGCATGTCCCTGGCGGTGTAGGAGAAATTTTCAAGCTGCTCTGGTGCAATGAGGGTGCTTTCCCGATCTCCGGCGCATTCCTTTGCATAGAGCGCCGCACCAAATGCACCCATCAGACCGGAGATCGCCGGACGGATGACGGGTCTGCCGATCTCGCGCTCAAAGCAGCGCAATACGGCATCGTTCAGGAATGTTCCGCCCTGAACGACAATATTCCTGCCAAGCTCGTCCACACTCCGGGCGCGGATGACCTTGTAAATGGCATTCTTGATGATGGACGAGGACAGTCCTGCCGAGATATCCTCGACTGTTGCGCCGTCCTTCTGCGCCTGCTTGACCGAGCTGTTCATGAACACCGTGCAGCGCGAGCCAAGCTCCACCGGATGCTCCGCAAACAGTCCCATCTGCGCGAATTCCGCGATATCATAGCCCAGTGCCATCGCGAACGTCTGGATGAACGAGCCGCAGCCTGACGAGCATGCCTCGTTGAGCATGATGGAGTCGATCGTGCCGTTCTTGATCTTGAAGCACTTGATGTCCTGACCGCCGATGTCGATGATGAAGTCCACCTCCGGGCAGAAGAACGATGCCGCCTTGAAGTGTGCCACCGTCTCCACAATGCCGAAATCTACCGAAAGTCCGGCTTTGATCAGATCCTCGCCGTAGCCTGTCACGGCAGAGGCGCGGATGCGCAGGTTCGGGTTCTTGTCGTGATAGATCTGCCGGAGCTTTGCCGCAATGCGGTCGAGGGGCTGTCCCTCGTTGGAGGCGTAGTGGCTGTAGAGAAGTCTGCCGTCCTCGGTGATCAGCACAAGCTTGGTCGTGGTCGAGCCGGAGTCGATGCCCAGGTAGGCATCGCCCTCGTATGTACGCAGATCCGCGTATTGCAGGTCGGTCGCCTTGTGGCGGTCAACGAACTCGCGGTACTCCTCCTTGTTCCGGAACAGCGGCTCACCGGTCACCACATCCGATGCCGCACGGGCATTTTGGATCTGTTCAAGGATCTCGCCTGCCGTGCGGGGCGTTTCCTTGCTCTGCTGGGCATACAGCGCAGAGCCGAGTGCCACGAACACCGGTGCCTGCTCCGGGAACAGTGCCTGCTCCTCGGTCAGACCAAGCGTCTCGACAAACGCCTTGCGCAGACCCTTCTGGAACGACAGAGGACCGCCGAGGAACAGAACGTTGCCCTTGATCTCGCGTCCCTGCGCAAGACCTGCCACGGTCTGATCGACCACGGCACGGAAGATGCTTGCTGCCACATCCTCACGGGCTGCGCCCTGATTGAGCAGGGGCTGGATATCGGACTTGGCGAATACGCCGCAGCGCGAAGCGATCGGGTAGGTTCTGGTCGCATGAAGGGACGCCTCGTCCAGCTCATCCGCCGTGATGCCCAGCAGCGTTGCCATCTGGTCGATGAATGCGCCTGTTCCGCCGGCGCACGAGCCGTTCATACGCTGCTCGACACCGCCGGTCAGGAAAATGATCTTGGCATCCTCACCGCCCAGCTCGATGACGGCATCCGCCTGCGGATAGCAGGTCTTGACCGCCAGAAATGCTGCATGCACCTCCTGCACAAAGGAGATATCCGCTGCATTGGCAAGTCCCAGACCGGCAGAGCCTGTCATGGAGCAGCGGAACTGCGCATCCGGAAATTTCTCCAGGATCGCGGAAAGCTGCTCGGCGACCGTCTCCTTGACCTTTGAAAAATGCCGCTGGTATGCGGAATGCAATATGGTGCTGCTCTCGTCACAAACCACGGTCTTGACCGTGGTAGAGCCGACATCAATTCCCAAAGCGTACATACTCATGTCGTTCCTCCCACTTTTTTCTGCCACGGGCACGATCCCCTGGCAGCTCACTTATCTGCTATGACAGTCGGCTGCCGCCGACTCAGGAGGGGCTGCTCGCCCCTCCTAAACCACCCCCGGCAGGGCGGTGACCGCCCTGCATCCGCATGTTGGTGCAATGCAGCGGTCTGTACTCGTTTTATAGTTCTATCATAAAGTTAGTAACTCTCTGTCCGGTATTTGTTACATGAAGATTACGGAAATCCATGTAGGGGCGATACTGCGCGCCGCCGCCCAAGGCTGACGCCTACGGAAACCGCTGGCTTTGCAGCTCCACACTGCACCAGCTTTGCCCTCTTGCCGTTAGGCAAAGGGCATTGCGGTCATCAGAATAAGATGTATCCCTTACCGCAAACTTGCCAGCGCGGGCTACCGCGCCGCGCTAAAACAATCTGTCCTCATGGATGAGCTTGCCGCCCTCCAGGAACATTCTGGGCACGCGCTTGGAGATGCCGCAGACGATCTCATAACCGATCGTACCGCAGAGACCTGCCACATCATCCGCTGTGATGGTCTCGTTTCCGTCCGTTCCGATCAGCGTGACCACGGCACCGATCTCCGCACCCGGCGCGTCCGTGACGTCGATCATCATCTGATCCATGCACACCCTGCCGGTGATCGGACAGCGCACGCCGCCCACCAGCACCTCACCCTTGTTTGAGAGCTGCCGGCTGTAGCCGTCGGCATAGCCGATGGTCACGGTCGCGATCCGCCGTTCAGTTTTCGTCACATAGGTGCGCCCGTAGCTGATGCACGTTCCCGGCTCTGCCGTCTTGATATGGCTGATGCGCGAACGGAACGACAGCACCGGCTCGAGATCCAGCGGCACGGACAGCGCGGCATTCGGCTTTAAGCCGTACATGATGATGCCGGCACGTGCAAGGGTGCTCCGGGGCTGCGCACGGTAAAGGATCGCGGCACTGTTCATGCAGTGGACATGCCGCAGTGCTACCCCCTTGCTGCGCAGATGATCTGCCACGCGCAGGATCATTTCCTCCTGCTGCGCGGTATAGGCGACATGCTCCGCGGCATCCTCATCGGCAACCGCAAAGTGTGTGAACAGTCCCTCCACCGAAAGCCCGGGCTGCTCCAGGATCTGCTCCAGCTCCCAGTAGCAGGCTGCCAGCTCCACAGTCTGTACGCCGATGCGCCCCATGCCCGTATCAAGGGCGATATGACACCGCACAGGGCATCCCGGCTGTGCAAAATCGCTCAGCACCTTGGCGTATTCGCCGGACACGACAGTCTGGATGATGCGCTTTTCTGCCAGCATGGGGGCACATTCCGGAGAGGTGTACCCCAAAATCAGCACCTCGCCGTCCGGACAGTAGCCGCGCACACGCACAGCCTCCTCAAAGCTCGAAACTGCATAGAACCGGACTCCCAGCTCATACAGCCTGCGGCAGATGATCTCCTCACCGTGACCGTAGGCATCCGCCTTGACCACGGCGCAGTATTCGGTGTGCTCCGGGAGCTGCTCCCGGATCGTTTCCACATTATGCGAGAGGGCATCGAGCGAGATCTCTGCCCACGCACGCTGTCGATACTGCATTGTGACTCCTTCTTTCTATAACGATTTTTGTGCAATCAACACAAAAATATCAATTTGGTATCGAAAATGAAACAGAAATGTAATATTTACGAAAAAAATTTCGTGTGCTACTTGTGATTTCCCGGGATGTGTGCTATAATGTAAATACGTACTAGGGGATTAGGAGGACATCGTATGGAACAATTCATCCCACATCCGCAGCTTTCCGATATTCCAAGGGAATCTGCACTCTGCTTTACCGGGCATCGCCCTGAAAAGCTGCCGACCGGTCTTGCCCGCAAAGCTTTGCGGCAGACACTTTACCACTACATCACACACGCTATCGAAATGGGCTACACCTATTTCTTTACCGGACTGGCTGACGGGATCGACTTTGATGCAGCGTATTTCCTCTTTTGTCTGCGTGAGAAGAATCCTGCGATCCATGTCATTGGCATTCAGCCATGCTCGGAGGGCTATGACGAATTCTTCCACAGTCGGGGCTACAGCATTCCTCATCTGCGGCTGATGCAGCAGAACTGCGACCGCCTGATCGTCATGCCCGGCAGGGCGACCGACAGAAACGTGTACCTTACACGCAACTGCCTGATGGTCGATCACAGCTCGGCGATCATCGCTGTGTGCGGTGACGGCCGTTCCGGCTCGATGCAGACGCTGCGGTATGCACGCAGGCAGAATCTGGATGTGATCCGGATCTATCCGTTTCCGCCGTCGGATACCCTTCCGCAGCCGATAGACTGGCCGGCAGAACGCAGCGGTTTTTAGTCCGTTGCAGATGCCATTCCTATTTATTATAACACTTCTTGAACAAAAATGCAAGTAGGGATATCAAACTTTCCGGAAATCAATTTTTAGGAGGTTATTGCAATGGCACAAAAAAAGAAGAAAAAGAAAAAAAAGGGACATGTTGCGATCCCGTTCCTGCTCACCCTGCTGCTGGGCATTGTCGGCATCGGCGGCGTTGCCATCTATTTCTTTGACATGATCGGCATTAACAAGGAGCATATTGTCGAGTGGAACTCTACGGTCAAAACGCCTACTGCCGAGGACAACATGACGATTCTGTTCGTGCTTGATGAGCCGGATGATTCTTCCCCCCTCACGATCCTCATGGCACGTCTGCTGCCGGCAGACAAGAAAATCGTGTTTCTCTCCTATCCTGTCAACATGCTGAGTGTTGTGGAGGGACGTTCGGACACCCTGGCGGGCTTTTACAGCTCCGGCGGCATCAAGGATCTGGAGGCAGCCATTGAGAACGAAGCCGGCATCGCCACCGACCGCTACGTGATCCTCGATTCCGAAGGATTCCAGAAGATCTGCAACATCATGGGCGGCGTGTACTACCTCGCACCCAGCGGCATCAAGGGCTTTGCGGATTCCAATGCACCGCAGTACCTCGGACCGCACCAGATCGAAAAGCTCGTTACCTATCCGTTCTTTGAAAAAGGCGATATCGAGCGCAGTGCCATTACGGCAGACGTTATCACCGAGATGTGCAATGTCTCTGATGCTGACCGTGAGCGTCTGCTTGCCTCGATGGATTCCAACTTCAAGACCGTCATCAACATGATCGACACGGACATTACCTCAATGGACTACAACGATCACAAGAACGCGCTCAAATACATGTGGACTTATGGCAAGGAGATCGCCTCGTTCCGCATCATTACCGGAACACCCGGTGAGGAGGAGGATATTTTCCTGCTCTCCGACACGTTCTACAGCTCCGTGGAGGAATTTTTCACCCAGCCGCCCGAGGTCAAGCCCGTCCAGGAGGATGCGCAATGATCCCCTGTACCGGCATATTTGACACACATTCGCACTACACGGACAGTGCCTTTGACGAGGACCGCGATGCGCTGCTCACGGCACTGCCCGGGGAGGGCGTTTCCCATGTGATGCTCTGCGGCTGTACGCCGGAGGATTCCCTTGCCTGCACAGAGCTTGCCGGGCGGTTTGCCCACGTATTCTGCGCAGTGGGGGTGCATCCGGAGCATGCCGGAGCACTTGCGCCCGACTGGTTCGAGCGCATCCGCGCCCTTGCATCGCATCCCAAGGTTCGCGCCATCGGCGAGATCGGGCTGGACTACCACTATGAAGGGTACGACCCTGCGCGCCAGAAAGACGTGCTGATCCGGCAGCTCCTTCTGGCACGGGAGCTGGAGCTTCCGGTCATTCTCCATATCCGCGATGCCATGGGGGATGCCATGGAGATCCTGCGCGAATTTCAGCCGCGCGGCGTGATCCACTGCTACAGCGGCTCACGCGAGACCGCCCGGGAGGCGGTACAGCTCGGGCTGATGCTGGGCTTTGGCGGTACGCTCACCTACCGTAACGCACGGCGTGCAGTCGAGACGATGGAATGGATCCCCCCGGAATCCATCCTGCTGGAAACAGACTGTCCCTACCTTGCGCCTGTTCCGCACAGGGGCAAACGCTGCGACAGCCGGATGATCGCACACACTGCCGAGCGTGCTGCCGCCATCAAGGGCATGGAGGTACAGGAGCTGATCGACATCTGCCGGAAGAATGCCCTGCGCTTATTTGGCATTGACCGCTGAAAGGAGGCATGCCATGATCTACTTCGTCGAGGATGACAACAGCATCCGGGAGCTTGTGATCTACACCCTCAGCGGCGCAGGACTGGAGGCGCACGGCTTTGAAACGCCCTCGCAGTTCTGGCAGGCGATGGCTCACTCCCTGCCCGGACTGATCCTGCTCGACATCATGCTTCCCGAGGAGGACGGACTTTCCATTCTCCGCAAGCTCCGCGCCGGGGATGCCACATCGCGCATTCCGGTGATGATGCTGACGGCGCGTTCGAGCGAGTATGACAAGGTGATCGGGCTGGATTCCGGGGCGGATGACTACCTCCCCAAGCCTTTTGGTATGATGGAGCTGATCGCACGTGTCCGCGCACTCCTTCGCCGCAGTGCGCCCGGCACGGATGCCGACAGCTATCGGCTCGGCTGCCTGTATGTCAGTCCACAGCGGCACATTGTGCAGGTCGATGGCGCGGACATTACCCTGACCTATAAGGAATTCGAGATGCTCTGCCTGCTGCTGCGCAACAAGGGGCTGGTGCTGACGCGTGAGCAGTTTCTCGACAAAGTGTGGGGCTACGCCTTTGACGGCGAGAACCGCACGGTGGATGTCCACATCCGGACGCTCCGCCAGAAGCTGGGGGCAGCCGGGCATTACATCCGCACCATTCGCGGCATCGGCTACAAGCTGGAGGTGACAGACCGTGAGGAATGAACTGATCCGGCGCATTTTCGGCGCATGCATGCTCGTATTCGTGTTGAGCTTCGGGCTGATGCTCTTTGCCATCAACAATTATCTTGAGCATCGCAATCTGGCGGAGCTGCGCGACAAAGCCCTGTGCATCTCCGCGCTTGCGGATGCGCAGGGCGAGTCCCTGCTCCCGGACATTCCCCGGCTTGACGAAACGCGCGTCACGCTAGTCGCTCCGGACGGTACGGTGCTGTTCGACAGCATCCACGATCCCAAGGACATGGAGAACCACGGACAGCGTCCCGAGATCCGGCAGGCACTGGAAACCGGCGAGGGTGCGAGCGAGCATGATTCCTCCATGGCACTCCAGAAAACCGCCTACTACGCCGTGCGGCTGGACAGCGGCAATGTGCTGCGCGTGGCGATGCGGCAGGATTCGATCTGGCGGCTGCTGTACAATATGGCGTGGCCGATGCTCCTGATCCTGTTGGTGACAGCACTCATTTCCATCATGCTTTCTACGCGCTCAAGCAGGCGCATTGTGGAGCAGATCAACCGGATGGATGTGGAAAATCCCGATGACCGCGGCATTTATGACGAAATGAAGCCCTTTGTGCGGCGGCTGATCTCCCAGAACCAGCAGATCCACCGACAGATGGAGGCACTTCGGGACGAGCATCGCAAGCAGGACGTGATGCGCCGGGAATTTACCGCCAACGTCTCCCACGAGCTGAAAACGCCCCTGACCTCGATCTCGGGCTTTGCGGAGATCATCCGTGACGGGATGGTCAAGGCGGAGGATATTCC
>CAZKHW010000002.1:0-35438 GCA_964552525.1 uncultured Ruminococcus sp. | reverse complement strand
GCTTGATGGATGAGATCAGATACGAGCATCTTTTCGTCGATGGCACGAAGATAGAAGCAAACGCCAATAAATACAGCTTTGCATGGAAAAAGAGCGTTACGAAATACGAGATGAAGCTGCAGGACAAACTGCAAAAGAGATGCCTTGAGCTGAGTGAGGCGTACGAATATCTGCCACGTGAAGGGGAGGAGCTTCTTGAAAGGTTGAGAAGTCTTGTCAGCGTTCCGTTTGTATACGGCAGAGGAAAACGAAAGACACAGCTTCAGAGGGACATTGAAGAGCTTGAAGCACTTCTTAACCGAAAAGACAAATATGCCGGATATCAGGCGACATTCGGAAATCGCAACAGTTTTTCCAAGACCGATCCCGACGCAACGTTCATGCACATGAAAGAAGATCATATGCGCAATGCGCAGTTGAAGCCGGGGTACAATGTACAATTTGCGGTAGAAGGCGAATATGTGACGGGAGTTACCGTAGGCAGCGAACGAAACGACCAGCTCACATTGATCGACACACTTGAGAGTATGCACGAGCATTTGGGCGAATACTACAAGGACGTCACCGCAGATGCGGGGTACGAAAGCGAGGAGAACTATACATATTTTGAGAACAAGCCCACTGAATGCTACATCAAGCCGCAGAATTACGAGAGAAGCAAAACAAAGAAATTCAAAAACAATATGGCGCTGAGGGAGAATATGGAATATGATCCCGAAGCGGACAAATATACCTGTCAAAACGGCAAGAAGCTGAAGACTGTACATACCGGCGAGCGTAAGAGTAAATCCGGCTTTGTAAGCGAGGTAACATATTACGAATGCGAAGATTGTAAAGGTTGTCCGTTCAAAAAGCAATGTACCAAGTCCAAAGGAAACCGCAAGCTGCAGGTTTCAAAAAAATTCATAAAACAAAGGTCGGAGTCGCTTGAAAGGATCACGAGCGAAAAAGGAATACTCCTTCGTACGAACCGTTCGATCCAGTCCGAAGGAGCATTTGGTGTAGTCAAGCAAAACTATGAGTTCAGGCAATTCCTGTTGCGTGGAAAGAGAAAGGTATTCACCGAAATATTGCTTATTGCCATGGCTTACAACGTCAACAAGCTGCACGCAAAAATTCAGCAAAAGCGTACCAGAACCCAGTTGTTCGAAAAACTTTTGGCTTAATTTTGAAAACAACCGAATAAATTCTCCCCGGCGTGCGCCGTTTTCGGCGGATGCCTTGTTGTTTTACTTGATTTCGTAGATTTTGCGACTAAGTTTTCCACAGCAAGGTTGAAAACCGTCATTTCCTCAGGTTTTTTTGCATCGTAAATGGGCTGTAGCACTTTTGTCTTTTGCTACAGCCTCCTTTCACCGTAATATCTCACCGTCTGCGTTGGGTAGCTCCTCAGCGTTGCTCTTTTTGACTATGTTTTTATTAGTGGTTTATTTTTAAGGTTGATACATTTACACGGTTTTTTTTCATAACCGATTCATTTATAGTAAATAGTCCTCATTTCCACTAATGTACTTTTTATAATCCACTCTAATTATATGCTCTGCTCTACACTGAAATACTATCCTTCCAATATAGTTAATGAAGTTGATGGTATTATTTTGGTTCAAAGCATAAAAGTCACTTGGTTGTCTCTCTGAAAGTTTCACACCATCTGCAAACTTATAGCCCTCCGCTTCTGCATCGGCTATAAATCTTGCTGCTGTTTCCTTGTCTGAGAGAAATACATATACTCTCTTTTCGTTGCTGTTTACAAGCTTTTTAATGGATTTGGTTTTTGACATTTTAAAATGCCTCCTCAAGATAATTATTAGTCTTATGAGGGCAAAAAAACAACACCTAACGTTGCCAATAGGTGTTGTTTTCATTGTCTTTTAAACACCTATCGTCTTGCCCTTTTCCACCTTACTCTATTAGCAGGTTGGCAGCGGTCATTGGGGACATCCCTCACGCACTCTTTATAGGATAAAATAATTATAGCATTTAATTCGGAGAAAGTCAATAGTTTTTTGAAATTTAGTTGAGAGATTTTCGCTCATTTTGTTCCTTTCATCAGAGACCGCCTTTTTTCAGAGATCATTTTTTCTATAATATCCCTAAACGGTCGGCTCTGCCGTCCGATGTTATCTGCGAGGGGCGGTCACCGTCCCCTCGCTTTGTCCTGCTTATAAATAATATTCGCTATTTTTGCCCCTATAATCGGTCAACCCGCTTCTTTATTTGATTGTAAGTTGAGCTTTTTTACTCGCTCCAAGTGATTTTTATCAGCTATCAATTGATCTATATTTTTGAGTTGTCGGTTATAAAAATGTTGTTTGGCTTGCTCAATAGGTAGGATCGTGTAGAGCAGATTTCCGTTTCTTTTCTCTCCTGGTGAAGTATAGATAGCAGTAGGTTCTGTTGTTATAGGTGCTGCTCCTCAGAAAACGGACATATAAAAATGACTGCCCCCTGAAAACAAACCGGGATAAACGAACCTAAAAATGCCAATAATAAATCCGACAATAAAAATTTGGAGGAGTATTATGTGGTCAATTGAGCAATGCGAACACGCAATTAAAGCACATTATTTCGGTGGTTGGTCATACGGAGATATCAGCAAGGAAATGAAGATACCTCGTGAAACAATCAAAACATGGTGTCGGAGATATCGCGAAGCAAATGGTGTTCCGACTTTATCCGACGGTGACGTAAAAATTAAAAGATCATATAAACTGCGTAAAAAATCCCCGGATAAAGTGCGCGATGAACGAATAGCTCAGCTTGAAATGGAGGTTGAGCTGCTCAGAAAATTTCTTTTAATGGACGAGAGGGGCAAAAGCGGGACTGATATATCGTATAACCAAGCGATATGAGAAAAAATACAGCATTAAGAAAATGTGCGAATTTTATCGCGTTTCGCGCAGCGGTTATTACAGTTGGAAAAAGCGTGATCCGGCTCAATCGAGGGATACCGAGCTGGTGGAAATGATCAATGAATGCCACACTTCACATAAGCGCCGCTATGGATATCGCAGAGTCAAGCTGTGGCTTGAGCGTGAAAAAGGTGTTTGCGTCAACCATAAACGAGTTCTGCGAATAATGAATAAATATAATTTGCTGTCCGTAATCAGAAGAAAAAATCTGTACAAATTCAGATTCAACGGGAATTTAATATTTTGAATCGCAATTTCCATGTTGATATGCCTAACTGTAAATGGGTAACAGACATTTCGTATATTATCACACCTGAGGGTGTATTGTTTTTGTCAGCAATTCGCGATTTATACGGCAATTATGTGGTTGCATATAATGTCAACGCAGCAGGAATATGCGCTTGTAAGCGAAACGATACGAGCTGCGCTTAACTTTGAAAAACCAAAACAAAAAGTAATTCTACACAGTGACGGCGGCGGACAATATCGCTCTTTCGGCTACCATGACGATACCAGTGTCGGAAATATTACACCATCAATGTCAAAACCCGGAACGCTGGGAGATAATGCTTTGGCAGAAAATTTCTTTTCAATTTTCAAAACCGAATGCATTCACATGGAAAAACCGAAAACGATTTCTAAGGCAAGAGCACTAACGGAACAGTTCATAAATTATTATAATTATAATAGACTTCAGTTGACAGGCAAGACTCCTTACGAAATGCGCCGAGAATGGTTTGATTCACATCAAAATTAAAATTGGGGCTCCGACCCAAACCCCGGAGTTTATCGCTTTATATTTCAAAGCTGATTTTTATTTCATAAAAACAGCCGGAGCATTATGAAAACGCTCCGGCTATCAGCTTTGAATCTATGCAATCCGCTCAGGTCGCTCTCCGGCGTTGCCCTTTTTGGCTATGTTTTTATTATTTAGAGATAATGCATTTACACGGTTTATTTATCATAGCATTTCTCCAAACCTATTCTTTGTTTACTGCGGCACATGCTTATATGTCTGAAAACTGTTTTATCAGCCCACAGCACTTATAATTTTCTAATCTGACATATTCAATCTCCACATTCTTTTCAGCTGCAAGCTGTCTTATATGTTCCAACTCGTGACTATCCCGATGTCCATCATCTATTATTAGCTTCCAAGGAACACGTCTAAGCAGAACTCTTATGGTCTCGCCAATGCCGGGTTTAATATAATTGATATTGTCAATGCCATACATTTCTGACAGCATTCTTACATCGTTCATCCCGAGTACCCCTAATTGCATTGTCTCAGGTGCCGTATCAAAGCGAAAACGTTCTTCTATATAATCAATGAATTCGTATGTTCTATCCTCAGAAGAAAGCTCCTTATAGTATGCGGCACCGTGAAAATCATTGGTTCCTATAAGATCATTTCTTAAAAATGTTCTGCTGATTAACCCACATACTGTGCAATTCAAACAGGAACTGGGAATCATGATATCTTCGTGGGTTCCACATAAATCTGTCAGATATGCTGGATCTGCCAAAACTGCCAAGTTATCGGACACACCATCAAAATATGAGATTTCTTTTCTTAGTTCCTTGTATATAATTCCTTTTCCGGTCCACCCATCAACAAATTGAAGACTCGAAGCCGAATGCTTTTCCAATATGTATCTGATTGCATTCCTGTCAATCCCTCTGTCTCTGATTATAGATACAGAGTAGTGAGGACAATCAAATCCATATTTTTTTCTTATATATCGCCTGATAAGTATTCCTATAGGAGTTCCCGCTCTTGCAAGAGACACAATTACAACGTCCTTGCCTTTCTCCTGAACAATTTTATCGGAAACCCTACATACCGCATCTGCCGTGTTCTGTCCAAAAACTCTTAGCGATTCCTCGTATATTCTGATATAATCATTAGTCGGGCGGTATTCCAATGGCAGCATCTCAGAATAATGTGTACCACTCTGTATTCTTTTTTCCCTTTCAGCCGTTGGCAAAGGTTCTACAAGTCCCGTAATATCCTTCAAGAGGAGGATAACGTCATCTTTTAAAAAGCCACTGTCCATATTAAACCTCATCTTTATAACTTCTTTCGGTATACCCATTTGGCAACGGCTATATCTTCATTTCCTGCACTCTTCAAGGCAAACCATAAATCTGATAACCCTGCGGAATCTGTCATCGTGTCAGTTAAAATCAGGACTTTATCATATTGTTCAAGGTTGTACACATAAGTGATCCTTTTTTCATCGTAGATGCTTCTGATCTGATAACGATGATAGAGAGGATAATCTTCCATGCCTGAGGCTATAATCGGACTTCTTGTAGTAGAATGTATCTTTACATCATCAGCTATCCCTTTCCTTTGAAGCATCTCCCCGACCTTAAAAGTGGGATACATAAACTCCTCTGTACCCATTACCAACACTTTATTATAGTGATTCTCTCCTAAAAAGCGTTCAATTTCTTCAACATAACAATCAATTTTTTTTTCGTAGTCCCGAAATTTTACAATGCCTCTCGGGTTAACACTGCTCAAAAACTCTATTTTTTTGAGAACCGGCTTCTCATCGGTTTCGGAAACGATGTGCCTTGCACCTTCAAAACGGGTGTTCATAATGCTTATTTTCTTATATTCATGCGGTATTTCCGATAGAAACAGGCAGTCGATGCCATCGCTATCCAACTGATTAAGGCGTTCCTCCGTCATGCTGTTTAATATAGACACGATACTGTATTTTAGTGCGTCTGTATTATACTTTTCCTTAATAACATCAATCAGCTTGCATATGGTACTTCCGGTTGTGACTTCATCATCGATAAATATAATTCTGTTGACATTCTGTATACAGTCTCCCATTCCGGCTGACCTGAGCATCTGCTCTGTAGCATGGCTGTGTGACTCCGTGAAATACAAATATTCCTCGCTTTCATCATACTCTCTCGTTGTGTTTTGATAATAAACAACATTGCTTAAAAAAGAACTTACCGCTGCTGCAACACCTGTAGCTGTTTCAGCAAAGCCGATGACATACAACAAGTCATTCGGATATGCAGTATTCACGATGTCAGCCAGTTCCCTGCACATTCCAATTGCGTCTACCGGATTTGTCGGAATATGCTTTCCCTGTTTAGGATTAACATAAAGATACGGTCTGATAGAATTATTATCCCTTTTAGCCAATCTCACCAAATCGTCAACCGAATACTGCAATTTAATTTTCCTCCTGTTGCCTCATTTTAAATTACTCCGTATATTTCTGCCAAAGCCATAGTCTTATACGCCCAATTGACATGCGTTTTGACCTCATTCATTCTTTCTCCGGCAAAACTTTTTCCGACCTGTAATCCGCTTTCGTCCCAATTTAATATTTCTTTGGCATCTTCATAATCTTTATGCGACACCTTCAAAGCTTCATTTACCACACTAATCTGTTTGGGATGGATAACTGTTTTCCCAATGAAACCATTTAATCTGTCAAGTTTTAATTCATTCCGCAGTCCCATTTTCCATTCTTCATTATCGCTGGAAAAGAACTCCCATACCGGTCCGGAAACAACATACTCTCTCGAAAAAACCGTTAGAATATCTCCCAGTAATTGAGCGATAGGGAGAATGTCATATATAGTCTCGTCATAGTGCCTTCTTGCTGCAAACTCGTTAGAGAAATCATTTCCTCCAACCCTGATATTAAGAACATAGTCCTTGACAGCATCAATCTTGCATTTTAATTCAGTCAGAATAGTATGTCTGTCAGCATATTCGACAATATCACGGCTTTCGAGTATCGGCATCATATAAACAGTTTTGGAAGAACCGTAATTTATGTCTTTCATTGCTTCATTATACGAATCGGCGTTAGACAAAGAATATTTCGGAAAAATAAAGCCTGTGATTATATCCTTCCATTCCGCTAATTCGGAATACAAACGTATCAGCTGATCGCAGCTCCTGACCCGTATAAACAGTTTTGGCAGGTAGAAACTCTTCACGGAGTGCTCCTGTGATATCTTCTTTAGTGTGGATTTCAGCTGACGCTCGGCAAGTTCAACGCTGTTATCCGATATAGTATCCTCCAAGCATATTGCCAGAGAATAGGGCTTGCAGTATTTTTCATTTATAACGGCGTCTGCCACTTTATTATTCAGTGCCGGTGAATATAATAATGCGCCGACACTGTATTTTTCTTCAATGTTATCAATCATTTTCTCTAAACTCCTTATCAGTTTACAGTCATATCATAAAATATAGCAAAGCAATCATTATTATATATGTGAGGATAGCCATCAATCCTATTACTATATTATCTTTTCTGCTTTCTGTCATCGGATCAATCCTTGCTCAATTATTTTTTTTGCATCAGAATGTCCCATATTTGCTGCTTTTTCAAGCATATTTTTCGCCTGCTGCAAATCTTTTTCTACTCCATGCCCGTACCGATAACATAAAGCCATTTGATAATATGCTCCCGGATCGCCATTCTCTCCTGCTTTTTTCAGAAGGGAAAAAGCTGCCCTATAATCTGCTTCTGTCGCATTATGATAATATTCCATTGCAAGTTCATATTGTGCGGCAGAAATGTTACATTCTGATGCCAGTTCTAAAAAATGCCTTTCTTTTTGCCTATCTGTCCCCTTCCCCTTATAATACCTGTATAATTCGTAACAGCTTTGACCATCATTCAATTCTGCACATTTTTCATACAGTTCAATTGCTTTTTTCTCATTTTGAGCCACATATTTGCCCTTTAAATAGAATCGGGCCATATATTGCATAGCACGCGCATGCCCCATTTCAGAGGCTTTATCCATACATTCTATATATAGAGTTATATCCAAGATTCCTCTGTTTGTTTTTTGCGCACATGCCATTTGGTAATACTCCTCAGCACTTTTCTCTTTCTTTTCCAAGTTAAGCCGATATGATGACTCTCCGACGCTAAAATCAACTGTATCCGATTTCAGTTCTTCCGAAACACCAAATACTCGGCATAACACATTTATATAGCTAACTAATTTCTGTCGGTCTCTGACATTATTTTTCTCAGCATTATAAATATCTTTTACATCCACATTTCCCGAGTCCGCCTGCTGAACAATTTTGCAGCCTGCTTCACTGAGAAGAATATCCTTGTATAATATTATTGTCTCGGCATCCTCAGCATATTTATCACAAAGATATGCGTATGAAATTCGTGGTTTATCCCACGCATTAACTTCTTTGAGATAAGCGATCCATTTTTCAAGCTTATCCTGTTCTTCGTCCATTTTCAAAATCACCTACTTATATTTTTCAAACAGCATTTTGTTGAGCTTTACGAAATCATCAGCAATAATATTATCGCTCCCGTTCACCAGCAACCTCAGATTTTCCTCAGCAACATCTCTGCTCAGCTCATCATTAAAGGTTACTCCGATTCTATTTGAATTACAGAAAATCTCATTCTTTGCAAGCATATCAACCGCTCCCTGTAAATCGTCTGTTGATAACCCGTCTGTAAAAAATATAATAGTTGTGCTTCTTCCCTTATTCGGATCTGTGTCCCCCTGGCGAACCAGCTTCCGATTTAATTCCTCAAGTGCCTTTCCCAGATGAGAAGCTTCTTCTTCCGGCTGCAAATCACTAAATGCAAACGAAGTCACGTCAACAGGTATAAAATTCGACCATCTCGGCTCATCGGCATATGCCAGCGTAATTATCTTTGCGGTCAGACTTTTGTTTCCGACAAATCTCCTCAGCCTGTGAATAATGTTATTTACAGCATCATTCACGGAGCCGATTTTTCTGCCGCGCATGCTTCCGGATACATCTACAACAAAATAAAAATAATCTACTCTCTCCATATCTTAAGCTTGTTCGCTCTCCAATCTTTCATCGCATAAATAACGCATCCATTTCTCCATAGGGGTGGAATAAGGTCTGAACTTCTCCTTCCCTTTACCGTTCTGATAAATATAGGCGTTGTTCCTGTTAATGCTATCATCATTAACTATATCGGCTAACTCCTGAGCATCCTCTTTTGGCACATCAAATACAACACGCTTTCCAAAATACCGGAAAGTACTGCTGAATTTAGCTTTAAACAAGGCAGGATCCGCACACCAGACAATAACGAAGAACCCCTTTTTCGGGCCTTCTCTTAACATTTCCTCAAAGCGATTGGCATTTTCGTTATTACTTCCATAAACACTTCCGCTCTGCAAATCCGAGGCAAGTTCAAGATCCGAGATGATCAGCCATTCGTCTGGTGAACCGGGCTGTTTAGAGAGAAAACTGTTATATGCACCCTCTATTCCCATTCCCGCAGAAGCTCCATCATAATAATTGACAAATTGAGGTGCACTTAAACCAAGATCCTGCAGCCTATCCTCCGGGACAGCATTTGCTCCATCGCAATAATTGATTACATTTATATTGATTGATGCTTTTCTTCCTCTGATTTGGTTAACCTTCTGCAAAACCAAATCAAGCACCGCAAACAGGAGGATGTTTTGTGCCTTCTGCGCGTTTTTCCCAACAAGCAGCATATTATTTGAAGGAGCCATATCAAATCTTACCTCAAAATTTGTATCCACCTTAAGAGGTTCCCCCAGATGAAGGACCCTGTCTTTTGCAACTACTTCACCGTCAGCATAGTATCTTTGGAATACACTGTTCCTGCTGTCAAACACATCAGATACAAGCACACGTGCATCTGTTATAATACCTTTCTCAGTATAATAGCTGTCCAGGTTTTTTAATAATTGAGTGTGCTTATCCTGACTTAAGAAGCCAACTCTAAACTTGTAATTCAATTTTGGGGAACTTATCGCGGGTACATAAACAGCGGATCCCGCATCGTTTTCTTCTATCTGTGCAATTGCGTCAGATCCCTTCCCTAATACTATATCCGCATCTTCCTTTGGACATTTCAACGCTATTCTCACTGCAATCTGTGCAAATGCCGCAGCACTGATGGCATTCATCCCTCTTATGCTCTGCGAACACAACACAACATGGAAACCATAGCTTCTGTTGAGGCGAAGGATTTCGTCCATTATTTGTGACGCTTCGTTAGCAATACTCGGATTCACGCTGCTGAAAAGTACATGAAATTCATCGATCACGATCAAAATCCTTGGCAGTTTTCCGTATTGTTCCATATCGGGACTGTTATTGTAGGAGGTTATATCACTCTTAGTGCAAGTGTTAAATATTTGTGCTCGGCGTTCACCCTCGCGTTTTATATCTCTCAGGACGCTAAGCCCAAACTCCTGCTCGCTTTCAATTGCGATAACCTTAAAATTTGGCAGATTATAATCCGCATAAATTTTGAACTCGGTTCCGCTCTTAAAATCCACAAGATAGATTTGCAATTCCTCTTTTGGATATTTCAGCAACGCTCCTGTGATAATAGCATGAAGCAGCCGGCTCTTTCCACTGCCGATCTGACCGCAAATAAGCGCATGTACAGACTGGCTGCCCGGTTCCCCCAACCTCAAAGACTGAATATCACTTGCACCGCTAAACCCAATTGGTATATCAAGTCCCTGATCTGTGTTATACTTCAGATAACTGTCGGTCTTTGGAGCAATATTTTCATACTCTATAACAATTCTTCCCGCATCTTTAATGCCCTTCTTCATGATCGGGGCAATGTTAACTATTTCATTAACTGCAAGAGGTCTGTCAAGCATATAGCGGATACTGTCCGATTTCTCATTATCAGACACATTAACATACCCATGTGCCGCAAACTGAAAGCAATTACACATTTGTTCAATGTTGGCAACCTGCCCTTTCAATTTGGGTGCCAAATTAGAAAGCTGCTCCTCATTAGTCATCAGGATTACATATACACCACATTCTTTTCCCGTTGCCACAACCTGACTGAGCATTTCAATGGATTTAGATGTGAATCCGGCAGGAAAGTCCATTATCCCGATAATATTATAAGGCTGAGGATTAAGCACATTTGCCGCGTTATACTCGCGGATATTTTTATATTGTCCCTTAAAAGTATTGACCTGCATGGCCTTAATATGGTCAACAACAATCTGCAGCTGCTGATTTATAGAACCCGCTTCGGTCTGTATTCCTCCCATGATCACATTGAAGCTGGAAGCATTATCATCCTCAAAGTGCTTAAAAACTGCAAAGCTCTGTCCTGACTTTAAGGGATCAATAAAATGGAACCTCATTTTATTGGGAGGCGTAGCAAGGAAAATGCTCATGCATAAAGTCTGCATATCCGCTTTTGCGCTTTCCGCGCCTTTGCTGTCATATTTGTAGCACAGAGCGAGGCTTTCGTTTATTGCAATAGTATACGGAAATACAAATGCACCGCTTTTCAGAATAAAGCCATAGTTTTGAGTCATAAATTGCTTGACTATCTTATTCTCCAAAAACTGCTCAAACTTAAAATATATGTATCCCACAGTGACATTCAACGGTTCTCTGTCAGAAGGACGGAATCCCTGTGAGCCGGAAACCTTTCTGGACATCATAGAGTCTACGTACTTTTTAAGCACCGACGGAGGAAGATTATGCAGCTGCTCTGCCTGATACTTTTTTAAGGCGTTCATCAAATCGTTTTGTCGTTTTTTTTGAATAGTTTCCTTTTCGTTTTGATGTCGGCGTTTTAATTGTTCCTGCGCTTGCGCATGCCCCTCAAGCATAGTTTTGCATCTATCCTCGAAACTTTGCTCAAGCTCAAGACAATAACGAACATAGAGCTGTTTTTCCTGCTCAGCGTCATTATTCAGCTTGTCAAGCTCATCCTGCATGCGGCGTGAAGCCTCAGCAATCATTGATGAGACTTTCTTTTCGCAGTCCGGCATTATTTCATCCTGTTCTTTGATTTCCTTGTCATACAACTGCTGTGCCTTGCATTTCAAAGAGAAAAATTCAATGCATTTTGTTTTTAATAAATTAGGATGAATCAATTTTCTCAGTAATTTTTCATCAAGCTCATTAATCTCTTTTGCCATAAACTGAGGATTACGACACATTAACTGATCCAGATTTGCCGCATCGATCTCGACAATTTGAGTTGTTTTTTTTGCAACTTTCTTATACCTCCCGGCGATTATCAATGCCTCAGCCTGATAAATCTCTGTCATATAATCGGTAAGCTGCTGTTTACGCTTCTTTATTTGAGCAGTAATATCCGCTTTATACTTAGCAGTACTTTCCTGTGCTATTTCGTTTGCTTGCCGTGCATTCTCCTTTTTTTGGTTATTTGCTCGCTGATTAGTTTTATACTTATTCTCCCACTGTTCCAGAGCAGAGCTTTTTTCGTACTCCAATTTTGAGATTTGCTTCTCATGATCATTACTCATACGCTGTGACTGGGAAGAGTGTTCCTTTTCCATACTCTCCGATCGTGCTTTAAATGTATTTTGAATATCCGTACATTCTTGTGTAAACGAATTCGCCAATCGCTCAAGTTCATGCCAAATATCCATGACAAGAGCGTATTCGTCCTTCACATTAACAATGTCCTGCTCTGTAAGCGGTGTTTTTAACATACTGTTTATCGCTCCTAAATTTAAAGTTCAGAAAGTGCTGTTGATGTCACTCAATTCCTGTTCAAACCGAATATGTATTCTGCTATATCAACAGCGTTCACTAAATGAACCCGATCATTTACTTCTATAAGCTCTTCAAGCTGTAAAGCCATATACGCCTCGTCCACTTGGGGTATCATAGATAAATCAACTTCCGAATCTCCGGCTGCAATTGTGTAGTCAATCGGATACCGTTTCTTAAACCTCCTGATAGCTTCCCCCTTGGACAGCTTATCAGAGCACACATAAATTTTGTTCATATGTCGGAAGGTCATCAGTCCCAAATCACGTACTGCAGCGTCTATTTCTTCAAGTGACCCGTCTGTTTTTACAAACAGCACCATATCGTCCTGCCACTTGATATCCGCACTCGTTGAAAAGAGCCTGACAAACTCATTTAATGCTGATCTGTCCTCGGCAATCATGTCCGTTGTTTCATTTAACCATTCGGTATCCACTTTTCCTTCTTCCAATAAGATGCCGCCGTTATCAATCAATGCATATCGCGGAATGCTTCCATCACAATAGAATGAGATTCTGCGATACTGCGCCAATGTTCTTGATGTGATCGGTATAAATTGATCATGCGCCGTATTTTGCAGCATCTCATACCCGCGTTTCGTCATGTAAGCTTGCTTTTTGCCGTTAATTTCCTCCACCGGTTCACGTTCACCGATTTCATGCCTGTGTGAAAAGATTATCGTATTATCTAAATCGGCAAATATACACTTTCGAGCTATCATAAAACCACCGGTATCTCAACCTGAGAGACAATCCTGCTTTCTTTGCGCATCGTCCAAGCCTTTTCTATTCCCAATACTTTATTAACTGCAAGATTTGGTATATTTACACCCGTTGCTGCGCAAGCCATATGAACCCCTCCTGACATACGAGTGTTTATTTCCAGAAAATACGGAATGCCGTTTCGATATTTAAACTGAATATTGCAGGGCATTTCAAGCGAAACGGTATCTAATATTTTCATACATACATCAATAATTTCATCATCGAATTCTACCCTTTCAAATCGGGTGGTGCTCTTAATTCGTGGGATTGCAATCACCCCTTGACTCGTTTTAAGGCAGTCAACGCTGATCTCGTCACCCTCAAGATAGGGCATTACCATCAGAGGAGAAAACCGTTCTTTCTCCGATAAGGCTTCCTCCAACAGATCTAATGTCATTCTGGTGTTCTGCTTTCTGAATAAAGCCGCATATCCTTTTCTGGTGTTATCTATCAGTCTATAGCTTTTCCCGCCTTCATCGTGAACAAATTTGGTACATACTTGTCCATATTTATCCGTTAGTTCTTTATATGCCTTTCGAAAGTCAGCTATATTTTGTACGACAAAATGCTCCGGAACATTCAGATAATTCTGTTTCGAGAAGAATTCATAAGCCTTTTCTTTATTATTTAACAAATCAACCACTTCATGACTGTCCACTACAACAGATACACCTATTTCTTCAAAGCAGGACTTTTTTTTGCTGATAACCTGAAAGTGACGATGCGGTAAAAAGACGTCAATATTATGCGTCTTACAGAACTCAAGACAAAATTGAACATACTCATCACCGGAAGATTTTTGAGGTTCCGAATACCATTCATCGCAAACGTCCTTTAGCACAGACACTTCGTTCTCGTTTGTTCCGATAACATGAAATTCAATAGCTTTGTCATCCCTAATGAGGTTTATAATATTATACGCGGTACTGAACCAATGGTTCATCCATACGTTTTTCTTTTCCATACAAGTCACCTTCTCTGCCTTCTTTTCCTCACAAGCAGCAATAGTCGTATATGCTGCAATCTACTTCTTTCTGAATATATTATCAAGGAATCCCGTTTTCCGGTATTCCTCCGTTGTGATTTGCTTTTCTTTAAGAACTATTCTTTTTACATCAGTATCCGTGTTCCGAGATTCTGCCGCCGGCTCTTCCTGTTTATCTGAAACACCGCATTTTATTTCCGTATCAGACTTTGAGTGTACAACATCGTCCGGTACATGTTCGGCTTTTTCTTCGATCTTCATTTCCTTTGACGGCTCATAATTCAAAATAGCCCCATTATCATATGTTTCAACCCCGAGACGCGTCCAATACTCATCAACCTGTCGTTTTATATTCTTCGCTTCGGTAAATTGTTTGATAATAGGAACCAGTTGATTTTGCATATTTAAGAGATTTTTTTCAACATTTTTGTTTTCTGCTGTCTTATCTTCCAGCTGTGCTTTTTTCTTTATAAGTTCGGTTTCAAGCTCCGATATTTCCTTTTTTAATTTCTCAATATCCGAAGCAAGTTCCTCTCTCCGTACACTTAGTTCAGCACATCTCCCCTCAGCTTCGCTTAGTGTTGTGTAAAGTTCTTCCATCTTATCGGCGATCTGCTTGGATGTAGACACCGGTTTTTTTACTTCTTTCGGCTTACTGACTATGCACGCTATTGAAACATCATCACCGCTGCCGCCACAGCTTATTCTTTCTAACAGTTCCTCAGCTTTTGCCTTGTATTCATCTTCCCCCATTCCTTTCAGCCAGCTTGCAAGGGAAAAATAGCATTTATTTATTCCATTATCATCAAAGCTTTCATCAACACCATCTGAGCCCACAAAAACGGCCACCGGTACATTCCGTCCATATACATATCTGAATTTCTCAAACGCTTGTGTGTCGCATAGGGATGTTGACCGATTCCCAACACAGCCTTCGTCGTCCCACGGAATCGGCTGGGAATAGAGTCCGTTCTCCTGCACACAAACACACTTTCCGTCGCCAACATGTATTCCGAACCAGAAATTTCTCAAAACGACCGACATGATCAAAGTACACCCATATACTTTGGAAAGTCTATTACCAGATCTGATTGCAGCTGCGACCGTTTCATCAAGCCCCGATAATTCTTCGTCACTAATAGGATTTGCTTCAATATCCTTCCCGACATTTTGATTCCAGTTATAAATAATGCTCTTCTCCAGTTCACAAATTATTCGATCCGGAGAGTGAATAATCTCATCTGCGGCACCGACCGTACTGAATAAATCTTTGGTGATCTCAACTGCCGTATCACAAGCGATCTGAGCACCGCGAGCACTTCTGAAACAGTTTTTGTCTCCATGTCCGTCGCTGATAACGGCAATGGCAGCAACATCATTTATATAGCTCGCAGAATAGTCCTCACACTTCATTCCTTTGCCGATATGCGACGCTCCTATTCTATGTGCGTTAAAAACAATATAATCGTCTTTCATAACTTAAAAATCATCCTATCCAAAAATAGGGAAATCATTCTCCCAGTCAATCGCATCCAGCCCGGGAATCATCGGATCCGCTCCCGCATGTATATCAACACTCGGCTGCACCTGCTGCGGTGCAGGCTGAGGCGTTATGTTCAGGTTTGCTGCCGGTTGTGAGGAACTGCCGTTTTGAGCATTGTTTACCGGAATGTTATTCATAGATGAACCGAAGTTTGCTGCATTTTCAGGTCTTGCATTATTGTTTGCATTTTGTAAGGAGCCCTGCTGTGTAACAAAATCAACACCGGTCAAGGTTACCATTTCTATCTGTTTTGTAAGAATATGCGTATTTCTGGCTTCAAGAACCATCTTTTCCTGTCCGGTAAACTCAAGCAGCACTTTTTTGCATTCAGGACTCATTGCGCCTTCCTCGATAGCAATTCCCGCTTTTGTAGCATACTGAAACCATGAATTATGCTTCAGCTTATCAAGCTCCTCCGGATACAGCGCAATGTCAGAGGGTTTTCCGTCAGTCAAAAGAATAATCAATGGAGTATACGCTCCGGCAGCAGCATTGAGAAAAGCTTTTCGGGACAATTTCTCATTAAGAGCCTTGAAAGCCGCTCCAAAATTCGTTCCGCCGCTGACATATGTTATATCATCGTATACAAATGACGAGACTGACTGAGGCGTTAGTGTTCTCCAGTTTGCCCCGCTCGAAAACTCCATAATCGCAACCTTGATCTCTGCATTTGTATTGCTTGCTTCTCTCTTTTTCAGCTCAGGAAGAAGATTTCGGATTGCGTCATTTACCGCACCGATTCTCGCTCCCTTCATACTTCCCGAAATATCAATGATGAAGAAAACAACCATTGCTCGTTTAACCAGAATCGTATCAATCGTCCCGATGTCCGGCGTTTCCTCTATCATATTGTTTGCCTGCTGTGCAGGTGTTTGCGGATCCAGCGTCGGGAAATCAAACCCGTCCCAAAAATCATCCATCTTATCGTCTCCTACATCAATATATTTCGCCAACAGTTCCGCCAAAATCAATTTTCATGCCGCGATCCAGTTTCGCGTATCCCTTTGGCGGAACTTCGACACATTGCCCATCCTTAGTAATTGCCATCCAAGAAGAATTACTTAAATTTCCAAGTCCCAAAACGCTCCTGTCGGAGAGACTGGCCTTAACCGTTCCTGCCACAGTCATATAATCTGCACTGTATTGGTCAATATGGCAGTTGTATATTTTTGAATCATTGCCTAACACAACAACATAATCGGGAAGTTTCAGGAACCTGCAGCCATTCGGGATTCTTTGTCTCGCATAAGCATTGATAAATTGTTCCTTTCCCTCCAGTTTTACCAGCATACCCCTGACTTTAACAAGTGTCTCTTCCCACTCAACTTCGGTGATACGGTTATTTATATCCTTAAGTCCTTTTGTGAAAGCTTTTGTAAAAGTCACCTGCAAATCCGGGGGATACATATTCCACCGTTTAATCACATTGGGCTGAGCATACGGATTCGGTCTGTTCCTGTCATTATTCGGATCATAGCAGAATATCGGAGCAACCCCGTACAGTTGGGCACCTATCGCATCAGTCAAAGGAAATTGAATTGTATATTCTCCCTCCAGCGGGTGGTCTATATAAAACAATCTGAAAAGCAATACAGCTAACGAAAATCTGTCTGAGTGGGTATTCGGTCTGTTTTGATCTGTTACCACCTCCGGTGCCATATATCGGGGAAATCCTTTAACACCAAGATTTACTCCAAATGGAGCAACATTATCATTATCGCAAATAAGGACGTCGCCGTCTATCGGATTAATGAAAAATCCACCTTCGTTAACATCCTGGTAACTATATCCCATACTGTGCAAAAGCCTGAAACTCTCAACAATATTCAACGCTGCATTGATAAGAGTCTCATAGTTTTTGAATCTCACATAATTCATAAGGAACTCACTGAATTCATGATACTTTATCGGCCTGAGTTCCATGATATAACCGTAGCTGCCCTTGTATTTTGCCGTCAGCATAAGCGGCCACAAATAGTGCTCGTTAGGCGCGCCTTTCTTAACATTATTGGCAAGATTATCGTAAAATGCGTCAGGTGGAACAGGTCTCTTGTACCATTTCAAGGCACAAATCTTTCCGTTATAGTTCACTTTGTATACCTCGCCTTGGCCGCCTTCTGCAAGGTATTCAATTACCTCTGCCGTTTCGGTTAATTTTATTGTCGGTATCTTCTCTCCTCTGACCAAAGATGGCATATTTGCTTCACCTCTCCTCTGCGATAATATTTACCAATGCTTCACCAATACTGACTGTTGTGCCGTTTACTAACGGCGCTACGCCTTTAGGTGCAACCATTATTTCCCTGCTGTCCGGCATATAGACACTCCATGTATCATCTGAGGCGTTGCCTAATGCCAATATATCATCACTCTTTTTACTTTTTAGAACCACAGCAACTTTTTTGTCAGAAGCCCCGTCTTCATATAAATCTTTCTCAAATATCTCCACACCGTCTTCCAAACGTATCCTCTTCCCGTCTGTTTCAAGGAAAAGAGCATGCCGTCTGTTGCTTCCCAGCGTCTGTTTTTTTACGCCGAGAACGTCAAGCCATGCCTTATCATTTGGGCGCATATCCATATTATTCACGCCTGCGGTAAAACACGCTATAAATAAATCCTTAAGTCTTGCATCGGGTTCACTTTCCCATTTCTGTATCATTTGTGAATCCGTCTGTTCCGATACTGCATTACTGCCGTCTGCCACATCGAAAACAAAAACGGGTGTTCCATAAGCCTTCTTTGCCGCTTCCGCTGTTATTGTCGGTCTGGCATAAACGCGCTTTCCTTCAAAAGGAAGCGAAAAATATTTTATAGCAAAGAGAAGCAAGGCGAGGCAGTACCTATCCTGCGCCTCACCAAATACCGTATTTCCGTTGATTATCTCCGGCGGTAAAAACTTCAAAATATCTACAGTTCCGATTGCTGATTCCAATGAAACCGGTGTGATTTCGGAAATATCACCGGTGGCAAGGTCCAGTGTAATCCTGTTAAAGTCTATTATCCCTACCGATTCTCCTTTTAAATGGCGTTCATGGTAAAAAGATACGGCATTTATCATACAATTCCTTAACGCCTCATTTGATGTGAATTGTCTCTTAAAAAGCTCCATCCCATACAAGCATTTATATAAAGACACACTATTCTCTGCCATAAACTACCTACTTTCCATCCACCCCTATAATGCGGATGGCTTCCTGTACACTCAATAAATCCTCCGGAATTATGTGTTTTGCATTATCGCCGGTAATATCGTTGGAGCGTACAACCCTTCGTTTCAAATTCATCGTAGTTTTCTCAAATATGGTTCTTGCAGTTCTTCCGTTTGAGAAATACTCCAGCTTCTTTAATTCATAAAATAAAGGAATATAGATTTCTTCGACACCGTCAGCTATCGTGAATCCGTTTTTCATACAGAATAAGGCAAAAATATCGTAGGTTTCTTTCGCCGAATAATCCTTGAAGTGTACCTCCTCTATTCTTGAACGCATACCGCTGTTTGATTTATATAATCCCTGCATATCCTTCTCATAACCGGCTAAAATGATACAACAGGATTTTCTGTGCTCGGGTTCATCCATAAATGCAATGATCTGTTCCAAAGCCTCTTTCTTATAATTTGTATCGGAATGGCTGTCTGCATAGGATAAGCTATATGCTTCATCAATAAACAGAACACTGTTTATTGACTTCTGTAACAGAGCATACGTCTTTTTATCCGTTTCTCCGACGTACTGTCCTATCAAATCCTTTGCCGTACACGAATGAAAATTATTGGTCTTTACAATCCCCAACCGGTGCAGACATTCCGCAAACAGTTTTGCGCTGGTAGACTTGCCAGTTCCCGGATTTCCTACAAAGAAATAGTACCCCGGGCGAATATTGTCGGTTGACTCCCCGCTCTTCTGTGCGAAGATTATTTCTTCCTGCTTCTGAACGATAATATCTTTCAGATCGGACATTCCGATCTGTCGGTTCAGTTCCTCCATTATATCTTCCAGCGACTTCGGGTTGACCTGATCTTCTACTGTATCAATCAAGTCTTTTGGAATGTCGTCAAGAGTGTACTCATATTTATTGATGTCGGGATCGTCAGACCCATAAGTTCGTTCCAAGCGAAGTCTCTTCATGTCTATAACCATTTTTTTCACTTCGCCGGCGTTTCCGAAATCTTCTCCCCTCACGTTGTATTTATGAGTCAGAATGAGTTTTACTCTTTCATGTGCATCTTTAGCAATCGTACATCCCTGAGACTTTATCGTCCTGTCAAAAATTTCGAGCAGTTGATTGGGCGTATAATCCGGGAACTGAACGATTCTTAGTCTTCTTGAAAGTCCTGCGTTCATTTTCAGGAAATCCTCGACCTTATTGGAATACATTCCAAAAATTACTTTGAAATCATCGGCATTCTCCGTCATCTTGGTCATCATAGCTCCGATTATTTCATTGCCGTAAGCCGATTCGGAAATTTGGTACGCTTCATCTATATAAAGCACTTGATTATGGTCTATAGCCTTCTGCATAATCTCCACAATCTTGTTCTTAGAATCACCAACGTGGTTTCCTATAATATCCGAAGCATCAACAAACAATGTTTCAGCGCCGCCAAGGACTTCCATCATATGATATAATTCACCTATCATTTTTCCGACCGTCGTCTTTCCGGTCCCGGGATTGCCCGCAAATATATAGTGATCGGGGTATTGTTCAGGTTTGATACCTCGTTTTTTACTGTCAATCGTATCAAGGACTTCATAACGTATATTCTTAAAGAGAACCTTTACAAAATCCATACCCACGTAGTTATCTATTTGCTCATATATCTCATCTATCGACGAAACTCCTCTCTTGATGAAATACTTTTGGGAATCTCCAAAATCCTCCTTTTCAATATGGCGAAGTACATCATCACGCAGGCTGCATTGCATCTTTACTTCTTTCGCCAATGCAACAATGTCTCTTGCATTTCCAAAATCCGCTCGGTTTCTCTGGTTGTAAAGATTGGTGAAGAAGAGATCCAAATCCAGGCTTTCTTCCCCTTCTTCGTCTCCTATAAATCGGTATCCGTCCTTTCTGCAGCTGCCAACGAATATTTCCTGAAGAAGATCGGGTTTGTAATCCTCGATAGTAAGAATATTTGCTTTACTGAATCGGCTTCTTAAACCGGAATTCATTTCAAGCAGCTCGTCCATCGGCTCGGGGTAACCTGCCATAATCATGCAGAAGCGATATTTGTCAGGATTTGTCATAATAGGTACAAGGGTATCAATCGCTTCTTTCGGATAATTATGCTCGTCGCCTTTATCTAAAAGAGAATATGCGTCGTCTATAAACAAGACGCCTTCCTGAGCTCTTTCTACGCACTCGGTAGTCTTAATTGCTGTTCCGCCGACATATTGATCAACAAGATCGTCTCTCTTTGCCTCAATTGTGTTCCCCTTCAGCAAAATACCCTCATTGTAAAAGATTTGACCGATCAGTCTTGCAACCGTTGTTTTCCCTACACCCGGATTGCCTCTTAAGATAAAGTGCGGCACAGGATACCTATATCCGGAATTTTCAACCTCTGCATCTATTCTTTCATTTGAGCAAGCCGGCTTTTCAACCTTTTTGGATGTCGGTTTCATTTCTTTTTGTTCTGCCGAGGCTTTCTTCATTCTGAAATCTTTCAGAATTTCCTCAATTCTTGTTGCAACACTCTCCCATCCCCTTGTGTTTTTCAGCTTATCAAACGGATCGGATTCATCAACTTTTTGATATCGGCTGTATAAGCCTTTTACAACATCCTCATCAATTAAAATTTCGCTTTCTTCAGATGCCGTTATGTAATCAATAAATGCATTATAAATAGCATACAAATAACCGGAACGATTCTCGTCCCGTTCTGATTCACGGCTTAAATACATGATAGAAGAAGTCAGTCTTTTCCTTTCAGACTGCTTGTACTTAATCTTTTTCCCTTTTACTCCAACAATTCGCAGATAGTCGAGCATGTAGCCGATTTCGTCAGGATTAGGCAAGCCTACCTCAATGGTCGTCCGGCGGTTAACAGTACCATTTTCATTGAAAAAACGATTTTTCAGTACAAAACCGTTCTCCATATTATCAAACATCTTATTTAAATCTGCACAGGACATTTGAGGCGCAAGAAAAATACATATATTCTCATTTACATCACTGCTGTATTCGTCCCACAGATGTGATACAAGTTCCAAATATGGCTGCAAAGGAGCTGCACGATCGGTAAAAAAGTCCTGAAAAAATGTGAAAACGACCGCAGATTTATGCTCTCCGTCCGCCATCATCTTCTTTGCATCATCAAGAAATTCAACCGGAGTTATTTTGGGCTGCTTATACACCAGCTTCCCCGACTGATTATCCTGCTCAGCATTTGTGCTTTGAGATTCCGTGCCGGTTGTATCAGCTTCCTGTGTTTCGGGCGTTGCCGCCTCGGCAGCCCGGGGATTCAGTATCCTTCTGCGCTTTTTCTCGGTCGGAGCAGGCTTGAATGCTGTTCCGTTACCATTTTTACGGAATCCCTTGTTCTTGTTAATGGCCATAATGGCACTCTCATCGTCCAGAACAAATTTTCCGACATTTTTTGCACCCGAATAAAAGACCACCTGCTCATAACCGATGCTTTTCAGATATCCGTTCAAAAAAGGACGGAAATTACATCTCTGTAAATTTCTGGTTATAAACATGTCGTCCAAATTTCCGTAAATAAGGAAAATCTTATTCTGTTTTGGCTTCATCAACACTGAACCCATGAAATAGCACCTCTTTTATGCTTTTAGCTGATCTCTCAGTTCTGTCTTGTTTGAAAGTCGATTTCTGTACTCTTTTTTACATTCAAGCTTAATTTGAGCTCCCGGAGTATTGTCTGCAACAACACTCTCAACACTTGTCCTATAAAATGCCTTTCGTTCTTCGTTTGCCTCGTCACCCATAAGCTGATCAATTTCAACTCGTGTCTGAACCTCACCGTTTTCCATTAGCTCAGGTGCCAATGTTACAATGATTTCTTCACCTGTAGACTCGTTTTCGAGTCCGATATGAAGAGCACCGTCATGCCGTTCGTTATCATATGAATATCCTTTGAACGAAAAGTTATGATCTTCAAAGAAATCAATTATTTCTTCGCTGATATTCTGTCTTGAAAAGGCATTGCTCATGTTCAATATGCCTTTATAAATTGCCAGCACAGCAGACGGGTAAAGCTTGCTGTTTAAGATATCAGCATACTCCTTTAATTGCTGAGTCGTAAGTTTATCTGCTTCTTCTCCTTCAAGAAACGTCTTGATTTCCGTGACTTTTTTCAGCAAATAATCGTATTGATTCTGACCATCCTTCATTTTGTCTGTGTATTCGCTGATTTTTACGCCTACTATATCTTCCTCCAGTGGCTTACCCAGTTTTTCTTCTACTTTCGTTTTTATTTCCTCTGTGATAACAGACTGTGCTTCCATATAAGCCAGTAATTCCGACGAAACTGTCAATGCAAGCTTATAGTAATTATCCCATTCCTGCTTTTTGCAATCCGCCCTATAAATCTCCTCAATTGCGGATAAAGACACATCTTTAGCAGTAGCCAGTGCAGCTTGATAGTTCTCCGAATTATACCGATCTACTGCATCATTGAGTTGCCTTTGCAGTTCCATTAAATGTAAACCGGAGAATTTTGCCCCTTCATAGTCCTTTTCCAATGAAGCCAATATGACTTTTGCTTCTTCTATGTACTTGTCTGCCAGCTGCCTTGCGCGTTCTTTTTTTGCTTCCAAATTATTCTGCAGCTGCTGCAGTTCATCTAAATGCGATGCAAACTGCGCATTGACAGTGCGTGTAACATTATCCATGCTCTCATTGATCTTTACATGGTAGTTCTTGACATATCCGTCCTGTATTTCAAACAAGGTGTTTGAAAGCTCCTGCTGGGACGCACGAATTTGTCCCATATATTGCTGATATTTTTCGGGATCATTGCTTTCTGCAATTGAAACGATCGTCCTGCGGCTTTTTTCAAGCTCCTTTATCATCTGATCAGAGGCAAGGACGTTCAGACGGGTCTGTTCATTCATGTTCGCCGCTATGCTGCTCCTGAACGAACCGATCGATTCATTCAGCCCACTGCGGCGAATTTCTTCTCTCCTTTGTCTCTTCTCATCTTCATATCTCGATGCCGCTTTCGCAGCTGCGCCAATACCTGCTGCGGCTGCACCGCCTACCAGAACAATCCCGACAATCGGAAGTGCCGCCATAGCCAAAGGTATCAATAAAAGTCCGCCTGCTGATCCGCTCATATTTTTAGCCTCCTATCGCATCTTTCGAATCTTTGATTCAATTGATTTACCTGCTGCTCTCAGTGTTGCATTCACGTTTGTTTTTAACTGATCCACATCTGAAGCAAAATTAACAATACCGTCATCATCTTCCAGTCGAATGCTCTCGCATATATGAGAATATATTTGTCTTGAATAATCTTCGTTAACCGCCCCTGTATAATCCACATAAATTACTAATCGATTCTCGACATGGCTGTCCTTTTCATACGGAACGATATAGATAAAAATCTTTGTTTCCATAGAGTTGGTGAAAACAAGTTCCAGCCATTCCCTTGTATCAACAGCATCGTATTCTTCACCATACTGAAGCTCCATATATTGTAAGTAGTCTATTTTTTCTCCAACTTCACTTGATACTTCCCTGAAGTGGCTCTCATCATCAATCCAGACAAGATTTATCTCATCTGTCAGGAAATCGATGATCATTTCACCCCAATCTGCCCTTTGACATGATGCGTTATATCTCTCTTTATATAATGTCACTGCCTTTTCCAACTCTTCGTTCATTGTATCTATTTCGGAAATGTTCTTCTTAAGTTCTTCCATAGATATACTTTGCTCTTTCTTTAGGTATTGAAGAACCCCTTCTTTTTCGGCCTCTCCGATTTCTTTGCCAAAAACAGCGACCCTATTGCTTATTTCTCCATAAATCCCTCCGGACCAGTAGTTTATGCTCTTTTTCGCTTCCTCTTTCTCACTTTCGGAAAGCTTCCGAGTTTCGGTCGATGTGCCCTTTGCAAATGAATGCCATACCGCAAGTTCGTCCATTAGTTTCATATGAATTAGTCCAACCTTGCTCTTAAACAATTGATACTGTACATTCCACTCTTCAAATTGCTCATCAACATCAAATCCCAATCTGCTTAATCCGGAACGGGCAGATATGAATATTGCGATAGCCGCCTCATTCAATCCTCTTATCTGAAGCGTTCTCGCTTCACATATTGCGGTATGATACATCTTTATACGTTTTGGGAAAAATTTTTCATGAGGCTTCTTTTCAACATCTTTATACTTTAAAGCAGCCTCCGTCATATACTTTTTGGCTTCATAAGCACTGGCTGAATCTTTATCCTGCGTATTCTTCTTTAGCTCCGATATCAGCTGCTCAAGCTGCTGTGTCTTTTCTATCCACTCCCTTTCCTTCTGCTGTGTGCTTACCAACAGCTTCTGATAATCTACATCCATTTGAAGCTGTCGTTCCTGAATTTCCTCATTTACACTTCGCTGGTACTCCTTCAAGCGTTTCTCATATTCTCTCTGAACAGCCTTGTCATGCTGATCAAGATTTGTCTGCATTTCAGCCTCATAAGCCCGGAGTTTACGAAGATTTTCATTGGCAAGATTTTGTCTCATTCTTGCCGCTTCGGTATTCTGTCGCTCCAGTTCCCTTTGCAGTTCGCGTATCTGGTTCTCTAAACGTCTGATTTCATCCATAATTACTCTTTCTTTCCTATCTTGAGTTCACTTTCTATTTCAGCCGTTTTTCTTTCCTGCGCTTCAACAAAAACACGTATCTGTTCTTCTATCTGCTTTACATCATCCTCGGCTCTTTTGAGCAGTTCCTCTATCGGTGTAACTTCCTTATCCGCATAAAGCTTTAAAATTTCCGAATCAATATTATACCTCGAACTAATCTCTTCAACATCTGCGCTAAAGTTTGAATAATCTTTATTGTATTCTTCCTGAAGTTTGTCTAAATGAGCCGTCAAATTTCTCTTTTTATCAATCAGCTCCCGATTCTGTCTTTCAAGCTTATCCTTACAGCTTTCAAGAGCATCTATATCTCCTTGAAGCTGTGAATTGCTTCTTTCTAACCGGTCAATCGCTCCCTCCTGCTCTCTGATTTGTTCAGATGAAGCAGAGGGACTTGACTGTGATGGACAGCTCTGCAAATTGCTGTTTGACTGTGGCCGCGAACTTATGCTTCCCGATGCATCAAAAGGTAAAGGAACACTGAAATCCGACTCGGAGGAATTAACGGCAGGCTCCGTTTGAGGTTCATCCGGTCTGCTCACCCCGCCTCGCTCAGGTTTGTTTCCTGCATGTTCAGTGACAATCTTTAAATCATATTTCTTTATGCCTTGCGGCTGAAATTCAAGCTTTGAATCTCCGGTTCCCAATTCAAACGATTCCGCCACGGTGTTAGTCCCGTTTTTAATGATTTCTACCCTTATCGGATTACTTGCAGAAATCGCAAAATACACATAACACCCGATTACATTCGGCCGAAATGTGATGCAGTTATTGGTTGCGTCCTCAGATACATTGAAATTGTTAAACCTGTATACATTTCTTCCCGGTGTTCGAACATCCAAAAAATCCTTTTCAACACCGTCGCTTTCAAGAAACAGCTTAAATGAGGCAGTCCTGCTGTTTACCGCCTCATTTAAAAAGTAAAATTTTATATAATCCTTACTAAAGAACTCGTATTCACTCAACATTTCCTTCAGCCCTCTTCTTTAATTCCTTCCATGTTTTTAATCCTTCCTGAGAAGGTACGCCAATCATATAAACATGATCAGTTTCAACTCTTATCTCAATATTTCGTTTGCTGTGCCCCAGATAATACTCATTGTAAACGTCCCTGTATCTATCCGTTAACAAAATAATCCTCTGATTGGAAGAACCTCTGAATGGTTTTCCATCATCTAAATCATTTTGATACCTTCCGTCGATCAAAATATCTGCATTACTTAGCAGACCCTGTATTTCCCTGCTTTCTTTACTTTGCAGTTCTTCTAAAGTAAAACCGGTATATACAATCACACCATAATCTTTTCTTTTTTTAATACCTTCGAGCATCGCAAGAAGCGGCCCCGCTTGAAGAAACGGCTCGCCGCCGCTGATTGTAATTCCCTCGCTGGAATCAACATTTGCGAATACTTCGATCAGTTCTTCGACTTTACGTCTTTCCGGAATCTGATGATTCATCTCTTCCGCAATGCAGCCTTTACAGTTGAAGCAGCATCCATTAACCCAGACAGCGCTCCTCAAATAAGGTCCCAACACCTTTGTTTTGAGAATGTAGTGGGAAATATTCAAATACTCACTCATTCATATCCTCATTATTAAATGTGGGAACCCCTTATGGGGTTCCACACATAGCCTTCATCATGCATTCAATCCAAAATTGTTCACAAGCGCTTCGAGGCCTCCCTGATAGCCGGAAGCCACAGCATTAAATTTCCAGACTCCGTTATGTCTGTATATCTCACACACAACGAGAGCCGTCTCAATCGAAAATTCTTCTTCAAGATCAAAACGAAGCTGATCCTCGCCCTGTGTATCGAATTCGTTTGAAATTTTCGCGACCCTGATGTATGCATTGGATACCTGTCCGAAATTCTGACGCCTTGCAATCGCATCATGAATAGTAACACAAATAGCTATCTTTTGTATTTCATCCGGAATTTTGCTGAAATCTATGATAATAACTTCATCATCGCCATCACCCTCACCGGTAAGATTATCCCCCTGATGAACGACCGCACCGTTCCTACCGTTAAGATTGTTATAAAAAACAAAATCCTCGTCTCTTAAACACTTGCCGTTTGCTCCAAGCAAAAATGCAGAAGCATCTAAGTCAAAATCAAAACCGCCATCATACTTATTGGTATCCCATCCAAGTCCTACAAGTGCCATCCTCATAGAATTGTCAAGAGAGACTCTCTGTCCTTTTTGCAAATTTACAGCCATTTTCTTTCCTCCAAATTCTTTGCATTTATTTGTGCCGCGAAATGACGACTCCGCAGCTATTACTGGTACATATTCAATATTGCTTCCAGTCCACCCTGATAACCTGCTGCAACCGCATTAAACTTCCATTCACCGTTATGACGATAGATCTCGCAGACAACAAGTCCTGTTTCAATGGAAAACTCTTCCTCTAAGTCAAAGCGTAACTGATCTTCTCCAATGGTGTCAAATTCATTTGCAATTTTTGCCACTCGAATATATGCATTTGATACCTGTCCGAAGTTCTGACGCCGTTCAACAGCATTATGTATTGTCACACAGATGGCGACCTTCTGAATTTCATCCGGAATCTTGGAAAAGTTGATGGCAATAACCTCGTCATCTCCATCACCCTCACCGGTAAGATTGTCTCCCTGATGAATGACCGCTCCGTTTCTTGCATTCTTATTGTTATAGAAAACAAAATCCTCATCCCTAAGCAGTTTTCCATTTGTTCCTAACAAGAACGCTGAGGCATCAAGATCGAAATCAAATCCGCCGTCATACTTGTTTGTGTCCCAGCCAAGACCAACAAGTGCCATTTGCATAGAGTTATCAAGTGATACTCTCTGTCCCTTTTGTAAATTAATTGCCATTTTCCCTCCTACATGTACATTGCCGTCAAATCGTTTATATGGCTCGCACTTTTTACCGGTTGACCAATTGCATTAAACTTCCACTCGTTATCTCTTTTATAAATCTCTCCGACAACCAATCCTTCCATTCCATAGTAGTTTTCGGACAGGTCAAAGCGGCACAGCTCAATATTCTTGTCCATATCTACAAGACGAATGAACGCATTGTTTATCATTCCGAAATGCTGGTTCCTCGCCTTTGCCTGAAATATGTTAACAACAAATACTATCTTTCCGACCGAGGAACTTAACTTGCTGAGATCAACCATAATCTGTTCATCATCGCCTTCGCCCTCTCCTGTAAGATTATCTCCCTGATGAATCACCGACCCGTCTCCCAGTTTCAGATTACTGTAACACACAAGATTCATGTACTTGCCGTTATCATCACAGAGAATGGCAGAAGCATCACAATCAATTGGCTTCGGCTTATTGAACAATCTAAGCAGTCCATTAGATGTCGATTCCGCCTCATCCCAGCCGAGACCGACCATAATATGCTTTAGTCCCGCGCTTCCTTTTGTTAAATCAATTTTCTGTCCTTTTTGAAGATTGATCCCCATACCGCACCTCATTTACATATATAAATTCAAAAGAGACTGGAGTCTGCTCGCATCTTTCACGGGCTGCCCTATCGCGTTGAACTTCCACTCACCGTTGTATCGATATATCTCGCCTACTACCAGTCCTGTCATTCCAAAGTAATTTTCCGAAAGGTTAAATCGACATATTTCGGAGTTATTACTCAAGTTTACCAGTCTGATAAAGGCGTTCTGTATCATGCCAAAATGCTGATTTCTGACATTGGCATCATAAATGTTGACAACAAAAACGATCTTAGCTACATCTGCCGGAACCATGCTTAAATTAACCATAATCTGTTCATCATCGCCATCTCCGGCTCCAGTCAGATTGTCGCCTTGATGCTGTACTGCTCCGCTGTAATGTGACAAATTTCCAAAATATACACAGCAGTCATTGGCTTCACTTCCATAAAGCTTACCATTGGCATTAAGCAGAATTGCCGATGCATCACAATCAATATTCTGTGTCGGCTGTTGTGGCTGAGATTTGAAAGCTTTGAATAATCCGCCTCCGCTCTGCTGAGAAGCCGGCAGTGCCTCATCCCATCCGAGTCCGACCATGATACGGCTAAGTCCCCCACCGCCTTTTGTCAGATCGATCTTTTGTCCTTTTTGCAGATTAATTCCCATTTCTTTGCCTCCTTCTTACTTAAGATAAACTCTATATCAGTCCTTTTTGCCGGGAGTCCATCTTATCCCCCAGCCAAAAGCCTGATCCAAGCTCTGGTGACCTTGATAAAACTGCACAATCTTCTCAACGCTGAATGTTTCATTATTAACGTTTTGAAAAAGTGCAAGTCCACACATCATCTGTGAAGAATTAAATGTATCCATCTTCACAATAATATCCTCGGCACCCGGATATTTAACAGTCACTGTCGCATCTGCATGCTGCCAATTTGCCACGCCTTCATATATAAAAGTGTATACAAGTATTCTCTTTATCTGAGAAATCATGTTTCCGTTGATTCTGAGATTCTCCCCCGCGGTTGACTCTCCCGTACGATCATCTCCGTCAAGCGAGATGTAGGGCGGATTTGTCAGTGAACCAAACGAATTGCCAAGTGCCTGAACAGCACCTTTTCTTCCGTCATTCAACTCATACAGGCATCCCAAATCAAGATCAATCCCGGAGTTGTTTCCGCCAAACAATCCTTTCAGGAATCCCTGATTGACAGGTTTCGAATTCCAATTAAGATTAACAAGTATCTCACCCAATCCCGAAGATGACGTCTTTTGAAGGTTGATTTTTTGTCCTTTTGACAGATTGATTGCCATGCATATTTCCTCCCTGATTAATGTTTATTCGTATGCATTATTGCTTTTCTTAATAAATCCACCGGAATCATGGTAAATGCCAAGGCAATCACAATGAGCCAGCCCACCAAACCAAACGGTGTACAACTGAACATTGAGCCAATCCACTTAAATGCCTTCAGCGGTATCAGTGCAGCGTTTACTATAAATGCCTGCACTAAGACTATCGCTATCCACACTTTCATAAAACCGCGGTTCTCTTTAAGCCCCTTAAAGATACCGAATCCATTATCTCGAACATTAAATCCGTTAAATAACGCCGAGATAACAAACAGCACAAAATATGCCGTATACAGTTTTTCCTCCGATCCAAAAATATCTCTGAAAATTGGCAGTTTGAGGAAGCAAAAACTTATTATTGTCATCCATATAGCCATTATGCCAATTTGCGCAGCCATAGATTTGCTTACTATGTTTTCATCTCTGCGCCTTGGTTTCTCTGTCATATACTTTTCAAGAGCAGGTTCATTTCCAAGCATTATCGCTCCCAGACTGTCCATCACCAGATTTACAAACAACAGATGAGTAACCTTTAACGGTTCAACAATACCAAAGAACGGGCTGATAGCACTGACAATTACGGCTGCCACATTTATCACAAGCTGGAACTTACAGAATTTCAATATGTTATTGTAGATCGTTCTTCCATAAAGAACCGCATCTTTAATGGATCTGAAGTTGTCGTCAATAATTACTATCTCTCCGGCCTCTTTTGCAGCCTCTGTTCCGCTTCCCATCGCAAAGCCGACATCAGCTCTCTTTAATGCGGGAGAATCATTAACTCCATCTCCTGTCATTCCGACAACGAGATTCATCTCCTGGCAGAGCTTCACCATACGGGATTTATCTGTAGGAAGCGCTCTCGCAATGACACGGATATCTTTTATGATCTGCTTGACTTCCTCATCGCTCATAGAATTCAATTGAGCAGAAGTAAGAGCACGATCAGTATCCTCCTTCATCAAACCGGCATCTTGTGCAATAGAAACAGCTGTCTCCAAACGATCCCCGGTTATCATCACGACCTGAATACCTGCTTCTTGAACCTCTCGGATTGCTTCCTTTGCTTCCGGCCTTACATCGTCCCTGATTGCCACCAGTCCAATCAGAACAACATCATCATTTATTACATCTTCTTTAAACGGACTGCTTGAATAACCAAACGCAAGAACTCTCATCGCTCTTGATGCATATTCATTAATTTTCTCATTCAACACATCAGGAAACAGATCTACAATATTCCCGTCCGCGTCAAGCCCTTTCTTGGCCACTGCTAAAAATTTCTCGGGCGCACCTTTGTAGAACACCTGATGCAGCTCCCGTATTTCAGCCTGACTGAACTTATTTGCTGAATTGAAGCCTTGAGACAGCCCTACGCTATAATCGGTTTCCTTATCTGTTCCAACGGAAAGGAATTTATATTCTTCTTCTCCGAGAAACCTCATCAACGCCTGATCCGTAGCATTGCCGCCGATAACCCGATGCTGCCCGTCAAACATTGACGCCGTATTTTTGCCAATTGCAATATTCACCATAGACTTAACTTTTCCATGGCTCTTCATTTCATCTAAAGGAATACTTACACCATTTGGTGTGAAAAACTCCACAACTTCCAGACTTCCTTTTGTAATTGTTCCTGTTTTATCGCTGAAAAGGATATTTAATGAGCCTGCGGTTTCTATACCCACGGCCTTTCTGACCAACACGTTATGATCCAGCATTTTGCTTGTGTTCTGCATCAACACAAGTGAAATCATAAGCGGCAGACCTTCCGGAACAGCACATACGACAATCAGGATGGCTAACGATACCGCTTCGATAATATTCATAAGAATATCGCTCCAGCCCATTGCAAAATAAGAACTAATTCCTCCCGCCCTAATCACAAAATAGGCTATGTACAGTATCACGATGACTATCGCTGATACATAGCCAAATACGGAAATCTGATTTGCAAGCTTTGACAGTTTCACCTTTAACGGAGAGTCCGGCTCTTCGTCCTGCATATCTTCTGCCATCTTGCCCATTATTGTATTCATGCCCACCTTGCGGACATCTAAAACACCCTCACCGTCAAAAACTACTGCTCCGCGAAACAGCGAAAAATTGTCCACAAAAGTATCTCCCGTAAGTTCCTCAGGAAACACCGTATTCTCAGATGCAGCATTTTTTTTGCATTCTTCCGCTTCTCCGTTAAGTACGGAATTATCAACTCTTAAATCACCATCTATCAAGATTCCGTCTGCCGGAATTTTGTCTCCGGCTTGCAAAATCACCTTATCTCCAACGACTACATCGTCTACTTCAACAACAGTTATAATGCCATTTCTATAAACTTTGCAAGTATCCTTCTTCGTACTGTCCTTCAGCTCACGGAATTTGGTATCACTCGCAACGGCTGTCTTTGCAGTAACAAAAGCTACAATAAGAACGGCAACTATAGTCCCGATTGGCTCATAGATTTCTGCGTGTCCCAAAAAAACATCACAAGCATAATTACTACGATAGCAAGCAAAATACGGATCATCGGGTCACTGAACGTTTCTTTAAATTCATCCCAGAATGTGGTGGGTTCCGAGTCCGGAATCAAATTCGAACCGTATTGCAATCTTGACTTTTGTACATCATCATCATTAAGACCAACATATTTCATTTTTTCATCCTCCAGGGTTCCTTATGCTTTATCTGACATGTACCACTTCAACTCTTATTCATACTTAACATGTGTTGTAGCGATTTAGGAAATGTTCCTCTTTCAATCAGTATTTCCCTGTTCTTTTCATTGTGCTCAAAGAAAAGAATCAAAAACAAAAATACATTCTGCAACATTTCTCTTTTCTATGTTTCGATAACTGAGTATGCTTGTCCCAAACCTCAATAATATTGCTCAGTTTGTTTTGGTAGATACCTACCTCCGCATGTAATACATACAGTTCATCCGTCAAAACACTTATCGGATTCTCTCTGTCAACTTCATTAAAATCTGTGTTTTTTAGAGTGCTTTACTCCACTAATCCGACGTTAATCGATTTTTTTATTATACACAATGTCGCTTAATTTGTCAATATGTCGATTGCAACAACATTCAAATTTTGTACTGATAAAAAACATATATCGCTGCCAAAAATCGCCTGTCTTCTGTCAAAGGGCATCTAAAAGGAGGTGAAAATCATGCCAAAACAAATTATAAATATCTACCGAAGAAAAGACGGACAATAGGACAACCGATATATCAAGGGACAGATTAGTGGAAAACCAAACATAGGTAACTATTCTATGTGACTTTATAAATTTCAACTATATTCTACTGAAAATATTGACATGAAAAACGATGGCATTAGACTCTCGCTGCAAGAATTAAGGCAAACACCGCATAATGTCCTCAAAAAATAAGAAACCATACAAATTCAATCATAATAAGTGAAAAATTTTCTAAAACATTTTAATTTTAAAAAATAGAGTTCAACTTCATTACAACGTTTGTATAGCTCTTTGTTATAATCCCAAGGTTGTTTTCGTTTTTTCTTTGTAGGGACAACAGAAAGAAACCCATGCTCAGTTGCTAAAGTGCGAGTTTGATTACATTCATAAACTCTGTCCATGAGAAGATATTTATGATTTTCTTCCGAGTAAATTGTTTCAATCATCTTTCAACCTTCAGAAACGTCATGATTATTTACCGGTGACAAATGAAAAACAAATGCATATAGTTCAGAAGCACAACAAAGGGGTACCTTCTTCCTTTTGAATATCCTAAACTGTCTTCTCCGCTTGCTTTTTCAGCACCGACAACATCCAGGTAAACTTTTAGCTGGTACTGTCAATACACAGAACAACGGATCAAATATCTATCATATTGATTTATTGCATTTCTTCAAAAATTTTTTGAATTGTACCTTTTTTAGACCACCTGTTGAATTTCATGTAGATTGAGTACCATTTCCCGTACTTTTTCGGTAGTTACCTCCATTTGCAGCCATTTTCAATCATATATAGTATTACACAAAGTAATTGATAATTTGAGATTCCTGATGGTTTACGTGTGAATAACATTAGATGCTTTATTTTTCCAAATTGTTTTCTTGTCAGTTTTATTCTTATATTTTAGTATGCTTTAGACATTTTGTATAGTTTTATGTGAATATTCTCATGTCCAATCAATTAAAAATAATATTGAGAGGCAAGGAAGCAATGGCACAATACTATGGTTTTGATACAAGAGTCTGCCTTTGTTTCCTCGTCGGACAACCGCATATTCCATTCGTCTTTCGTGTCCACCGTTGGACAAATCAGAAAAGCATCGGCATCTTTTCCCTCTCCGATACCAAAATATGCCCAATTTTCCGCCGCGCAGTAATCTACGCTCTGCGGCTTATTATCAGATAGGGCGCAACCGGTCATGCTTATAACGGTCATGATCAAAATAAGGCCAAATGTAATTTTAATATCTGTCCATTTCATTTGGCGAACGGTATTTCAATCTGACTGCGGAGATCCGTCATAGCAACAATCTTTATATGGTTTCCACCAACAGCTTTGACGGCAAGGTAAAGAAGGGGAAGGAAAGATACTACTCCACCAAGCACGGCGGATGCGGCACGGGGCTTATTTCTATAGCCGCAGCAACCAAAAAATACTGCGGATCAGCACAGGTTCGCAACAGTGGTAAGGAGTTTTTTGTGGATGTTGTGATAAAAATTTAGATGACTGTTCTTTGTTTTATGCGACTCAAATTTTGACTTGTTTTTTTCATCTATACTACAACAGTATTAAAAAATTACTGTTATCCCTTTCACTGATTTGCACTCAAAAGTGACCACATACTTGACCATAGACACGCTCGGAGCACACGGAAACAACGGATACAAGACCGCTAAAGAGTATTTTGCGTGGAGTGGAAACGGCTATAAAAAGCCATTCGCGGCGGAGAGTGCACAACTCATACTCTTCGGGAGCATAAATGGGTGTGAGCATATCTCAAAACCATATTCTGCAAATACCTTTTGACACTACAAATTCATGACTCTTTTGTTGAAACGAAAACAGCAGTAAAACACTT
>CAZKHW010000001.1:0-36570 GCA_964552525.1 uncultured Ruminococcus sp. | reverse complement strand
GGATCTGGAACGGCTTGGTGATCGCCTGAATCATGCTGTCAGCAATTTCTGTCACTTTCCGGATAAGATCGGCTTTCATGCCGACAATACCATCGATCAGCCCGGCAAGGACGTTGTGTCCTGCGTCACGCATCTTGTTTGTGATACCTTTCACGATGTCAACAACAGAATTAACAATATCCGTGGCGGTCTTTTTCAGCGTTTTCCACCAGTCTGCAATTGTTGTCAGGGCTGTGTCAAACCATGCCCCCAGAATGTCCATGATTTTCTGTGCGAATTCAAGATTTGCCTGTTTCAGCATGTCAAACAGTTTAAAGCAGACATCAAGCACTTTCGGAGAATTATTCGTCAGCATATCAATGACTGCCATGACGATTTCAGAAACCAGCGGCATCAACGTCTCGATCAGCACCGGAACGGCGTCTAGAATTGCCATGAATAAATCTATCGCACCCTGTAAAAGGGTCGGTGATTCATCGATCAGCATTTTTGTCAGCTGCATCACAATATCTTTGATAATCGGTGCAAGCTCAGAAACAGACTGGGTCAGCGTTTCTACGATGCTTTGCAGGACAGAAAACAGCGTGGTCAGTATCATGGGCAAATTCTGCACAATGGCCGACAGCAGATTTTGCAGCAGGGACGGCAGCCGTTCCACAATGGTGTTGATCAGCAGTCCGCAGGCTTCCAGCAGTGCCGGGATGTTCTCCACGAGTGTGACAGCTAATTGTTCTATCAGGTCAACCGCTGCGTCTGCAATGTCCGGAAGGAAATCCAGAACCGCCTGACACAGTGCGCCCACCAGCGAAACACCTGTCTGTACGATAGCAGGCACGGCATCCACAATCACGGAAAGTAATTTTTCTATCAGCTTTCCAGCCGTTTCGGCAATGTCTTTGTCATGTCCGGAAATGGTTTTCAGCAGCTTGTCAAGTGTTTTCACAGCCTCATCAAGGAGGGTCTCACCAAGTGCCAGAATATCCGGCATGATCTCAGGAATTGCACTGACAATACCGCTCAGAATCTGTGTAATGCGTGGCACAAGATTGTTTGCTGCTGTTGTCACACTGTCTACAAATTTTTGTGATAATCCGTCCAGATCTGCATTTTCATCGCCAAATCCGACAAGCAGATTCTCCCATGCTGCCTTGGCACTTGCCACAGAACCCTCGATAGTTTCAGAAGCCTCTTTTGCAGTCGTGCCAGTGATACCCATTTCATCCTGCACAGCATGAATGGCTTCGATCATCTTCGCAAAACCGACCTCTGACAGAGTGCTGCCGATGTTCTTGGTATCGCTCAGGTCGATCAGCTTGTCGCCTAACACACCGCTTTCATTGATGAGCCTTGCCATCTCTGTGGCAGTACCGCCATAGCCCAATTTGAGGTTGTCCAGCATGGTATAGTTCTGCTTGGCGAATCCCTGGTAGGCGTTCTGAATACTCTCGATGTCCGTGCCCATTTTGTTGGCATTGTCTGCCATATCCTGAATCGCCATGTCAGCAATGTCCGCCGCCAGTGCCGTATTGCCGCCCAGCGATTGCAGCAGGGATGCAGAAAACCCTGTGACCGTCTCCATGTACGTGTTAGCAGACATGCCAGCCGTTTTGTAGGCATTTTCTGCATAGCTCTGCACGATGCCGGAAGAATCCTTGAACAGCGTTTCCACGCCGCCGACCAGCTGTTCATAGCTTGCGTAAGCGTCCAGCGATTCCTTTGTAATTGCCGCCAGCCCTGCACCAGCCGCCGCAATCGCCGCACCGCCTACTGTGACAATTGTCCGCACTGCATTGCCGATGGCTGATGCTGCGCTTTTCAGCTTATCTCCCGATTTTTCAGCAGAATCGCCCATGTCATCCAGCTTTTTGGATGCTTTTCCGGATTCGCCGGTCATGTCGGCGATCTCTTTGGTGGTGCTCTCCACTGCCTTTTCTTCGGCGTTGATCTGGCTGACTAGGGTCAGAATTTCTTTTCGGAGATTCTTTGCATCGTCAGAATTCTTGCCGTACTGTGCCGCTGTATTGACGTACTGCGTTTTCAGCTTTTCAAGTTCCTGTTTCTGGTCGGACAGGCGTTCTGTCAGACTTTTTTCAACCGGAACGAGACCTTCTGCCGCCCTTTCCAACTCCGACAGCTTCGACTTTGCCGCCGTGTGCTCCTGGGACAGCTGCCTGATATTCGCCGCCAGTTTCTGCGCTTCGGCGGAGTTCCTGCCGTACTGTAAAACCGTACTCTGATATGTTTTTGTCAGCTCACCAAGGGTCTTTTCCTGCTCAGAAATACGGCTTTTCAGCTCGTTCAACGGCTTCAAAGCAGCGTTTTCTGTCTGCCCCAGTGTGTCAGCCGCCTTTTCGACCTCTTTCAGCTTCGACTTGTTTTCTGTCAGTTCTGCATTGAGCTTGTCATACTCCGACTTCAACTCCCGTGCCGCTGTGGAATTTTCCCCTTCGGCATGAACGGTGTCCTTGTACTTGTCCTTTAATGCGGCAAGCTGCTTTTCCTGCTCTGTAATGGCAGTTTTCAGCATTCCAAATGAGGAGATCGCCTCTCCCTGCTTTAATCTGGCGGAATCCAGCTGCTTGACGGTGTCCTCGATGGCTTTTTCATAGCCGTGCATCTGGTTTTCCGTGTACATGATCTCACGCTGAAATGCACGCATCTGCTCGGCATTGATTTGCCCCTTTTCAAACTGTTCCTGTACCTGTGCCTCTGCTTCTTTCAGGATGTCCAGTTTTTCTTTGGTGGCGGCGACGCGCTCCGTCAGGATCTGCTGCTTCTGCACGAGCTTGTCCACGTTGTCCGGGTCGAATTTCAGCAGCTTGTTTAAAGATGACAATTCTCTGCCAAGACTATTTGAGTGCGTTTCGGCTTTATTAAGAGCCTTTTGCAATTCTGTTGTATCGCCGCCGATTTCAACCGTTAGACCCTTAATGGTTTTACTTGCCAATTACTCACCGCCTTTGTATTTCTCCCTCAGACGTTTCCTGTCCGGCTCAGTCTGTTCCATGCGCCATGCATTTTCGAGATACTCTCGTCCTTGCTCCGACTGCTCCAGCCGATGGATGTAGGCATCTCTGCGCCAGTGCAGATAGGTCAGATACGGAAGGGACAGAACGCCGCAGAAATCCAGCCCAGTGTAGTCAGAAACCAGTTTCAGCCAGAACGTGTGGTTCTGGTATTGATATTTGTGATTTTGCGCCGTACTGTCCGCATAGGGGTAGTACGGCAGTGTCAGTTTTTTGCTGACTTTACCTCGTTGACAAATCCCAGATAGGCATTGAAAATCACCAGCATGTCATCCGTATCGATTCTGTATTTTGTTTTCAGACTTTCTGCCGTCAGCGTGATGCCCTCACGGTTACAGCTCAGCAGGTCAGCTGTCAGATCATACATCATGTTGATACATTTCATGATGTCCTTATCCTTCATTTCCTGAACATCGGAAAGAATATTCTGGATTCGTTCAATAGTTGCCACTGTAGCCATTTTCAGATGCAGAACCGTTTTGTTTTTGTCCCTCAGTGTCAGAGACATGGTCGGCTGCTGGTGCAGTGCATTCAGATCAAGATTTTTCATAATATATCCTCCATATTATGCGGCACTTGCCGTTCCGGTTTCCTCAAACATCTGCACCAGTGTGCCGTCATCATCGCACGGAATCGCCTTGAACTCCGGCTCTACCTGTGTGCCTGCATCCGTGGAAAATACAAACTCTGCGCCTGCCGTGTTCCTGCCCACAATGGTGATCCATACATCGCCGTCCGCCTTATCCTCGTGATGGAAGATAACGACATAATAGCCGCCCTGTGCATTGTTTGCGCCGCCGATCTTCGTGATACGGACACCATCGCTTTCCGTTACCTTGCAGCGGTCGATCATCGTTTTCAGTGCCGCGCCGTTCCATGTCAGCAGACCGGCTTTCAGCACCGCCTCTTCCTCGGTCGTGATGATCTTGTGCACATAGCCCAGATCGTCCTTTTCTTCGTAGGTTTCCTGCGTGTAACTCAGCGTTGCACCGCCCTTGATGTAGCCCAGACGGTTCGTCTCTGTGCATAATGCCTTGACCGCATCCAGCGTGGTCGGTACGCTGTCCGTGTACAGGCTGGCGTACAGCTTGCCGCTGCCGAGCGTGATGCCGTCCTTGCCTCGTTTTGCCGTTGATGTAACTGTCTTAGTTGCCATGCTTAAATCCTCCTTTTAATGCGATACTCAAATTCATAGATCACCTGATACCGCTGTTCCTCCGGAATCCAGTACGCCGCCTGTTTTTCAAACTGCAAACCGCGCGAAACAATGGCATTTTCTATCGCCGTTTCTGCCTGCATATCCGGTGTTGTAGTGTACAGTTCCACGGTGATATTGTGGTGATAGATGGCGGCAATGCCGTCCGGTCCGTCCGTATCTACATCATCCGTAAACACGGCGTAATTCCCGGACGGCGGTTTCAGAAACCGTGTCCGCCGATAGGGAATGCCGCTTTCTTTCAGAATCTCGTCAACCATTTTTAATCACTTCTTCCACCGCCTTTTCGTACTCTGGAATCACCTTGTCATAGGCGTTTTTCAGGAACGGGTCAGCACTTGTCCTGCCGCCGTTTTTCTTTGCATGACCTTTCACCAGCAGGTGTGTCAGTCTGTGACAGGGTGCTTTCACATACCATATCTGCCGGACGTCACCAATATGGTTTTTTTCCGTCTTTTTGGCGATGCAGTCTACGAAATGCCGATGGTGTGCCTTGGCGTTGTATGGTGCTGTGTCCTTGGTGATTCTGACCAGATCGTCTGCTGCTTTTGCAGTCAGTTCATTGACCTGTTTCTGCACATTTGCGCCGTACAGTCTCAGTTGTTCTGACAGGACTTTGCCTACAGCTTCAATTTTGATATTACTCATACATCTCACCCATGATCTTAACAGTGCTGTGCTGTTCCATGTAGTCATCATAGTCCATAATGCGGAAGGTGTGCCCACGGTACAGCAGCCGATATAGCTGCGGACAATACCGCACTTCCTCCAAAGCCCTACAATACCGGAATTCAAACGTCAGCCGGGCGTGAAACTGTCCGGCATCGGCAGCAAAGCTCTGATCTCCGCCGGTTTTGTTGACGTGCGCATGAAACGGACGGTCTGCGGCATTTTCCCACTGTTCCGTGTCCTCGTTCTGCCTTTGCAGCATGACTGGTTTGTCATAGACTCTGTTCATACGTCACTTCGCCGCCTTCTTAATTCCATTTGTAATTGCAGTTCCATTGTCTGCACCTGATACCGCCTTGCGCTGACAGTTTTTGACCTCTGTATCTCCGGCAGACGTTCGCTGTAGTTGTCTGCCATGTACAGCAAGGCAAGCTGTTTCGCTCTGGCATCGCCGGGGAGCAGTGTTTCCACATCCTCCCCGACTGTACCGTGCAGTGTCGAAATGGCAGCATCTATCGCCATACTGACGTTGCGTTCCACCATTTTGTCAGGGTAGTCAATGCCAAGATATTCCAGTGCCTCTTCCAGCGTCAACAATTCCATGATTACACTGTCATTCTGATGCGGCCATTGACATACGCAGCATCGTCTCTGGAACGGACATCCATGCGCAGCAGTGCACGAATGACCGTCAGGTCATCTTCATAGGCATTGAGCTGGTCATCACCGCTGCCAACGACCGCAACATCAGACAGTTTGAGCTGCATGGACTGGCGATCATAGATGGTGACAGCCTCACGGAAATCGCCCGGCATCATCGGCACAAGCATGCCTGTGACAACGTAATAGCCGCTGGTTTTGGGGTTGCCTGTCGGTGTTTCTACTTCTTCGTACACATAGGGAGATGCGTCTGTACCTGCGCCTGTGCGTGTGTAGTAGGTCGTACCAGCCTTCACCGTGGTGTCCTCTGCCGCAGCATATTCAGCCCCGGACGGCATGTCTGCATTCGGAATGACACGCACCGGGATATGTCTGCCACCGATGGAGAAATAACGGGGCAGTGTATCGGTCGGAGCATCTTTCAACAGGGATTTGCCGTCATTATCCTTAAGCGTGTCCATCCAAAGCAGACCGTCATCATTTGTCAGGATGCAGCAGGTATCTGCGAATGCCTGACCAAGACCGACAATGACTGCGTATTTCAGATCCTCCAGTGATGTGAAAATCGTCTGATCCTTTTTGTTCAGCTCGTTCAGGATCAGCACGTTGTCCGTTACTCTGGACGCATCACCCAGCCATTTAATCATGATGCTGGTGATGTTGGCATCGCTGTCCGCCAGCAGCTCGTTTGTAACAGGCAGATAACCGCCATACTTCTCGATCGTGTACTCCTGGATCTCAAATTGCGGTGCGATCCTTCTGCCAATCTTTCCGCCCTCGCCGACCTTGGTAAATGCTGACTGCTGTGCGCGTTTCTGGAATGTCCTGCGTCCGGACTTCGTTTTTGTCGTCTCCACGTTCACCAGTGAACGAAGGGAGAATTTTGCATCACGGTACTGTTCCACTCTGGTGCGGATGTCCTCCGGAACAGTGTAGCCGCCGTCTGCCGGTGTTCCCTCGTTCATGGTCTTATCGACCTTGAATCCCTTGCGAACGGCATCAGCGAATGCCTTTTCCGCCTGATCCGCACCGGCTTTGTCTGCTGCGTCAGAAACGACGGACTTCTCCTGTTTCTGAATCCTTTCCAGACACGACTTTTCCTTTTCCAGTGCCTCCGCCTCGTCCAGGCAGGCAGCCGCCTTGTTCACGTCCTTTCCCTCGCCGGACAGAAGGCTCTGCGCTTCTGCGGACTTCTGGGCGATCTGTGCATTCAGTTCACGGATCCTCTTTGCAGTCTCATTCATGTGCTTTTCCTCCTTCGATGCGTGCTTTGCAGGCATACAGCCTTGCACGAGTTTCCAGTTCTTTCATTGTTTCTGTATCATCAGCAGGATTCTCCTGCGGCTGATCTTCGTCATCATATGATTTGGAGATACCAGCATTTCTTTGTGACGGCACTGCCACCAGAGAAAACTCATAGGCATCCGTCACGCCGTCCAGTACGTAGCTGCACTGCACACCGTCATATGTCCTGCCAGGGATATGACGGCACTGCGTTTTCGTCCTGTCCGTACCGCAGACAGAACACAATCGCCTTGCCACACTACAGCTGATACTGCCCTCTTTGCGGATGCCGCCGATGATCTCGGCGATCATGTCGGCATTGCTGTCGGTTTTTACCATGTAGCAGCGTGCTACCAGCTGTTTGTAGTCCTCAGATGTATCCGGCTGCACGACATCGGCGGCATAAATACGTGCTACCTGATTGTCTGCATTTGGCGTATGATTTTTGATCACCGTCTTTCCGACAAACAGCCGGCACAGGTCATGCAGTGCCTTATCCGAAAAACGTTCTCCGTCACGGTCTATCACGTTATCACACAGAACCGCCTTGAATGTGAACACATCCTCTGCACCCAATGGTGCGAGTGTGTGCCTGTTGATCAGTGCCAGGTCTTCATCCGTAGCAACCAATGTGTCGATGTCTGCGGATTTTTGTACCCTATCCATTTCCGTCCTCCTTCTCGTTTACATATTGCCGCCCAACCAGTGACAGCGGAATGGTCGAACCATTCCCCAGCAACTGATTGCCCTCGGCAACGGCAGACATGTCCAGAAACTCACGCCCCTCATTCGGCATGTAGGTAAAATTGTTGACCGCCGTACTGATCGCATTGATCTGCGTGAACTGATCAACACGCATCAGCACTCTTGTGTTGAATTTCACCGTGTATCCATTCGCGCGCTCCTGATCCGTCAGAATCTTTTCTTCAATTTCCTCTTCGTACTGCTTGATGATAAACAACATAGTATCTACGAGAAAACTGATCTGCTGTGCCTCAGAGCTGGAATAACTGGACTTGGTGTAATCGCCTATCTGATCGGGCTTGATGCCAAACGCCGCCGCGATCTGCAGTGCCGTATACTGCCGCAGTTCCAGAAACTGCGAATCCGTCAGCTTGATGTTCAGCGGTGTGAGCGTGAATCCGACCGGAATCGGGATAATGCCAGCCGTTCCACTGTCATCGTCTCCCCGTGCATACTTCTGGATGCCTTCCTGCAATGCCTCAACATTTTTGTCATTCAGACCGCCTGTGTACTGCAAGACCGCTTTTGCGGTCATACCGGAACGGTACATGGCATTTAACATTTCCTGCGACTGCAATGCACCGCCGATCACGTTTGACAGCTGTTTGCGTGTTGGAATGCCTGTTACGCCGTCATTCGTCAGGAAGTTTTTGAAATGCAGCACCTCTGCCGAGCTGAACACCGCATTGGTACCGCCGTGCGTGTACCGGTAGTACACGTCCGGCACATCTGCCAATATTCTTGCATCGTCAAAATACACCGTCACGTCATCGGGGTGCATCGCCCAGAGATGTGGATGCGCCGGATCGCGTTCATCGATCCAGGCATAGGCGTTTCCGTAATGGTTGCGCCAGAGTTCCATCATACCCCAGAACGTGCTGGCGTTCATGTAGTCGTTCGGACGTTTCAGCAGTACCCGGAAATACCGATGGTCACGTTGCGAGAGTGTACCGGTTTCTTCTGTGTGCCGCATCAGTTTTAGCGGCATCTTTCCCATGCACTCACTCAGAACCTTCATGCACGAAAAATAGGTGGCTTCCAGTAGCGCATCGCCCTTTGTTCTGTCCGAAATGCCCAGAAAATCAAGTAACTGGTCAAGCTGAACACTCTTGCGGCTCTTGTTTGTAACGGCGTTCCACACGCCGCGAAAGTATTGTTTTGCTCCTATCGTGTTCACCTCCATCCCATCATGTCCAGATACTTTTCCAGCTCATTGTCCAGATCTACTGGCGGACTGTCATCCTTTGTGATGAGCATCAGCGCAAACGCATCAATGACCGCATCCACCGGATCAATGCGTTTATACTCTCGCTTGCATCCTGCTTGCCGTTTCTTGTCCACTTTGATCTCTTCAAAACTGTTCTTGACAACCGCAGCATTGATAAAGCTCCACGTCAACAGCTCGTTTTTTCGGTCATACTCCACCTTGTGCCCTTTGACCAAAAGCTGAATGGAAACCGTGGCACTGTTCAGGTTTCGGGCAGACTGTGTGATGGTGACGACCTGACAGCCAAACTGCTCCAGATCATGCAGCACACCGGCGGCGTTCGCCTGGTCAATACCGATGCCAAGAAATTCCAGACCGTACTGTTTCTGCAATTCGCCCAAATGTCGGACAATAAATGCATAGTCGTTCATGAAATCCATGTCACCGCCTGTAACGGTGATCAGTCCCATTTGTTCCCATAAGTCATAGGGGGCAAGGTCGGTTTCAATGTGTTCATTCAGCCGCCCACGAGGCATAAAGCTGTGGCTGTATACGTAAAATCCGCCGTTTTTCAGAGGAAACAGTAATGCAAGACTGGTCAGATCGCCGCCGGATGACAGGTCAAGCCCCACAAAGCAGCGACGGTAATGCCGGGTAATTTCCGTGAGATCAGCATCCGACCCACACGCTTTCCATGCATCTGGGTCAATGAACTGATTGTCTGTGTTCCTTACCCACATATTCAGGGATTTGCACAGGAAGTCGCGCAGTTCAGAACCGCCCATGTCACGTGCCGTCTGTGCGTCCTGCCGGAGCGTTGCCAGACGTTCCGGGTCAGCGCAGGTAAATGGGCATGATTTCACCCAGTTGCTTTCATCCCAGATGTCATCACCAGGGTCGAGGCAGTAAATATCTGCAAAGAAGTCCTCGGCGGTTGTCGTGCCGCGCAGTATCTGGATGGCGTACCCGTCCATCTCTCGGCAGAAACTGTTCAGGTCAAAACCCCGGGTCGTGATCATGGACACCAGCGTTTCCGGCAGGGAACGTGTACCGTTGTAGATCGCCTTGTAAATGGCATTATCACGGTGTTGGTGGATCTCATCAATAGATGAAAAGATACTCCGGAAGCCGTCATCCAGACCGCCGTCACGGCTTAGTGCTTCCAGCGTACACTTGCTTTCCTCTGCCGTAATGGTCGATTTGTAGTCCTGTATCTTGAAAAACTGTAGCAGATCCGGATCAGCTTCAATAAATTTCTTGGCTTCTTCCCATGCAAGCCGGGACTGCCGTTTCTTCGTGGCAACTGTGAACAGTTTTCCGTTTTTGTACCCTGAGAATGCGGCGATGTATGCTGCCATGACACCGTTTTCCATCGTCTTGCCCTGCTGACGGGAAATAGACTTGTATCGCCGTCTGAAACGTCGTTTTCCGTTGACAGATTTCTTCCAGCCGAATGTACAGCCCATGTCAAATGCCTGACAATCCAGCAGATGCAGCGGCTTCGGCTCTGTGCCTTCTGACAGGGTCAGCGTCTCTGCGAAATCCAGAATGCGCTGTGCTGCGGCTTCGTCCCAGAAGTAGGGAAAATCCGGTGTGTTCTGACGGCTCAGGTCATGCAGATGGCGTTCGCATGCCAACCGATGCAGTTGTCCGCACGGGACAAGACCGGCAGCAACGCGCTCGGCGTAGGCTGTCACACGATCCTTCATTCTCCCACCGCCTTTGTGAATCGTCCGAACTTGTTGACCGGCTTTTCTTCTTCCGCCCTTGGAACGACCAGCCGGCACCGGCTGGAAATTGTCAGACCCAGCGCAGAGGCAGCAGTATGTGCCTGCTTGAAATATCGGTCAACCCGTTTGTCCAGTTTATCCATCAGCACCGCCCATGCTGCCATGTCCTCGGCACTGCCGTCCGGGCGGCATTTCTGTGCCTTCCGGACATCCTTGACAGCCTTCTGGTACAGATCCTCTGCTGTGATGTACCGTGCCAGTGTCTCCACATCTGTTTCACCCATGATCTGGATCTTTTGCAGCTGTTCTGACAGCTCTGTGAACCGTTTTTTCTGTGTGGCTGTCAGATAGGCAGGCGGTGTAATGCTGTCTGTACACGGCTTGACTTCCGATACCATCCGCTCCGAAATTTCGTCCTTTGTCAGGTGCTTTGCACCCTTTGTCATAATCAGTTCGACCGGCTCTCTTGGTCTTGCCATGTTCACACCTCCTTACAAAATCATTTTTGATTCATTTAGGGAGTTTTTGCTATATACTCCCTCTCTGTAGACGTTTCCTCTCATTTTGTGTTATAGAATTTTATCCACCCCTCTATAACGAAAATCATCACACATTCCGTAGATCGATCACGTCATCGTCACCTCTGTGCAGCTTTTCCGGATGCCGGAGGTTGTGACAGTGCGTGCAGACAGCCTCGAGGTTGTCCCAGTCAAGACGGCGTGCCCAGCCTTCGTCTGTCCGTATTGGTAGGATATGATGTACCTCAACCGCAAGCCCTGTACATCCGCTGTCGGCATGCGCTTCACATTTCCAGTCGCAGGATGACAGCTTTGCGTGGCTCGTAGTTCTCCATTCCTTGGAGCGATAGAACGCTGCAAGTACCTTGTTTCGATTCCGGTTATACGCTGACTGCTTCCGTTTTCGATTCTCTTCACGCCGTTCCCAGCGTATCTGTTCAGCAATGGGTCTGCACTCTGCGCAGTACGCCATGCCGTGGGGTATCAGCTTCTGACAACGGGGACAGGGTTTCATGGTCATGGGTTCACCTGCTTTCAGCTAGAGGGTGAAAAGCACTGCGGAAGGCGAAACCGCGCCCCGTCTCCAAGACGCGGGAAAGCCTAGCATATCTTCTATCTTCCGTGGCTTTTCAATTTCAGTATAACATAAAGATCAGGTCTTGTCATAAGAATGTGCAAAATCCGCCCGTTTTTATTTTCCAAGGATGATATAATCGCAGGACACCTCGAATATTTCGGATAATCTTGCAATGTCAGAAGGATGAGGTGCTGCGGAATCATCCTCCCACCGGCTGAGCGTTCTGCGGTCAACATTCATCAGTTTTGCAAGTGCAGTCCGTGTCATATCATGATTCTCACGCAGATAGCGAATGCGCTGTCCGACTGTATCCGGTGTGTACATTTCCCGTTCTCCTTTTCACGCTTCTTACTCCCGTTCCCGTGTCGTGATGATGTCGCCATCCCGATAGCTCTCCAGCCCCTTGCGTTCCAGGATACGTGCGGCATGCTCGCGGTCGATCATGTACTCTAGACTGGATTTGCGAAACTTGCAGCCGATGCATCTGGTTCGCGTGAGGATCGTGCAGTGTCCGGCATATAAGAAGCAACAATTGGGGTTAATCATGAGGATCACCTCCGTCCATAGTTCTGCTTTTGATGCAAAAATCACACTCAACCACATTCCCATCCTGATCCAGACCGTCCGTGACTGTTACAATCACGATCTCGTCCATTCTGTATGCCTCATACGATTCCTGATCGCAAAGTTTCTTTCTCATGCCGCAGTACTCGATGATAACAGTAGGCGTCCATATCGTGTACGGAACATCGTAACCATGACAGATTCTTGCTTTTTTCTGCTCAGGAACATAATCATGAAAAACAACTTGCCCCTCTGCATCGTAGCTCCTGTACTCTATGGCAGACGATTCCTTTGTACCCTCGACTGGCTGTTCATTCACAACCACTTTTCCGCAGGATGCCATCAGTAATACCGCTGCTGCGCATCCTATTGCCGCTTTCCAAAAATTATTCATTTTCATCCTCATTTCCATTATCTGTACCTCCGTCCATCTTCGCACCGCAGTTGGGGCAGTAATTTGACCAATTATACACACAGCGACCTTTGCCCATCGCATCCTGTTTTCCGCAAACGGAACATGTCAGTCCGTCATCGCCGTTAAAATTCCACTCACCGTGCTTCACCGGCTCGGCTTTGATGATCTCCGCCATAGCGATGGCATTTGCAATTGCAAACGCCTTCCATCCTGCTTTATCTTGTATAATATCCATTGCTTTTTGATGAATCTTATCCCTGTCGATCAGTCTCATACTCAGTCCCTCCCAATCGGCGGATTGTACGCGTCCTGCTCCGTGCTTACATTGATGAACGATGCGCTTTCGTACTTTTCAAAAGACAAACACTGACCGTTTCCGTAAAAATGCGTTCGCCCATCCGCACCTGTTTTGACCTGATTGATTCTGTACTTGAGAAAGAGCTTGTCCAGCTCATTCAAGAATTGTTTCTGATTTTCGTTCATATTCATTCCTCCGTTCCCAACAGCTCCGGATTGTCGTGGATGTTGCCAATGACGATCTTAACGAAACATCTGATGGCATGATAGCCGCAACACTCTTGATAGTCTTTGTACCTCTTGGTGGGCACAAGACGGTATTCGCCTTTTTCAAAAATTACGACGCAGTTTGCTGCATCCTCACTAGCGTAGCATTTTACAACGTCACCCTCAAAAATCTTCACGCCGTTCTCATCGTCTATACCTGTGTACTGTCCAACTGTTTCAGGGATAACTTGTACCCAATCGTTTATACCTTTCACACCGCCAACCCAGCACTCACCTTTGCGTTTAATTGACTTAGGATACTGTATACCATCACCCTCAAACCACTTTCCATTATCAACACGTTTTCCTCTAAATAAAATCTCACGATTCATGATGTTCCTTCCTTTCATCATTGATTTCAGTCATTTTGATTCTCCTCTGTATATTTATCTCTTAATTCTTCAAGCATAAATTTTCTGTCGTTGTAGCAGTCTCTGCGCTCTTGCAATTTTAGTATTTCATTATCTGCCTTATGGATTTCTCCGATACACCTGTTTATTTCACAAATGATAGTATTATATAAATCACTCATACTTTAACCTCCTTGAAATTACCCGCATATAATAAACGGGTGATAAATTATGAATCCATGCGAAACAAGCATGTCTGTTGCGGCACTTGCAAATGCTATAGCCTGCAAGCTAAGCTCACCGGAAGAAATCGCCGCAGTAGCAGCAGTATTTGTGCAGCTAGGCGATACTATGGCGACAATAGCCGCTCAGCAGGCTCTTTGCAACAGCCGCAAGGACAAGAAATCCGATTAGCCTCCGAATGGGGGCTAATTTATTTTATGCACATCTCCGGCGGCTCAGGCAGCGGCATCCAGTAAGGGAACGTCTTAGTGCGATACCGCTTCTTGCCGATATTCCACACTCCAAAGTCGTCATACTGTCCGTCCCACTCGGCGAATCGGAGACATCTTCTGTCAGAAGAGCAGGCGATGACTACTTCACCGTCTTCCGGCAACCTCTCACTGCACGGAATCCAATGTTGTACTGGCTCGCTGCTGTCAATATAATTAACTAACATATCATAATCAGCCGAATCTCGATTATTTCCGTACAGCAATCGAGCGGCAGCGGCTCTCAATTCGATTTTATCATTCATCACATACATCATCCTCCAACTTCTCAATTTCCACTTAGATTTTAATTCTTTGAACATATCCGCATTTCCTGCATCGGTATATACGAACTGTTTTACATGGCAAAGAATCACCAGCATTCCAAAAAGTTCTTGAATCTGCGACATGTTCAAAATCATGTTTACATATACAAGACCTGAAATATTGTATAAACAATCTAACCATAACTTCTCCTAATAAATATCCTCGCTAAAACCTTGCTCTTTCAGCCATTTCCGTGACTTCTCCTGAAACGTATCAGGCATATTCGTGATATTACAGCACATCTTGTGAGCGGTACATAAAAGCACTTTGTCGCTGCTTGCATTCGGCAAACCATTTTCAGAGATCAGCCGTTTGAGCGGTACAAGATCACCATGCTCCACGGCTGCGACAACAGCTGCATCTCTCACCTTGCAGTAAGTTTCAATCTTCCTGTTTTTGTATCTGGCATTCATGCTATCATTCCTCCAATCTCGTATAAGATATCTAGAAGGCTCTGTATGACGTTCTGAAAACATGGGCATACTTTTACGTCAAATTACCGTAAAAGCCAACAGCGTTAATTCTCGTGCATCTTAGTGGCATTGTTTCGCATCACAATCTCCTCCACCTCCACAAAGATCTTCCCATGATCTCCTGAGTGGAATTCCTGTGTAAGCGACCTGACGAATCTTCGGTCATCATCCTCGATCAGCACCCCCTTCATGCCATCAATGATGAGCTTCGAGAGATAGCCGTGATTGTCGATGTCGAGGCGGCTGTTATAAAATATCCGAACGTTCACCGGATTTCGGAATGTCCTTACATTCCGGTTCTGCTTCCGGATAGCAGCTCTTACGAGCAGATGAACCTGTGATGCCTGCTCCTTCCGGATGCTCCAGTGCTTTCCGGAATAGACCTTGTTCATCCCCCACTGTGCATTCGGAGTGAGATCAAGGCTGAATCGTATCATCGTTCTCATCCTCCTTGAACCTGTTGACCACAGAGAGATAGTCGTTCATAGTGTCAATTTCTCGTTGGTTCATATCCGGGACTGCCGGTATGCCCTTCTTTGCAAATCTTTGCCGTTGCTTTTCCCACTTCGGGGCAGCAGATTTTGGGCTGTTCTTCCAACCCCGTTCCTCATTGAACAAGATGAAATCCGTTAGCTCTTGTTCGGACCATTGATATCCTAGATCAGAAACTAATCTTCTGATGTTGTCAGTCGTGTAGTGACGGCACTCGCCGTCACTACTACTACTTCTTGTATTCTTACTTTCTTTACTTTCTTTTACTTTCTTATACTGTTGTTGGCACCTTGTTGGTACCTTGTTGGTACTTTGTTGGTCGTTTGTTGCTGACTGTGTTGATGCTTGAAATTTATCATAGCTTTTTAGCGATATTACTGTTAAATTCTTATATGTTGACCTTGTTATTTCTCCTGTTGATATTAAGTGTTCCAACGATGTACGCACTTGTTGTACAGATAATCCGACTTCTTTTGACAGTTTGGCGTAACTGATAATGCGACTTCCGCGTTTGATCTCGATTCCGTGCCACTTGCAATCCTCCACTGAGACTGTCAGCAGGAGGTGCAGGAAAACAATCTTTGTGTTAATATCGTCATACCATTCCCATTTCAAAATAGAGCGATGGAGCTTGATCCATCCGGTTTCTAGCATTTACATCACCTCAGATCAAAAGGGAACTTCACTATCACTCAGAATTTCCTCAAAGTCTCCCAGATCACCAAGCTCGATCTCGTTCTGTGCTGCCCTCTGCGGTGCAGGAGATGACTGCGGAATATTTGCCTGTGAGGGCTTGTACTGCGAACTGCCCTCCGGCGCACGATCACCACAGAAGGAAACCTGATCTGCCATGATCGCTGTCGAATAATGTTTGACACCGTTCTGATCGGTGTAATTGTTATTCTGGATGCTGCCTTCCACGTGGATCATCCTGCCCTTAGTGAAATACTTGCTGACGAACTCTGCCGTCTGCCTCCAGGCAGTCACCTGAAAGAAATCTGTCTGTTTTTCCTCACCCTGCTTGCTGTATCGTCTGTCTACGGCGATGTCAAACCGGCACATTGCAATGCCGCTCTGCGTGGTGCGAAGTTCGGGGTCACGGGTCAGACGCCCCATTAAAATCACGCGGTTGTACATGTTAGTCACTCCTTTTCTGGATCATCTGAAAAATGATGCTCTCAAAATGCAGTCTCTGACGGTCGGAGAGAATTCTCTCTCCGACATGCGCCTGATATGCCTCATACAATGGGCGGATTTTTGGATGATTGATGTTGATTTTGTAACCGTACTTATTCGGACATGGGTCATTATAAATAGATGGATTCGCGGAAATGGATGCCATCTTTTTTGCCCGGTCAAATGGAAGTTTTCTTCCCATAGCTACCTCCTTGCAGCGGTCTGTTTCCGGTAATTGTGATAATACCAGAAGAACAACTCCAGCATCCGCGCGGCGGAATAATGTACATCCGGCACGAACTCCACAGTGAAGTTGTAACGGTTCCCACAGCGCCATGCCTGCAGCGTACCGTAGCAGGTAGCACCGATATTCTGTACCTTCCGCCCGGTGTGCTCAATTTCATCTTTCGGCAGGGAATAGGCTTTCAATGCCTCCCAGCTCTCACAATTCTCCAATAGGAAGATGCACTGCCGGGCATTCCGGCTGATCGTGTCAAGCTCCTTTTCAATGCGTTCCCGGTCAGCGGAGATGTTGCCATAGACCTCGTTTATGTTTGCCTTGCGCTCAACCACGCAGCTATAGGAAAAATCCTTTCCGTCTACGATAAAGCTGTAATCCCCGTAATCCAGTTTACGGTTCTCATGCATCACGCCGTAGGCATCCAATGCCTTGATTATGTGCTCATTCTTCTGCTCACGAGTGTCTGTCAGGATCGTGACGCGTTTCATAAAATCCTTCTTTTCCGATTCTCTATTCGACATCGTACACCTCCAGCTCCTCCGTCAGGTCAAGCGGCTTTGTCAGCACTTTTGTGAATCGGCACCACGGGCATCCGCCGCATCGCTGTGGCGAAAGACTGCCGTCCTTGATGCGCTGAAAACGCGGTGCAAGTCGCTGAACCTCGCCGAGTGCTTCATCAAGCATTTTGTCCGGGATCCAATAGATCTGTAAATCAGGCTCCGGCTTTTCCTTAGTGACGGCTGCGATGTAAAAGGGCAGAACCTTTCCGGTATTCTGGCGAATGATCTCACGATAGATAGCACCCTGTATGTCGTAGCCCCAGTGCAGGATAAAATGCTCCCGGCATTCCGTTTCGGCATCCCAGACGCTTGCAAAATCCTTCAGGCATTTCAGATCGACAATGGCTTTGCCCGAGTGATAGCTGTCCGCCTTGATCTTGAACGGAACGCCTGCGATCTCACCAACGAATATCTTTTGCTTTTCTCCGCTCATGTACTTCATAAACAAAGCATCGCGCTCGGCTCTCTGGATCATGTACTCGGCATGACGGTACTGCGCTTTCAGTTCGCCGTTCCGGGTGAAGATCTCCGGATGCTGCGCCTTAAAGATATCCATCGTTCCTTCAAAATGTGCATCTACAAAAGAGCCGATCAGCAGTGCATCTGTCACATCACGCTTATAGTCTCCAGTCAGCTCTGCCAGCGCCGCTGCCTCGCAGCGCTGAAAGCTCTTGAATTGAGAGGATCCCATATATTTCCGGTTATTCTCCGGATCGAAATAATTTTCATTGGTCAAGGAATGGGCAATCACAGGTAATGCACCTCCATTTCGGAATCATCCGTGGTGCGTGTTGCGATGAATTGGATGCCCTTGGTTCTGCACTTGGCATAGAGCTTTTCGCGGTTTTCAGCAGAAAGTTTCTCGGTTCCGTCGATGAGGATGATCTGGAGACCGTTGGGTTTTGCGATGGCAACATCCACACATAGACTGAGCTGTTCGCCTTCAGAAAGATTCGATACAGGCAGGCCATTAACAAGAGGAATGCCGTCCTCAACGGAAAATCCCTCGATCGGGATGCTTGCTGTTTCGAGGATCACGCCAGGCAGGGAACGTGCCAGCTCGATCTTTCTGGTGTACTCCTCCGACTTCTCTATGAGGGCATCCAGTTCCTTTTGCATGGCAGTCATCCGCGTGTATTCGTTCAGATGCTGTTTCATCGCATCTGCGTTCCGGATCTCCTCTTGGAGCGCATCGCAGGGGATAGGTTCCTTTCCCGTATACTCATCGGCTGTGAGCATGTCCTTGTCGAGCTTTGCTTTCGCCTCCTGGAATCGGCTCTCATTGACCGCCAGCTTGTCCCGGAGCTTATCGGACAGTCCGGTAAGTTTCTCCTCTGCTGCTCTGATCTCAGCTTTGAGGCGTTCGATCGTGGATGTGATCTGCTCACGTTCGGCACTGATCGCTTTTTCCTCGGAGGAATCGGCGATCATCCTGTCTGCTTCGTGCTGTCGGAGCTTGGCATCGTGACTGCTCCGAAACAGTTTGGCACGTTCGATGCGGCTGTTGAACTCACGAATCCTGGTAAGTTTCTGGTACGCGGAACTCATGTCGTACTGTTCCCAGACTTCTGCCTGATACCCGGATGGGATATCCTTGGCAATGTCCTCAATAAAGGCGCGTTTATTCCGGATGTCCCTGTTCACATCCTGACGGCTTTTGAACCATTCACCATTTTCCGACTGCATGTCATGAAGGACTTCAAGAATATTCTGATCGTAGTTCACCCAAGCAGGGATCTCTCCGAACTGCTCACAGATCCATTCCATGCTCCAGTTGAAGTCGATCAGGTCGAGTATGGCACGGTTTTTCTCTTTTTCGGTCATTTGTGTGAATGCGACCGGATCGAGCTGCAAGGGAGTGATGAGCTGCCGGAGGAAACTCTCAGCCGCCATGATCTCTTTTCCGTTTTCCTTAACAGACTTGTAATCTGCCTTTTCTGTTCGTTTTTTGCGGTTGATCGTAAGACCTGTGTCTGTCTCGACAATGATCTCGCCCTCGTGTTCTCCGCTGCGGACGATCATCCGGCGCTCCGACTGGTTCGTAAGCGCATACCGGAAAGCGTCAATGACAGATGTCTTGCCGGTACCGTTGCTGCCGGTCAGCTCTACGCTGCGGCCATCCAGTTCGGTCTCACGGATGCCGAACAGGTTTTTAATTTTGATTTTGGTAGTTCTCATTTATGCTCCTCCTTAGTCTGCCGATCCGGAGAAAGGATCGGGTGCTTCCTGTGCTTCGAGCTTTGCCTTGCATGCCTCTGCGCATACGGCGCACAGCTCCTTGCCATATTTCTGGTGGGTGTACTTCGACAGCCATACTGCATCCTTACCGTATGCAGTTTCAATTGGTTTTCCGCAGTCTGCGCAGAGCATCGTTGCATTCTGCTGCTTTGGAATAAAAGGACGAATCCGCAGTCCGCCGACCTTATCTCTGCCGAACCTGACATTGGGGTCAAAAAAGATCTGGATGCTCCTGCCGTGCCAGTCCTCTATGTACGATGTTCCGAAAATGCGGCTCATCGTTTTCAGGTTGGTTTTGTTGAGCACCATAGGCTTGTTGCCGTCAGAAAAATGCGCGACAACGGCTTCTTTTTTCTTGCCCGTAGGGTCATTGATGGTCTCCTGCGCAACGTAGTCGATCCTGGCGATCAGATCCTGCCCCTCCGGTATGCTGTAGTCACCGAGATAATTAGGGTTTGTCATCTTTTTCCAGTGTGTTTTTTCAGGCATGGTGATACTCCCTCCATGGAATAAAAGATTTTTTTCACTTGACAAATTCCTCTCCTTCTGGTATATTAGGAGTCTACTTTCAGCTTTGTGAGTTCTGTTTCAGCAAACGCGATGATGTCATCCAGCTTTTTCAGATACAATGGCATGTTCTCATCTGCCGTATGTTCGGAAACAAACTGCGTGACACGGCGCATCGCATCTACAGCGTTTGTATAATATGCCTTGAAGATGCCCTTGGTATCGGGTACGGCATCGGGCTTGGCTGCTTCTCTGGCTTCGGCAAGCTGCTTCTCATACTCCTCACGGACAGCACTGGCAGCAAGATCGGCTTTGACCTGCGCTGCTTTCTCAGCCTGCACCTGACGCAGACGCGAATCTTCAAGCTCTGCCCTGAGTCGTTCGATCTCTTTGAGTTCCTCTTCGGAGACTGCGACCTCGACCGGTCGGTTTTCAAGCTCCTTGATCTGCTCTTCAAGATCGCCAATCCTGGCAGTGAATGACTTCTTGGATCGCTCGGCGGAATCTTTGAAAGAATCCAGCTCGCGTTTTTTGGATTCCATCGCCTCGGCGAATTGCTTTTCTTTTTTGGCGATGTTGTCCTTTGCCGTACTCAGCTCCTCGGAGAGCAGCTTTGCGGCGTATTCGTTTTCGGCATTTTCGTCGGTGAGAGACCTGATCTGCGCTTTCAGCTCCTTGACGGTGACAGATTCGACATCGACTGTCTCGGTGACGGCTTCTCTGGTTGGTTCATCGAGCTTGGCGAGAAGATAGAGCTTTTCCGTACCGATAGCTTTAAAATGCGAAGTCGACTTCGCATTTTCTTCTGTTAGTGCCGAGCCGATCATAGCATATTTTCCACCCTGTCTGCGAGTGATGCCAACCTCATTTTCACAATAGTTCTCAAAATTGGAGTAGCCCAATTCTTTATAAAGTTTCTGCTCACGCATCTCGTACAAGCCCTTGCAGACCTCATACAGCGACTGCTGCGCCGCCTGTGCGTTGGCGATGATACTGCGCGTCAGCGTGACGGCTCTCGTGTAGTCCTCGGAGACGATGACGGTGGTTTTTTCTTCATTCATGCAGATACCCTCACTTTCTGCCGCTTAGCAAACAGCGGCTTGATATAATTCTTGTAGCTCTCCACGAGCTCCTTGACCTCCTCCGGCGGATCACAATTCCGCAGTCCGCGCACCTGCACGATGCAGCCGTCCGCACTGACCTCCATCGTGTAGTAAGGCTTGTCCGGAGCGCTGTCCTTGCGAATAAACAGAATATGCAGCTTGCCTTCCGCATGCCGTGATGCGTACCCTCCGACACAGTGATGCAGGGCTTTTCCCTCATCCACGATTTCCACTGCCGATGCCGGCACGCAGATGGACAGTGTTCCGTTATCAAATCCCAGCTTTTCACGGAGCAGGACTGCCTCTTGGGATGCAATGCGGCGTTCTTCTGCACGGCGTGCCTCCTCTCGCTGCTGTTCCTCCCGGCGAATGGCATAAACCGCATCACTTGTCCGCGTGTGTGCCTCTGCCAGACATCGGGGAAACCGGATCTCCCGGTCATGCAGATCATAGCCCAGATCCCTGCATTCGCGCATATAGTCGCGGTAATCTCCGATCGTCATGAACCGCTCCGTTATCGTTACGTTTTTGACAGAATACCGTGCGTTCTGCTTGCGGAGATATTTGAGGATCTCACGCTGCTGCGGCTCGTCATAATACGAAAGATACCCCCAGTAATTCCGGATCACAGGCAGACAGGTAAAGCATTCCTCCATCGTCAGATAGGGGAGATTGACACGGATGCGGTGATAATCATCCATGTCGATCTGCCGTTTCAGGATCTGCCGCAGCTCGCATTTGTTCATTCCCAGCATCTTCCGGATGTCGCTTTGCTTCCAGTCGATCCAGTCCGGGATCGCCGTGGAATAGCCAGTGAACCAGCCAGTCACCTTATTTTTAAAGCCCTGCTTGATAAGGTGCTCCACATTCGGATGCTTCAGGTAGAACTGGATGTACCGGAACAGGGCAATGCCGTCCATCCTGTCAAGCTGTGCATATTGCAGGCAGGTGCCGACCAGATCATCATCATTGACTGTCCAATAGCCCTTGTCCTTGCAGAATCCGAACTGATCCCATGTCGGCTCGGTGTACTTGTCACGATATTCCCACGCAGAATAGCGAAATACATGGCGGTTCAGCTTCGGCTCAAAATAGCCTCCTTCCTTTCTGCCAAACCGGTAGGCAAATCCGTTCGTGAAGATGTATCGCTGTGTCTCGGTGTAGGAATAATCCTCGACAGCAAATCCGCCGATCTTCCGGTCGAGCCGAATGCAGATGCGAATGCAGTGTGCATAGCAGATGTCACCCTCACCCTTGACGAAGATCACGAAGTTCTGCGCCCCGCGCTCCACCGCATTGGAATAGTTGTAGCAGTCGCAGAGTGCGATGCTCTCCTCGCCGCATTCGGGGCACTCCGTTGTCGTGTCGTGTTCAAGCCCTGCCAGATAGACGGGATGTTCCTCTTCCGTGATGGTGCTGCCGCAGTAATTGCAGCGGCATTCACTCCGGTCATGCCGGAACAGAATGTAGTGCGGCATCATCGACATGCATCGGTCAATGTCCTCCTGCCGGAGCTCCGGGAATGCCTTAATAAGCTCGGCAGCTCTCTCTTTCTTGGTCATGGCAGTCACCTCAGAAGTCTAGCAGGCTGTCGAACGATACCGACATCGCAGGCTTTTCAGGTGCCGGCTCGGGCGATTTGTCCGCATCGCCTACGAGGTCGATCACCATGCGAAAGCTGATTTTCGCGCCGGGGAAGTAAAACTCGACCGCCTTGCTGTATGCCTGAAAGTCTGACAGGCTCGAGCCTGCGCCCTTGGCAACATGGTCAAGGCACTGCTGGAATGTCTTTCCGCTCTGCTCGATCGCCTGTGCGAACTCCGGCTCCTGTCGGCAGAAGTCCTCCAGAGCTTTCGCCGTTTCCGGCGCAATGGCTCTCTGAATTTTGCCATTCAGACCGGATGTATTGAAATATTTTTCAAAATCCATTGACATTTACCCCTTTCTGTGGTAAACTATGTGTGTAACTATTTTCTTTCTGCCCGTTCCCGGTTGCCGCCGGGGGATGGGCTTCTCTTTTTACGGAACATATCCGCATCCTACATCTCTTCTTTCAGGGACATTCGGTTGCCTCCTGTTCCTTCTGCTCTGCGATTCGTCTGTTGACTTCTTCCAGCATCTCCGGATTGCTCAGGTACGCCGTCAGGAATCTGGACAACTGCCCGGCTTTCACCTTGCCCAGATTGCCGGGCTGATCGATCACTGTTGTTTTGATATTGGATTTCATGGGGTTGCCCCCTTGGTCATACCAGACATCTGTGCAAGCATAAGGGCAGAACCCTTAATCTGTCCAGCAAAGAACTTCTTGTCGCTTTCGTTCAGCTTGTCCCATACGCCATACATCGCACTTACATCATCATCGACATCAATGATGCTACAGTCTCTCAGAATCTTAATCATCTGAATTGCTCCGGCAAGTTCCTTGTCAACAGCAACAGTTACCTTTTCACTCATGGTGTGTTCCTCCTTTGGTTTATTTCCCCACCCCGTTTCGGTTCTCTCCTGCCTTGATCGGTTTAAGTTTTCCGCTGCCTGTCGGATGGTGTGATTATATTATACCACTAATTGTTGTTAAAATCAATAGATTTAGTTAACTTTTGGAGATATCAACAAATTAAAAATTGTATTTTAGTCCTATTTTTACAATTTTTAGAGCTAAATGCAATGTTTTTTGCGAAATCGACTTGACACGATAAACTTTTAGTGATATAATGTTGATAGAAAGGAGGTGACACAATGCCAAAAGTTACAAAAGATAGAACTGCAATGATTAAGCGTGGAAACATTCTATGCGCTTTGAGAAAAGAACGGGGCATAAATCAAGCGGTTGTCGCAGACCACTTAGGAATAACCCAACAAGCATACTTGAAGTACGAACACGGAGATGCAGATCCAACAATTGATGCTCTTGTAAAATTATCTAATTTTTATGATGTTTCAATAGACTACCTTCTCGGACTTAGCGATGTACAAACTACTTTCCACCATGAAAAACTAGAAGAGAGTTTGAAAAATGCATATCTTAGCCTGCCACGCAATATTAGAGCAGACATTCTTGAAGCAATGGTAGATGCTGTGATAAGCTATCAGCAAGGGCGCGTTGTCGAAGAGGCAACACAGATTACACAGACATCCAGCATCCAAAAGAAATTTGCAAAAGATGGCGATCCATCTTTGATACCAGATTTCGAGATCGAGAATGCCATAAAAAATACCGAGGATGTATCGCCTGATTACTTTGAAGATTGATTTACCAAGGTAAAGAAATCACTTCTGTGGTATAATACCATAGAGGTGATTTCTTATGACTTACGGTATTTACAAAGGTGCGAGAGATGCAAGCTGGAAATGCTTGCTTGACTGCAAAGTCGCATCACTGCCGGTAAACCCGGTGCTTCTTTTGTCCTATTTCGAGATAGGCTGTCGAAAAGCAAGACCAGACTTTCTTCATGGCACTTCTGGCGTCATCGTCAGGGATGCTTCTGGCGGAACCGTCGTATTTTTTGACAGTACTCAGCCACGTACACGCCAACGCTTCACCATCCTCCACGAGCTAGGTCACTATGTTCTCGGTCATCTAGGAGACTCACCGCTGTCACGCTCTGAGCGAGACTGCAAGCCGGAGGAGGAGTACGCAGCCGATCGCTTCGCTGCCGACGTCCTCATGCCGGCATGCGTCCTTTGGGGGCTTGGCATCCATACCGCCGAGGACATTGCCAGAGTGTGCGGAGTGTCAATGCATGCGGCGAAGATCAGAGCAGAACGTATGGCGGTACTGTACCAGCGCAACATGTTTTTGTCGCATCCACTCGAAAGAGAGGTTTTTCAGCGGTTCAAGCCGTGGATAGATGCGCAGATACAAAAGGAACCGGCAGAGAACCTGTGAAACTCTCTGCCGGTTTTTCCTTTACCCTATCAGCTCCATCTGCCGCGCCTGCTCCAACCGAATCGTATGTTTATCCATCGAAAGGCAAAAAACAAGCAACCCCATCTGTCGGAGAACCAGATGTGGTTATTTGTGTAGAGCGTTAAAAATTAATAGTATTCGGGGTTTCCAGAACCCATGATCAGTATAGCATTACTTTCCTACGGGTTACAACCCCAGTTTTTATTTTGCTTCCTAGTTATTGACAATTTTAAGAAAACAGTGTATAATTAAGTAAAAGCACCAAATAATAAGAAAGATGGTGTATTTATGAACCATCCGGAAACTCATAATAAAAATAGGACGGAATGCCGCTGCTGTAAAAAGATGATCGACAAAAGAGCCAAAATATGCCCACATTGTAAAAAGCCTCAAATTTCCTTGTTTTTTATATCTGCGTTGTGTGTGTTGTCTTTGTCGGTTATTGCTACCGCGTTTTGGCTGCTTGGTATAGTGATCGGCGATATTGCAGTAAATTACAAGCCTGAAAACATTGAAAAGGAAACGGTTTTAACTGCGGAATCAAAAGAGGAAGAATCTATCGAAATTTCCGAAACCGCTGAAACTGCTACTGCTTACGATTTCCTTATTGATGAATTTATAAAGCGATTCAATAATTTATCCGATTCCATCGCAGAGAATCCAATGGAAATAGACATACATGATAAAACAACATATTATAGGACTGAATTCAGATTGCCGGCATTTGATTCTGCTTTTGCAGAACGATATGATTATAATGGATATTATTTTGATGTAATACAATACGGAGGATATAGCCAACCGGAAAATAATAACGATCTTCGTATTTATTTATCATGCGATAATGCAGATGATGCTTACCAATTTATAGTATACTCCACGGTTATTCTTGCTCCAGAATCTACGGATGATGATTTTGCAAGCATAAGAAAAACGGTCTATTCAGAATACGGCTTTTCAGGGAACATCGGAAACAATTACACTTATTACTGGGATGACTATCAAGGTGTTGCATTCGTTGACAGAACGGGAGCTGATGGAATCCTTGAAGCAGAGTTTGATTTTGAAAATGCGAAAGCAACTTTAAAAGAGATCATGAGTGGACAAGGAACAAATGCCGAGGATGGAACACCATCGGTTTCCTAAAATACGCATTATGGTCTTAAAACCAGAAAACCTTTCAAGCCCAAAAGCTATGTGTTTTCAGAAACCGAGAAAAGTAAAGACAAATAAACCCGGCAGAGAACTGTGGAATTCTCTGCCGAGTTTTCTAGTTTAGATGATCCTGTACTGACTAGGATCATTGTGGAAAGATTTGATGTGCCATTATGCTGCTATGATAAACCAGCCCGGATATTTTGTATAGAGGAGGGCAGGGGGTGGGGCGGCTTTTGCATGAAACTCACAATGAAAAGCAACAAAATTGATTTTCGTGAGAAACCAAGCGGTTTGCTTGACATCCTTGCCGGAATGTGCTATAATAATACCAATACAGCATGGCAGTACGGTGCAGGATGCATTGCTGCTGCCGACGCATCCGGATAGGAGGGAAGTGCTTGAAATCAAATGTGATCTGGAAACTCATGGCGTTCAATGCCGGCTTTGCAGTGCTGGAAGTGGTGCTGTTTTCGCGTGGACTTCTCAACCTTGGTGCAGATCCCGTGGCAGCGATCGTTGCGGCGGTGCTCAGCGTGGGGGCGTTTATCGGGGTGAATTACTGGCTTTTGAGCAGTGGTGAGCATCCGCGTGCGGTGCAGTCCGGCAAGCTGCGCAATGCGCAGGATTACCGCGAGGCACTTGAAGGCTGGCAAAGTCCGAAGAATCCGTTCAATAACGAGCTGCGTGAGGCAATGCATCAGCTTGACCTGTTTTACCAGAAGCAGACAGCACTTCAGGTTCTGCTCGGCGATCAGGCGAAGGAGCCGGGAAATCCGTTTCTTTCGCTGAGCAGCGATGTGCAGGACTGCCTGTTTGCCAATATGAAGAAGCTCATCAACCGCATGACCATCCTTGATTTAGAGGATCAGTCACGGTTTCCGATGCATTACGAGTTTATTCGTGGTGTGATCGCGCAGAACAAGCAGCTTCTTGGTCAGTACGATAATCTCATCATAGAGATCTCCCAGATCGGGGACAGCTCTGAGCTGGAAAATCTGCATCTGGAGCATATTACCGAGGCGCTCCGGGAACTTCGTGACGGCACACCTGCCGCCGAGGTGTCCCAGCAGCTTCAGCAGGGCATGGAGGAATGACCCTAGAAAGGAAAGCAGAATATGGCAAAGAATTCATCCAAGATCGGTGCATTGATCGGGATCGGTGCAGGCGTGGCGGCTGTGATCGTTGGCGGTATCATTGTTACCAATAACATCGGCAAGCCCAGCTATGAGATCAGCGAGGAGGAGGCATCCAAAAAGCTCGACAAGCTCCTGCGCAATATCAGCGTTTCCAATATGGAGCCGCGCAAGGCGACCGTCGATTTTACTGACAATGACCTGGCGAACACCCTGCCGGATATCAACGAGTACCCTCTTACCATCACCGGTGACGGGCAGGTCAACATTGAGATCTTCGCATCGCCCGAAAAGGCCGGCTCTGGTACGGACGGCTGGCTCAATGAGGCGGCAAAGGCATTTAATCAGCAGAGTAACCGCACAGCCTCCGGCATGACGATGTCGGTTTCCGTGCGCAGCATTTCCTCGGGAATGGGTTCGGACTACATCGTGTCCGGCAAGTATCTCCCCGATGCCTACACCCCCTCGAATTCCATGTGGGGCACGATGGCAGAATCGAACGGCGCAGAGCTTTCCACCAAAAACGGCACAGATCGTCTGGTGGGAAACATTGCAGGCTTTCTGCTGGAAGATGACATGGTCAAGACACTGACAGCCGATTACAACGAGATCACCATTGAGACCATCACCAGGGCAACGCAGGACGGTAAGGTGGCAATGGGATACACTTACCCCTACACCAGCTCCACCGGTCTGAATTTCCTGCTCTCGTCGCTCTACAGCTTTGACAGCTCCGATCCGCTCAGTTCCAAGGCGGTGGCGGAGTTCCAGAAGTTCCAGGCAAATGTTCCGTTTGTCTGCTACACGACCCAGCAGATGCGCAGCGCGATGCAGAGTGGTTCGCTCAATGCGTGCATTATGGAGTATCAGACCTACTGCAACGATTCCACGCTGCAAAAGAAATATGAGTTCTATCCGTTTGGTGCTCGTCACGACAACCCCCTCTACGAGGTCGGCAATATCGGCGCGGAGAAGGAGGAGGTTCTCAAGGCGTTCACAGAATTCTGTCTCTCCTCCGAGCAGCAGGCGGCAGCAACACGATACGGCTTTAATGCGATGGATTCCTATACTGCCGCAGAGCCGGATTTTGATGCGGTGACCTTGCTCAATTCCCAGAAGCTCTGGAAGGAGGAAAAGGACTCCGGAAAGCCGGTCGTTGCTGTATTTGTGGCGGATGTATCGGGCAGTATGAGCGGTGATCCGCTCAATCGTCTCCAGACATCGCTTTTGAGCGCATCGCAGTATATCAACAGCAACAATTACATTGGACTGGTGTCCTATAGCAGTGATGTCAGGGTCAATCTCCCGATCGCGCAGTTTGATCTGAACCAGCGTGCCTATTTCACCGGTGCTGTGCAGGATCTTACCGCATCCGGTTCGACCTGCACCTATGATGCGGTATTGCAGGGAATGAAGATGCTCCAGGATTCCCGGGAAACCATCCCGGATGCCAAGCTCATGCTGTTCGTTCTCAGTGACGGCGAGCAGAATGTGGGCTGCGATCTGAACAAGATCACCGATATTGTGGAGGCGTTCAGCATTCCGGTGTACACCATCGGTTATAATGCGAATCTGTCCGAGCTGAGTGACCTGTCCGCGATCAACGAGGCAGCAACCATTGATGCGGATTCTGAGGATGTTGTCTACAAGCTCAGCGCGCTGTTCAATGCGCAGATGTAATGGCGTTTTCAGTACACAAAGGCTTTCCGTTAGTCTGATATTTATAAAGAAGTAAGCCCCGAAGCAATTCCTGATAATTGCTTCGGGGCTTGTTCTTAATGATTCCATATGATCGTCGTGCTGCAAAGTATTTTTCTTACATCATCAGCAGTGCAGTTTTCTCTTACGGCAATTTCTTCGTATGATAAATAGCGGTGTAATTCCTCGTTCATGTGCATCCTGTATTGGATGATCCTTTCAATGAATTCTTCCGAATACTCCGTTAATCCAAAATATTCTCTTATGGTTTCCATAGTGTATCACCTCATGTTTCCTCATTTGTACAGGGGGGCAGAGAGTCGCAAAAGTAATGCCCCCGAATGACCGAGGGCATTACAAGGGGAGCGCCCCCTCCCTATTTGCGGTTCACATTATCTGTCAGGGATGATATGCTATCAGCCTTCCATATCATCGAGGTTCTCGTCATCAAGATCCTCATACGCCGGAGTGACATTGTGAGACGTGCCTGCTGCCTCGTTGAGGGCAACTGTGATGATAAATCCGTCCATGTTGTTGCCGGAGATGGTGTAGCTCTTGTCGCCAGAGGGTACAGAAAAGCTCGTTTCTCCGCCGGAGTTGCCTGCCGGAATGTAGTACATACCGTACTGGGCACTGCCTGCGGTGATCTGGAGCATTGTGTCAATGGAATAGTTCTTGATCTCGTTCAGAAACTCCTCCAGGCACAGCTCGTGTGCAGTCATATACGTTGCCGGGGCAATGCCGACATAGCGGTAGGTTGCGGTCTTGCGTGACGTAACGGAGTCGTCAAAGTAGTCCTCCTTTCCCTCGGGATAACGCTGTATAAAGCCGTATTCAGCAGCATGGTCTGCCAGCCATGTATAGTCGCCCTCCGGGCTGTAGAAGTTGGACGATCCGGTATCCGGGTAGATGCCAATGGTAAGCGTCCTGCCCGTGTGGAAGTCGTGATCCTCGGATTCCGGACGATATCCACCGATCATGCGGATATCGGTGTTGCCGGTCGCGCTGTAGAATCCCTCGAACCATGCATCCATCGCAAGAGCTGCTGTACGGTCAAGTCCAACCTCCCAGTCAGCAGCCGTGTAGTGCTTGGGGGAGGGCTTGGTATCAAGTATGCTCTTGATGGTAACAAAATTGACATCAGCGGAGGTACCCTCCTCAATCGCGTTGGTATCAAAATCGACAGGATGTGCGCTGTTCGCTAAAATCAGATCACCGGTATGGATATCGTCACTGTTTTTTGAGATCGTGGCATATCCTGCATTTCCAGCCTCAGTCACAACAGGAAGATTCTCCGTTGCACTGCCTGGATCTGTTGCCAGATCGTCCTGGAGCGAGCTGCTGGGTGGATCAGGTTGGGGTTGCTTTTTGCCGCAGCTGCTTATACAGGAGGTCAGGATCAGGATGATGACTGCCAAGATGATTGCGCAAAAAATAATGCGGTCGTATCTTACGCGGTAGTTTCTGCCGTTGGGATTCTGTGCCATTTTGTTGCTCCTCTCGGAATATAATGTCCGTACTGCCTGTTTCAATCTACAGGGCGTTTTTCTTTATACTGTTTATTATAACACATATTCAATGGTATGTAAACACCTTTTTGGAATTTTTAGAAAATTTTTATATTTATCCCATTGCCTGGGAAATTGGGTTCCCTTTTTCTGGAATAGATACACGGTTCGGGATTGACCAAGCTGTACAGATATGGTATAATGAGGGCAGAACCATTTGCAGGATGTAAGGTACAATAGCAGGCTTCACAGATTTTTTATTGAAAATTTGTGCAGGTTCACACCATAAAATGACCACTGCCGCAGCGTATCTATGGCAGAGGGGATCAAAGGAGTAGAAACCTATGACAGATGTTGCATTTGATGCGGCGGTAGAACGCATCCGTGCAGGAAACCGTGAGGGACTGCGCGAGATCTACGACGCCTACGGCGATAAGGTCTACCGGCTGTTTCTGGGGAGGGTACACCGCCGTGAGGATGCGGAAGATCTGACCTCGGATTTTTTTCTCAGGCTCTGGGAGCTTGCCGGAACGCACCGTGACGGCACACCGCATAAAAGCTGGATGATGACCATTGCGCGGAATATGGCGATTGATTTTATGCGCCGTGCCTCGAGGGAAACACCGGATGAGAACGTGGAGACACACGAGAGCCTGACGGAGCGAACGACCGCCGAGGACACGGTGCTGGGCGAAATGCACGCTGCACAGATCCTGTCGGTGCTGTCCGAGGAGGAGCGCGAGGTCGTGCGGATGCATCTGTCGGCGGATCTGACGTTTCGCGAAATTTCGGAGATCTTGGGTAAACCGCTGGGAACAGTGGCATGGAGATACCGCAGTGCGCTCAGGAAGTTACAGCGTTTAGTAAAGGAGGGAGAGCTGACATGAACAGAAAGGAAACTGAACAGATGGTGCGCCGGACTGTCCGCGAAACGATACCGGACAGGGAAGCCTTGTGGGCAAGGATCGAGGCAGACCTTCCTGATGAGCAGCAGATCGCTCCCGAACCGCCGCGCATCGTTCGCAGACATACCTATCGCCTGATAGCTGCGGCAGCGTGCTTTGTGCTGATGATTGGCGGAGTCGGCGTATTTGCATCTATGAGAGGGAGAAACCTTAAGGATTCTCCGATGCATTCCGCAAATTATCTAAACAAGAATGATAAGACTGCAATGGAAAATGCTGAAAAAACAAACGATGCCGTAATGGAGGATCATGACCTTGCCGCAGATGACATTCAGGCGGAGGAGGGTGCGGATGATCTCAATACTACGTCATATCCGGTGCAGCAGGCGGCAGTTGGAGCGGCACAGACCAACAGAGCGGATGCTGCGGAAAGTGAGGAGCTGGAGATCGCCTATGAAGCCGTGAATTTCGGAGAGCCGTTCTGCATTGAGGACGTGGCAGCGCTTGTCGAACTCGTGGAATCATCGCTGGCGGCAGACAACTGCCCGGCTCTGCAAGAGCCGGGAGTTAATCCGGAAACCGCAGGAAATGAGGGGCTTTGTGTCACACTGCATGTCGATGGGCGCAAGGTGTATCTGACCATGGTTGACGGCGTGAACCGCATGACAGAGGTGCGTGATGGGAATGTGAGAACATATTACCTGCCGTCACCGGTCGAGGAATTCCTGGATGCGCTGATGACGGATTAAAGTCCCTGCAGGGAAAAGTCAGGTGTGTAGGTGCTTTCTGCTGATGCCTTATCCTGCGTAAAGCCCTCAAATCCGAGAACAGCCGCCTCTTTTGCCACGGACTGGTATTCCATCTTGGTCACTCTCCGGTTCAGCGCAGGAAAGGCGGTATCCTCGTGCATGGGGGTATACTGGCTCATGAGACTAAGCAGAAATGCCGATGTTCCGTAGGTTTCAGCCAAGTGCCGGAGCAGCGCGATGCTCTCATGCCGATGTCCGGGCAGCACCAGATGCCGGAGGATCACACCGCGCTGCATGATCCCATTTTTGATAATAGGTGTTCCGACCTGTTGGAGCATCTCAGTGATCGCGTTCTCCGCGACTGCCGGATATTCCGGCGCATTCGCGTAGCTGCGTGCTGTTTCGGCAAAGAAAAACTTGAAGTCCGGGAGATAGATGTCTACCAGACCATTAAGTGCTTGCAGTGCCTCCGCTTTTTCGTAGCCGCCGCTGTTCCAGACGATGGGGATGGACAGCCGCGGCTTAGCCCTTGTCAGTGTCGGCAGCAGATAGGGGAGGAAATGCCCTGCCGTGACAAGGTTGATGTTGTGCGCCCCCTGTGCCTCCAGACTGAAAAAAATCTCGCACAGGTGCTCTGGCGTCAGCTCCTTGCCAAAAGGTGTTTCGGAAATGACGGCATTCTGGCAAAAACGGCAATGCAAAGGACATCCGGAGAAGAATACAGTGCCCGAGCCTTGGGTACCGCTGATGGGCGGTTCCTCCCAGAAATGCAGGGCAGCCCGAGCGGCGCGAATGGCATTGCCGCCGCCGCAGATGCCTGGGGAAACGGTGCGGTCAGCACCGCATTCCCGGGGACAAAGTGTACAGCTTGCAGGATTGTAAAGCATGGTTCACCTCGGTATCAATGATTCGCGCCTGTGCGCGTTCTGGGGGATTATCATCAGTATACCACGATATCGGCAGGTTGTCAATGGCGCGGATGCCCGCGCTGGTGAGTTGGCTATGAGAATAAATCGGGTTCTGGTGTCCGCAAAGCCTTTTGCCTGGCGGCATAGGGCAAAGCTGATGCTGTGCTAATTCGGAATTAAGAGGTGATGTATCATGAAAATAAATATAGTAAAAGGTATTTTATTTTCAATTGTGATGGTGTCCTGTCTGGTTATTGCTGGTTGTCATGATGCAAAAGGTAATATCAGTCAAAATGAATCGACGGAAACTGTACAAAATGAAAACGGCATAGTTGCTGCAATCAGTATTCTGGAACATGGCGGCGAGGACGGCAGAGTGAACGACTGGAAGGTTTATCAGGAAGAAGATAAGTATCTGCTTTCTTATTTAGATCGCAGAGTTCATTGTAACGATGAAGCTGAACCGGAGATTTTTGAAATTACTGAGCAGGAGTATCATGAGGTAATGTCGCTTGATTATGCAAAATACATCAGTGAATACAATCCGAGTGACTGGGAAAATGTAGCCGATGCAATCTATTTTCAGTCCGTAATTACCTATGAAAACGGTGTTGAGGAGTCAACGCAAGCGCTTATGACTTCTACTACAACTAAGCTGAATGAAATATTAAGAAAATACGACAATTAGGGCTCTAAGGCAAGAGGGCAAAGCTGGATCACAGCGGAGATGGTGGTTTCCAAAGGCATCAGCCTTGGGCGGCGTTTGTATGGAAGTTATAATTTAAGACAAAAAATGATTTCCGATGTGTAGCATCTTACCCTTGACGAACCGCCGAATTTGTGGTATACTAGCAATAACGATGCAACAAAAGGAGGTGTTTCTATGATTCTGACTGCCCTTGAAGCGAGTGTAGCGACCGGCGATAACCGCAATATCATGCTGTGGATCATCGTTGCGGCAGTAGCGTTGATCTTGATCGTACTCAGCGCGGCAATGGCTGCTATGAAAAAGCAGGAGGAGAAGAAAAAATCTAAGCGTAAGTCCGGGAATGCAAAGCGTTCCGAGAAGAAAGATGGAGAATGATTGTGCATTGTGACGATGAAGATGGGGAATTCAACAGGAAATTTCTACCTCGGACAGACTTGCAATGCTAAGCGGAATATGGTATAATATAAAAGATTTCGCACGCCCTGCGATTTCGCGGCGTGGTGCCCGGACGCTTTCCGGGTCGTTAGGCGGACAGCGGGCGGAGGATTCAATTAAAAACCAAACATTTTTTAGGAGGAACTATCATGAGCGTAGTATCTATGAAGCAGTTGCTGGAAGCAGGCGTACACTTCGGTCACCAGACCAGAAGATGGAATCCGAAAATGGCTCCGTACATTTTCACCGAAAGAAACGGCATCTACATCATTGACCTGCAGAAGACCGTAAAGAAGCTCGAGGAGGCTTATCTGTACGTTCGCGACATCTCCGCAGAGGGCAAGGAGGTTCTGTTTGTCGGCACCAAGAAGCAGGCAAGCGACTCCATCCGTGAGGAGGCAGTACGCGCAGGCGCACATTATGTCAATGCTCGCTGGCTGGGCGGTATGATGACCAACTTCAAGACCATCCAGAGAAGAATCCAGAGACTTGAGCAGCTCCACCAGATGGCAGAGGACGGCACATTTGCACTCCTGCCGAAGAAGGAAGTTGTAAAGCTGAATCTGGAGATCGAGCGTCTGGAGAAGTTCCTGGGCGGTATCAAGAACATGAAGAGACTTCCGGGCGCACTGTTCATCGTAGATCCGCGCAAGGAGAAGATCGCTGTTGCTGAGGCTAAGAAGCTGAATATTCCGATCGTTGCCATTGTTGATACCAACTGCGATCCGGATGAGGTTGACTATGTGATCCCGGGCAACGATGATGCGATCCGCGCTGTCAAGCTCATTGCCGGCACGATTGCAAATGCGATCATCGAGGGCAGACAGGGGGCTGATGAGGCGGCCAAGGAGCAGGCTGCTGCTGACGAGACAGAGGCTGCTGAGTAATTAACGATAGACAGGAGGAAGGGAAAAGCCGCTTTTCCTTTCCTCTCGCGATATTATTTTAGAAAGAAGGATGCAATTATGGCAAAGGTTACTGTACAGGATATTAATGAGCTGCGCCAGATGACTGGTGCTGGCATGATGGACTGCAAGAAGGCACTGACTGACGCTGAGGGCGATAAGGAGAAGGCAATTCAGATTCTCCGTGAAAAGGGTCTGGCTACCCAGGCGAAGAAGGCTGGTCGTGTTGCTGCTGAGGGTCTGGCACTTGCAGTGGTAAACGCTGACAACACCGTTGGTGCGGTCGTTGAGGTCAACATTGAGACTGATTTTGCTGCGAAGAACCCGAAGTTCAAGGAGTTCGTTGAGGCAGTGGCAAACACCGTTATTGAGCAGAATCCGGCTGATCTGGATGCTCTGAACGCTTGCACCATTGCAGGCGGCTCCAAGACCGTTGCAGAGGAGCTGCAGGAGCTGTTCCTGTCCATCCGTGAGAACATGAAGATTCGCCGCTTTGCACGTCTTGAGGGCGATGCAGTCGTTCCTTACGTTCACCAGAATGGTCTGGCAGGTGCTTTGGTAGCTGCAAAGACGACTGCTGGTGCTGCAGAGCCGGTTCTCGAGGCACTGAAGGATTGTGATTTCCAGGTTGCAGCAATGCATCCGGAGTATCTCAAGCGCGAGGATGTACCGCAGTCCCGTGTTGATGAGGAGAAGGAGATCATCAAGAAGCAGATGGACGAGGATCCGAAGATGGCATCCAAGCCTGAGCAGGCAAAGGTAAAGATCGCAGAGGGCAAGCTCGGCAAGCTCTTCTCCGAAATCTGTCTCCTGGAGCAGGCTTTTGTTAAGGAGAACAAGATGTCCGTTCAGGAGTATGTAGATTCCAAGGCTAAGGAGGCAGGTGCGCCGATCGAGGTTACCGCTTTTGTATGCTTTGAGCTGGGCGAGGGCATCGAGAAGAAGGCTGATGATTTTGCGGCAGAGGTTGCCAGCATGATCGGCTAATTCCCGAATACAGCATGGCAAGGGGATGGCGGTGTGACCGTCATCCCCTTTTTCGTGGAAAAAACCGGGCAGCAGACTGAAAAATTATGACAAAAGGGTTGCAAAATTCTTGACGATGTGGTATAATATTACTGTGTCCCGATCGGAAGCGGAGAATCGCCGCGATACAACAGGTCTCGCATTTTACCTGAGACCCGGAAGGAGAAACAACCATGAGCAAAACGAAAAAGAAGGGCGGATCGGTCTTTGCCGTATTCGTTGTGATTATCCTGCTGATCGTCGTAGCTGCGACGGTTGGTATGAACGTCATTTTTTCTGGTGATCGTGTCCCGATGGCAGCCGGCTATTATCTCTACATGAACGAGTCCGCAGACCTTGAGCCGGATATTCCGGAGTATTCCCTGGTGCTTGCCAAGGAGACAGGACAGGCTAGTTT